>CAKZVF010000086.1 GCA_937921995.1 uncultured Pirellulaceae bacterium
CGGCTGAGGGACCAATTTTAGGGTAGACCGAGATCAATAGTGGCTTGTGCTTAGCACGTCCGATCTTCGTTTTTCTCCCAGCGACTCCCATCGCTGCCAATTCGCTGGAGCTAATCTTTTATTGCCGTTTCGTTCACGCGAAGCGGTTTTTTTATGCGCTGACATATCGAAAACCGGATGCAACAGTTTTGAGGTTGCGTTTCAATCATCACAAAGTGATGGCATGCATTAGCCCCAACCGCGAGTCGGGGAACGTTGAGTTATTCGCTCCGTTAGTCTTGAAAGGACGACATAAATTTAAGCAACAAAAGTATGCCGTGCCTTCAGTACTAGTTCCCTAAATCACCTTTGTTCGGTAGCCGATCTTTTTCAGGGCCTTTTCGACGCGCGGCCGGTGATCTCCCTGCACTTCGATCGTGTCTTCTTCGACACAACCGCCGGCTCCGCACTCGTTCTTCAGTTGCTTCAGCAAATTTGGCAGATCATTGTCATCCGCCAACAGCCCACGGATCACCGTGACGACCTTTCCCTTCTTCCGTTTCTCTTTGCCAATGCGGGCCGTTTGTTTCCCAGGGTCCACCAAGACGCGCTTCACCTCCGGCGGCGGACAATCACATTCGGTCTCCAACAGACCGCAGCGATCGCACTTAGGTTCCTGATAAAATTCAGTTCCGGCGAAAATGCTCATAGGAATACAAACGAATGAAAGGCAAAACTAAAAACGAATTGTGGGTAATCTGAACCTTCACCGCAATGTGCCTATGTTTTTTGGCAGCAATACAGCCTCGACCCTAAGTCCCCATCAAGCTCGTAAAGAAGCGATTATACGGCGTGGCATAGGCTTCCAGCCTGTGGATCGTATCCAATTTGAATCGTTCAGTCCTATTTTTGGACTTACAACCACAAGCTAGAAGCTTATGCCACATTGGATCAACAGCCCGTTACGCGTCGGGTTACCATTTCTGCTCACCGTTACAACCACGTTAAAAATGACAGCCTCTCTACCGAAAGGCGACTGTAGAAAAAGGGACACGCTCCGCGATCGAAGCATGTCCCTTTGAAATTTTTCGTAATCCAAAACGCCTTAGATCATCTCGACGCCGGCAAACAGGTTGTCCATCTCTTGGTTCTCAAAGGCAAGCAAATCCTGCGGCAGTGGATCGGTCGGCAACAACGGATCGACAGCTTCAACACGTGTCACACTTGGAACCTCGGCTGGCTTTTCCGTTGAAACCTCCGCGTGATGTTTGTTGTTGTCGTCCTCACGTGTGTCCACCAACGGGAACTCAGGCACAAAACCTTCCAAGCACTGGCTGCGGACAGGGTTCTGCAACTTACGAACGGCTTTGGCTTCGATCTGACGCACTCGTTCGCGCGTAACTTTGAAGATGCGGCCCACCTCTTCCAAGGTATAGGTGTAACCATCGCCCAAACCGTATCGCAGGCGAATAATTTCGCGCTCACGATACGTCAACGTTTTCAACAGGCCTTCAATGCGGTCGCGTAGAATGCCGTTGGTTGCAAGACGGACGGGACTATCGTTCGAATTGTCCTCGATGAATTCGCCGAAGCTGCAATCGTCGCCTTCGCCGACCGGACGGTCGAGACTGACCGGATGGCGACCGATGTCCAACACGCGGCGGACTTCTTCAACAGGCAGCTGTGCCCTTAACGAAATCTCTTCCATCGTAGGCGTGCGTTTGGTTTCCTGCAGCATCGCTTTTTGGATGTTCCGCAAACGAGACAACACGTCGATCATGTGGACAGGGATTCGGATGGTACGAGCCTGATCCGCGATCGCGCGCGTGATCGCTTGGCGAATCCACCACGTCGCGTAGGTCGAAAATTTGAACCCGCGACGATACTCGTATTTATCGACCGCTCGCATCAGTCCCGTGTTGCCTTCCTGAATCAAATCTAGGAAGCTCATCCCGCGGTTACGGTACTTTTTGGCAATCGAAACCACCAGACGCAAGTTACAACCCGACAGCTGACGTTTGGCGTTCTCAAATTCTTTGTAGTAGTTTTCGCATTGATCGACCCGAGCCTTCAAACTCTGAGGGCTCTCCTGAACTTCCAGCGTCAACCGAATCATGTCGCTGCGTAGGCGTCGTCGTTCGCTTTTGGAAAGTTCGATTTCGCTGAAGCCGCTCAACTGCTTCTTAATACGAAGTATGCGGTCAGAGATGCTCCGCAATTGAGCGATCAACGGCGACACGCGCCGCGAACGCAAGCTAAGTTCTTCGACCAAGGTGACCAGCTTCTTACGACGGGCCAAGAATCTTACGCGGGCCGCGGCTTTCTCTTTGGCCGGTTTGCTCTTGGAAACAAGGATCTGGAAATCGCGTGCGTTCTCGCGCTGAAGGTGATCCATCGTCTTAAAGTTATGCGGCATCCGTGACTGAATCTGTTCCTTGGTCAGATTCTCCGTCAGCGAAACTTTAATCGTACGGTCAAACGGAAGTTCACCTTGGTAAACACGTTTGAGCACTTCGATCGTGGCCGAAAGCGCGTAGTTGTTCGAAAGCACCGTGCGGCGATAACGTTTACGAGCGATCTCGATCCGTTTGGCCAGCGCGATTTCTTCGTCGCGGCTGAGCAACGGAATGACGGCCATCTGGCTGAGGTACATGCGGATGGGATCGTCACTGGGACGAGGCAACTTTGCGGCGGCTTGGAAAGCTTCCATGTCCGTGTCCGCTTCGGCCTTACTCAGTTCTTCGGGCGTAGGTTCGTTCGAACCCGCGGGCGCTTGGTCGCAGAGTTCGATGCCTGAACCCTCCAGCGCCGCGATGAGTGCATCCAATTTCTCCGAACCCGTCGTTTCATCGGGCAGATGCTTCGAAACTTCGTCGTAGGTCAAAAACCCTTGGGCGCGGCCACGTGAGATCAAAACCTTCAGGTCATCGTTAATTTGAATAGTCATCTCTTCCAATCCTTCTGCGGAATCCTTCTCGCAAATCGGTGGTTCACACGACACGCCGACGCTGCCAAAAACAAATTCGGCAAACGAAAGCAAAGTGTCGATTCAGCAATTCGGTTGCTACCCGTCCGTGGGCGCTGTGATACCTTGTTGCTGTCGCCTCTGTCTCAATAATTCCTCTAACACATCCACCGCTTCCGACTTGTCCAACTTCTGTTCATGAAGTTGGGAAATCTGCGCGGCTTCGCTGATCTTCTCTTGGTGTCGGTGAAACGCTTGAATGACCGTCTCCAATTGGAGCGCCGCATTAAACTTGACACCCTTGTTGGCTTCCTCGAACGCCTCCTGTTTCTGTGTCGCTTCCTCCAGAAGATATTCGACAACATTTTTCAGGTTCGGATCGTCCAAGTGCAGCATCACATTTTCATAGTTCGCGTCGCGACCATCATGAAAGAACTCGCCTAACAGCTCGAATATCTCTCGTAACGGTCCCGGCCCAAACATCTCCGGCGAGATACGCTCGATCGCAACATCCGCCAGCTCTGGTGAATTGAAAATCAGTTCCAACACTTCGACTTCTTTTAAGTTGAATTTGCTGAAGTCCGAATCGTTGTTTTGTTCTTCGTTCTCTTGGGCTTGGTTCCATCGCCCTGGACGCGTTGAATTGCGGAGCTCTTTCAAACGGCCTTTGACTTGATCGCGCGTCGTTTGAAACTGCCGAGCCAACCGAGCCACCAATTGGTCCTGACGCAAACTCTTCGCGGCAGATTTGGCGATGACGGAGGTCGGCACCTGAGCGATCGTTTTCAAGATACTCTCTAAGGCCTGATTCGCCGCGTGGGTGTCGTTGACCAGGTCAATCCCCGAGGTTTCGATGCCGATTTTGTGCGCCAGCGCGTCGGGAGCCTCATCGACCAGCGCTTGAAACGCATCCGCGCCGCGGTTGCTCACGAAGTCGAACGGGTCGAGCCCCTCAGGCAATGAGAGGATCCGCAGGTCCATGTCTTGAGCAACAAAGATATCAAGAATTTGGTTGGTTCTTTTTTGTCCCGCTTCGTCACCGTCGAGCACCAACGTCACCGAATCGGCGAAACGTTTGATCAGTTTGATATGCCGTTCGTTGAGCGCCGTTCCCAGCACCGCTACCGTGTTTCTCAACCCTGCCTGATAGGCCGCGATCACATCGGTGTAACCTTCGACGATGGTCAGTTTCCGAGTTTTCTGAACGTCGCGATAGACGTGACTTAGCCCGTACAGGTTGTCGCTTTTGGTGAACAGCAGCGTTTCGGAAGTGTTTACGTACTTGCCCTTGGGCTCTTCCTCTTTGCCGTAGATCCCCGGCACAACGCGGCCGCCAAAACCAATCGTCTTCTGCTGAAGGTTGAAGATCGGAAACAGCACGCGCCCGCGAAACCGCTCGTAGTATCCGCCTCGACTATTGGCCATCACAACGTTGCAAGCCTCGAGGATTTCGCCGCTGAACTCCGTCGATCGAGCGCGATCGACCAACCATGACCACGCCAACGGCGCGAAACCGATTTTGAATTCTTCGATGCTTTGGTCGGTGATGCCACGATCGGACAGGTAATCACGAACGGCAGCGGCGTCGGTGGACTGCAACAGATTTTTGTGATATTGCTGCTGGACCCAGTCAATCGCCTTGAACAAAGTGTTTTTGTCTCGGGCCGATCCTTTGGGAATGTTCTGCTGAATTTTTGTCATCGCGATGCCGGCGCGATCGGCCAAATACTCCAGTGCTTCGCGGAATTGCAGGCTGTCGCGTTTCATCACGTAAGAAAAAACATCACCGCGGTCCGCACAAACCCAGCAGGCCCAACTTTGACGGCCTTCGTTGATTTGAAAAGAAGGTTTGGTGTCATCGTGCCACGGACAGAGCCCGACATAGTTGCCGCCCTGCCGGCGAAGCTGCATATCGCTGCCGATCAAGTCGACGATGTTCGTCGCTTGTTTTACTCGATCCTTTAAATCGAAGTCCGGTAGCACTTGGGTAGCCTCGCTGTGAAACGTTCAAACAAAGTTTGCATCGTTTGGAGGCCAGCAGAAGTTCTTATCGCGGCCACCCAAGGCCGGCAGATAAGAGATGTCTCGTTCACAGTCTTTCGCGGCACGTTTGTTGCGTCCTGATCCTTCAGAAAACTTTGCAACAACGCGGTCGAACGAAATGGTTTCGAATTGATGGGGTGACTGTGTTTGAGGTGCTATTTCCAATAGCTACTTTCAGTGTCCTCCATGACACAGCACTCTAACCTAATTCACTTTGATAAAAACGGTCAACATCAATCTGACAGACTTTTCCAAACAGCCCGATAGTGTACCAGCATCGATGCTGGCGAGCCAATCGGCCAAGACGTAGTGGAGGTTGTTAAACCTCCTGGCCAATCCTTTCCCTGTTTTTTGCGTTTAACGGCAGGGCAGGATCTTTAACAAGATCCACTACGGTTGTTTATTCAGACGCTCTTTCAGCTTCAAAAACCGAGCCTGAAGATCTTTGAAATCAGCGAAAATTTGCCTTCGCTTGGTGCGGCTCTGGTCCAGCAACTCCATCGTCTTCGCCAGCTCCGCGTCTCGGTCGGCCAACATTTTTGGCAATTCTCCCAACCGCTCAATCGCCGCGTTCAGCTCCACCTGCAGGGTGTTCAGATCGGACTGCCGGAAACTTTCAGCGTTGGGGAAAAGCTGTTCAAGATCGAAAGATTCCAGCACCGGAAAGAATCCTTTTTCAGGGCTGCTGATGATCCGGTAAGGGTACTCGATCGGATTTCCGTCTTCTGAGGCCGTTTTTCCGCACTGAATCATCGTCAGAATTAAATCAACCATCCGGTCGACCGCGGGCGAACGACATTCCAGATTATCATGCAGGGTTGTGTCCTGAAACAATAGCTTGGGACGAGGCGGATCAGCCAGTTCTTCTAACACGGGCTCGATGTGGGCTTGAGCGCTGATCGTCCAAGCCGGCGGAATGTAAGCCGGGGTGTTGTGATAATCCAAAATCGCCGTCGGCCGTCCCTTGAGCACGCTTTCCAGATACACCGTCGAAGGCGTCGTGATCACCGCGTCGACGTTGTCCATGACTTCCAGCATAGGCGGAAGCTTTCCTTCGGTGACCGGATCACGCACGGCAAATCCCAATTCTTCATCCAAACCGGCCGTCAAACGCCAAACCGTTTCCACCGAGCGGCCGTCAATGGTCCGATGTGCGTCGAGCCATTGTTTGAGGTCTTTGAGCGATTGCAGGACCGTCGCGCGCTGGCGGTCATCAAAGGCCGGCGTCTGCGCGGTCGCGATCAGCAAACGAAAATTCTCAGATTTCGTCGGCGGTTTGACTTGTTGAGACGCCAGCGCATCGAATCGAGGCATCCCGACGATTTCGCATTTGCCAACGTTGCCCCAACTTTCGATCACACGTGCTTGGCCGCGTCCGATGCAAGCGATTTTATGGCCCAGCAAAGGCTGAAACATGCTTCCGGCGGCCAGTCCTGGGTGTTGCCAAGTGTTTCGATATTCTAAAATCCCGTCTGCCAAAACCAACACGGGTATCGCCGGGTGATCGGTCAGCAACCGACGAAGCGCCGAAAGATCTTCCCAACGATAGTGCATGTGCGTGACGATGATTGACGCGTCAGCCGGCGGTTGCCAGTCCACGACAAAATCTTCGACGATCGTATAGGGCAGCGGCAGCGCGTCCAACCAACTGGCGTACAGTCCGCTTTTGTTGGCGAATGGGCAGAGAATATATACGTGGTCGGCCAAGGGTTTTCTCTGTTGGGTTGGGTCGGAAGTAGTGAGGCCTCTTAGACCGCACGAAAGAAGCGCGTCGCAAAATTATTGTGTGCCGGATCAGCGACAAGATCAGGGTAGTTGTAACTCACTTCGATTACACGCGCCATCAATTTGAATTCGTTTTTTCAAACCGAAAGTTCGAGTAAATCTTTCTCATTTTCGACTTTCTCGACACCCGCGGCCCGAATTTTGGCTGAGTTTTCCTTATTTATAGACCAAATCCGAGCTTCGGAGAACTGGCAGGGCTCTCTACGGGCAACGGTCGGCAACGGTTGGCACCGCGGCTGCAGCTTTGATCTGGCATGCAACCACGAAGGTTGCTGAAAACAAAGTTGTCCTTTTTAGAAGGAACCCAAATGAATCGCCAAATCTCTCAAACAATTTCCAAAACGCTCATCGCCGCCGTCGCCGTCATCGCCCTTGGCGTTTCGGCAGAAACCGTTTCGGCGAACGAATACAACCACATCAATCGAATGGCGGTGAAGATCCGCAACCAAACACGCACGCTGCTCAGAGAAACTGAGCATTACCGCTACACCGCGAACTACCGCCACTTGGTGGGCGATTCGGCAGCCCTGCGGCAGCTGGCCGAACAGACCCGAGAGATCGCACGCGCTGAAGGATGTCTGGACACGCTGGCTGGTTACGTCGTTGAAATGCACGAAACCTTCCATCACCTAGAGGACCTGTTTGACAACACCGAACTCTTGGCCGCCCATTGTCATGGATCGGTCAAAGGCCACACCGCACACGTCAAACGATTGCTGGAGTCGATAGATGAATGTATCTGTCACATGCAAGACGACATCGCGGTGCTGCGAGCCGCGATCGTGATCGCTCCGCCGGTCGTTGTGCAACGTCCAGTCATCGCTGCTGCAACCTTGCGTGAGCCGGTGTACCCTTACGGGAATCGTAGCCAACGCCCAATCGTCGTCCAAGTGGACACCTACCGCGTACCGGCACGCCCAAGCCGCGGGTCGGGATGTGCCTACGGCGGACGAGGACTGAGTGACGGTTACGGACCGAAATACGGACACCGACCAAGCCCCAGGTACGGCAGCGGTTACGGAGGATACGGTCTCCACTCTGGAAGAGGCAGTTCGCCAAGGCACTTCAACTTCTAACCGACAACGACAATGATCAAACAAACATGGCCGGTTTCGACCGGCCATGTTTCGTTGTAGAGATGAGCCACGCGGCGGTCACATATCGAGCCTCTGAGCATCATAGTTTAACGACAAGCCGGAAGGCGACCGTGTGTGGCGGAGCGAAACGCCGACGCCTGCCGGCTAGTCGTTAAACTGACAAAGGCTACCTCTATGACTGCCGCTACTTCTTCTGATCGCGCATGAACTGGTTGAGATCAATGCCGCTTTGGCGCTGCTCATCCTCGAGCAACTTAATCCGCACCTCCATGCGCTGAACCAATTTCTCAAGCTTGGGCAACAAATCAATCGCCGGATCGCGTTTGCTCGGACGAGGCACCGCGGGGTAGTCCAACTGCCGCTGCAGCGATGAAAATAAATAGTGGGCTTCCTTCTTCCGGTTGGCCAAAGCGATACGGCCTTCTTTTTCGCCGAACAGAATCACTCGGTCGGCGTCTTCGTCCTCGTTGCGATTCCCGTTTTTCAAAACGTAGTATTCACTGTTGACGTAAATCAAATCGGCCAGTTCAACCAACCCTAACTGATGGCGGACCTCGAGGATCCAGCGCTGCCACTTGCCGTCGTAGATCGGGTCCATCGCGATCGCTTGCAAACCATAATCGTAATCAAGACAATTGCGGCACAAGGTTTCCACCTGAAAAAGGAACATCGCGACCGGATCCTTATTGTCGGCGCGAAACTTCGACTCGGCCTCCAGAATCAAAAACGCCACTCGCATGTCGAACCGGCCATGTTCGTCCTCGGCCTTTTCAATGATGAAGATCTGAAACTGAGTGAAATAGTGCGGCAGCTTCTTCATCGCGGTGGACATGGTGCCCACGTGGCGAACTTCGGCCAGCAAGAAGTCGATCGCCATCGGTAACTTTGTCGTCGAAAGAATCTCTTCACGAAGCTGCACCAGCATCTCTTGGACCGGTTCGTTGGACGTCACGCGGCCTTGCAAAGCCTTAAACATGTAGGCTTGTTCGATGTACTCTTCGCGCGGCAAAACGTCCATTATTTAGTTTTTCCGAGAAGGGAGGGTGTTTATGTTTAAACAGGAGGGCAGCGTTGGTTCGTCCTCTACATCCTAGCCCATCGATATGATATTCTAAAGCTATGAAAGTTTCGCAAATCATTAACCAACGCCGTCCGCTTTGGCAGGAACTGGAATCGCTGTGCGAGACGTTGACTGAGAAGAACGGGGCCGCGAAACTTACGCCGGATCAAGTCAACCGGTTCACAACGCTGTACCGTGGAGCCTGTGCCGATCTGGCGTTGGCCGAAGCATATCAACTGCCGCCCAATACGGTCAGCTACCTTCATCGTTTGATCGCACGCAGCCACAACCAACTGTATCGCAGCAAACGCTACCAGTGGGATACGTGGTTGGATAAAGTTTTCGTCCAGACGCCGGCTCAGATTTTTCAGGATTCCGCTGTCCAGATCGCGATGGCCGTGTTTTGGATTTTGTTCTTCGTCAGCGTCTATTTATCATGGGAACGGGCGATATGGCCGGATTTTGCGACGCAAGTCATGGGCGCCGATGCCATTTCGCAAATGGAATCCAACTTTGAAAACTTTTCGGGCCGTTCGTGGGGTGAGAACAACTTCATGGCCAACTTTTACATCATCAACAACGGTTCGATCGGTCTGTTCTGCTTCATCATGATGCTGTTTGTGATCCCCGGTTTCATGACGCTCAGTTTCAACGCCGTGGTCTTGGGTTGCTCGTTTGGAATCATGCTGCGCTGCGATTCGCCTGACGCCAGTCGAAACTTTTTTAACTTTGTGACCGCCCATGGACCGCTGGAACTGACGGCCATCGCATTGTCCGCGGGAGCCGGGCTGCGGATCGGCGTCAGCTGGTGGGTCACCGGCGGCAACAATCGTTTTGACAATTTGATTAAAACGGCGCGTGACACTATCCCGATCGCGATGTGCGCCGTGTTGCTGTTTGTGCTGGCGGCGTTTGTGGAAGGGTTTATCTCGCCCCACCCCGAATCATCTATCCCCTGGATCGGCAAAGCCATGGTGGCGGTGGTGACCAGCGGGATGCTGATGTTTTACTTTGTGGTGCTGGGGTTCCCGCGCGATGTGATGGAGACCGCAGGTTAAATGGATCTCAGCCAACCGCATATCGCCATCCGCGAACGGACCTTGTTAGAGATATTTGATCTAACACTGCACGTCTATCGAGACCATTGGAAGAACATTCTTGCGATGCTGGCGATCAATGCGCTGCCACTGGTTATCCTCAACGCCGTGGTCTGCCATGTTGTTCATAACAGCGGGGGCGATCTGCCGACGGAGCTGCTGCTGAGTTTGCTGCTGATTGCCAGCCAAGCCCAAATCGGGACGCTGCTGATCACGCAGTATCTTGGAACGGCGTTGTTTGCGGGCAAACCCACTGTCGGCAAGACCGTTCGTGATTTTCTGGGGACGTCGAAGTCGTGGATTTGGAACCATGGTTTTCTGCGTATGGCGGTGCCCATCTTTGGCTTGGTGGCCGCGTTTCATACCGACAGCATTGCGTCGGTGATCTCGCTGCTTGTGTTTGCGGGGACGATCCGCGCATTTCGCCCCTTCATCTCCGAAATACTTCTGCTGGAAAAACCGCCGCGTAAAATTCCCAAAGACGCCCCCGACCGAGGGATCACGTTGAAGCGCCGCGCCAGTGATCTTCATCGCGGCGATGTTGTGGCCGGATTCGTGATGTCGTGCGTGATCGGTGGCTGCTTGTTGGTGACGGTGACCAGTCTTTTCTTTCACGTCGACACGGCGATTGGATTAAACGGAGCCTGGGATTCGCCGATCCACTACGTCTACTGGCCATTGGCGGCTTGGTTGATCGCTTCGTTTCTGGCGGTGTTTCGTTTTCTCTACTACATCAACACACGCATCACCCAAGAAGGTTGGGAGATCGCGCTGAAGTTAATGGCCGAGAAACAAAAGTTGTTGGCCGAGGACGAATATTGATCGAAGCAAATAAAATCCGAAACCATCAAGGGGCTCGGCCCGTTGTCTTCTTCAGCTTGCTGTTGGCCTTTGTTTGGCTCAGCATGACCTCCGGATCACTGTGCGCGGCTCCGGCCAACGATGGTAGCACCGACGCGCTGGGCGGGCATGAGTATCCTTGGTATGACGCGGACCAGCGATCGGTGAAACCGCTGGAACAAGAACCCGGTAGCAAACCCACGTCGAACGAACGCGCGAGCGTGCCGATTGCCAAACCCAAACCAGCCAAAACGCCAGGAGGCACAACCAATACCGCCGTTGGCGGCGGTGGCGGAGGGCCGGGGCCAATGGGAGAAGGAGCCGGGACGACGCTATTTGTCATCGTGGCTACGATCATCTTGGTCGTGATCGTCGCGCTGGTGATGACGTTTCTGTACATTGAATCCACAAAATCGGAAACGACCCAGTCAGCCGGACGCTCTCGCAAACAAAGCATTGAACAGCTCCCGTTCGATCTTGATTCCGCCGATGGTGACTTTCGTGCTGCCGCCGATGCCGCGTATCGCAGCGGCGACCTCAGGAAGGCCATCATTTATCTCTACAGCCACGTCTTGGTAACGTTGGATCAGAATCGACTGATCCGGCTGCGAAAAGGGAAAACCAATCGGCAGTATTTAAGAGAGGTGCAGCGGCACAATGGTGTCTCCGGTTATTTCCAACAAGTCATGTTGCCGTTTGAGTCCGTGTTTTTTGGTGACCACGAAATGGACGCCGACCAGTTTCAACGGTGCTGGTCTGGATTGAATGGGTTTCACGCCAAGGTCAAGGACAACGCGGAGATGTTGCTGGGATGATGACATTTCTCAATTTTGCAAAGCACAAGTCGGTTGTGTCGGTCCACAAGAAGACCGTTTCCCTGATGCTCTGCCTACTTCTGATCTGCGTCGCCGGTTGTGAAATCGACGACATTGATGACGACGGGTTTGGCAGGATCCGCAGCAACAGTGGTTACGGAGCGATTGATGGGATCAGCGGTTTCGTGCATATGCTGAAGTCACGTGGCTGGAACGTGCGTCAGTCGAGCCGAATTTCACCGCAGATTGAGCGCTACAACACCATCATTTGGGCGCCCAATCGAGATCTTCCTCCCAGCGACGCCGCGATCGAGCGCCTCGAGCGTTGGGTCAAGGACGGTAGCGGCGACCGGCGCGTGGTATTCATCGGTCCGGGGTTTCGAAGCCGAAAGTTGCTGGACAAAAAGCAAATCGAACTGGCTGACGATGAAAATTTGGAACGCGCCGTTCGCCGGTATCAAGAAAAACAAATCCAAGGCCGATTCAAACCAGGATCCTACTTCTGGTACGGTGGCGGCGATGGCAAGGACTGCGATTGGTACGAGTTGACTGAGATCGAAAGCGAACCCGTCGAAAACGTTTCAGGGCCATGGGCCGTGGGAATTCCAACCGATGAACTGGAGCTGTATTGCGGCATCTATGATTTCAAAATCCCAGCAGACCTTCGGCCATTGGTTGATTCGCGAAAAAACGACGACATCGACGATGAGAACTACATCGACAACGCGGGCGTTTACGGTGATCGAGCTGAGGTATTATTGAAAGGCGACGGTCACAATTTGGTGTACCGGATTCCAATCGAGCCGAACTACAACCAGTACTACAACTTCGACTATGACGACAACGACGTTGACGAATCGGGGGTCTATATTGTTGCCAATGGTTCGTTCCTTCAGAATTTCGGATTAATAAGCCCCGGCAATCAGGAACTGGCCAACAAAATTGCTGACGTTTGTGTCGGAGACATTTTGGTTTTACAAAGCGGGCCTCAACCGATCGAGGTGACCGAATCATTGGCTCCCGAAAAGAACGGTTGGGAGTGGTTAAGCAAACGGCCGCTGCGTGATATCGTGCCGTTCTTTTTGCTGCTGGCGACGTTCACTTTCTTTGTCGTCTTCCCCATCCACGGGCGTCCTAAACGTATCCAGTTACATCCGAAAAAAACATTCGCCGATCATATTCGCGCCACCGGCCAATTGCTCAAGGCCAGCCGAGGACGTGATTGGGCAAAGAATGTCATGCAAAAACATCTTGACGGTTCGTCTGATAAAACGTCCGGATCAAAGACGGGCCGATAGTTGAATCCAAAATAAATCGTTACCATAAAGAAAACACATTGTGACCGTCCACGATCAATGTCGCTCGAGTCCCAGAAGCGTAAGCGATTGTCGCTCGATTCTCCGAATCGTAAGCGTGCCGATGTGAAAAGCGTTTCAATTCCTACCGCATTGCCCGAAATTAAACCAAACGTGCCACCCGCTATCAGCTTGGAAAGCTGAGCGACAATGAGGTATTCGAGTCCAAGCCGTTAACGGTTACACAATATTTGCGAAGCTCCGCGCCGTTCCATAAGAATCAAAAATTGAAATGAATAATCCTCCCGATTCCACGCCCGAAACATTGCGCTTCCCCTGCCCCAGTTGTGGCAGCACGCTTCAAGTCCCCGTTTCGGCGCGTGGCAAACAAGCCCAATGCCCGCACTGTAGCGGCGTGGTGGACATTCCAACCGCCGATCCACCAGTGCTCCACCAATCAACGCCCCTACAACCCGCGCCCCAACCACCGGCGGCTCCTCCAACGATGCCGGCCCCTGCCGCGGTGCCCGCTGCGGCCAACGTCGCGCCGCGCGCGACCACCGAAGCCAGCAAACTCTACCAACAGATCCGAGACGAAGTTGCCAAGGTCTTCGTCGGGCAGGAAGATCTGGTCGAAGGGACTTTAATCGCCGTCTTTTCCGGTGGCCATGTTTTGATCGAAAGCGTTCCGGGACTTGGCAAAACACTTTTCGTGAGAACGCTTGGCAAGATTCTGGGCTGTGATTTTGGACGCATCCAATTCACCGCCGACCTGATGCCCTCGGACATCACCGGCGCTCCGATCTTCAACATGAAGACCCAAGAATTCAACTTCCGTCCTGGCCCCGTGTTCACACAGCTGCTGCTGGCGGACGAGATCAATCGTTCGCCCGCGAAGACGCACGCCGCGCTGCTGGAGATTATGCAAGAAAAACGCGTCACCGTGGACGGCGTAACGCATCAGTTAGACCTGCCGTTTTTGGTGCTGGCCACGCAGAACCCGTTGGAATCCGAAGGAACCTACAACTTGCCAGAGGCTCAGCTGGATCGTTTCATGTTTAAACTGATCGCCGATTACCCCAGCGAAGAACAAGAGGCCTCCATCTTGGCCATGCACGGCGGACAAAGCAATCTGGACAAAACGTTGGAACAGAATATTCAGACGCTGACCAATCCTCAGCAGATCAACCGCATCACCGCAGAAACAGAAAACGTGCGCGTCGATCCGCTGCTGATCAAATACATCAATCAGATCGTGCGTCTGACACGCTCATGGCCTCAGTTCTACATGGGCGCTTCGCCGCGCGCAGGCATCAGTTTTATCCAAGGCATCCGAACGTTGGCGGCTTTTTCGGGACGCGATTTTGCAACGCCCGATGATGTGGTGCAAATTGCCAAACCCATTCTTCGTCACCGCGTGATTCTGACCGCCGAAGCCGAAGTCGAAGGGCAGCAGATCGACGATCTGCTGGACCAACTTATGCGTTCGATTGAAGTGCCGCGTATTCGATAGTCCGATCGTCCTGCTAAAGTCTTAACTAACAGCCAACTGCCAACCATTGTGCCTCATGGCGTTACTACAAAACATACTTGATTTTCTGGTCCAACGTCCTGTGCTGTTGCTGATCCTGATGGGATTGCCGCTGCTGTTGCTGGCGTGGTTGGGCAAGGTCTATCCGCAGCGGCGCATGTTAGTCCTGGTCGCGGTGCCTGCGTTTTGGTCGCTGTTGAGTGTGGTTTTCGAACCGATGGCATATTTATCCCTTGCGCTGCTGGTGATGCTGTTGCTGATTGGGTTTGTGGATCTGTTCTCGATTCCACGTGCGGAGCGATTGGAAGTCACCCGCACCTCCGGCAGCGTCGCCTCGCTGGGAAAACCGCACGACGTCAGCATCGAACTGATCAACCAATCGCAGAAGGTCAATCAAGTGAACCTGCGCGACGACCTTCCCGACGAATTCGAGGCCACACCCAACGAGTTTGCCTCGTTCACCGGTAAGCGTTCAAAGACGCGGTTCACTTATTCCATCAACAGTCATGCCCGTGGTAGTTTTCGATTGCAACGCGTTCACGCGAAAGTGAGCAGCCGTTTTAAATTATGGGCGGCGTTTTACAAGTTGCCTTGTGAATCCACCATCAGTGTGTATCCCGATATGAAGCAGATCGCGGAGTACGATCTGTTGGCGCGTACGAACCGATTAAGCCAAACCGGCGTCCGGCGTGTGCGCAAGATCGGACAAGACAATGAATTCGAACGTCTGCGTGACTATACCAAGGACGACAATTATAAACACATCGACTGGCGGACAACGGCGCGACGGCGAAAGCTGACGGTCAAAGATTTTCAGTCCAGCCAATCGCAACGGATTATCTTCATGGTCGACTGCGCCCGGATGATGACCGGCCAATCGGACAATCTTTCGATGCTCGACCATGCCTTCAACGCGATGCTGATGCTCAGCTACATCGCGCTCAAGCAGGGTGATTCAGTGGGGCTGTTGAACTTCAGCGACCAGATCCACAACTTCACGCCGCCTCGTAGTGGCATCGGGCACATCAATCGTTTGCTGCACGCATCGTTTGATCAGGAGGCGCGGTATGTCGAAGCACGTTATGACAAAGCGTTTCTGTATGCGAAGCAGCGCTGTTCAAAACGCTCGTTGGTGGTGCTGATTACGAACGTCATTGACGAAATCAACGCCCATCAAATCATGCAGTACACCAGCAATTTGACCGGCCAACATTTACCGCTGTGTTTGTTGCTCAAGGACCATGATCTTTTCGACATGGTGGACGACTACGATCCCGAGCACTCGGGCAAGAACGCGGTTTACGAAGCAGCCGCCGCGGTGACGATTGTGAATTGGCGTCGAGAGGTGCTGACGGAGATGAAGCACCGAGGCGTGCTGGCGTTGGAAGCTTTCCCGGAGAATATGACCGCACAATTGATCAATCAGTATCTGGAGATAAAGGCGCGGCATCTGTTGTAGCGTTGGTTCTTCAAGCGAGACAATCCTTGGTCAGTTGAACGACTAGCCGGCAGGCGTCGGCGTTCCGCCCCGCCTAACACGGTCGCCTGCCGGCTCGTCGTTAAACGATTGTCAGATTCTTTTCCAAGAAAGTGCCACTGGGCTATTGGCCCGCAGCGCACACGTACCGCAGCAGCGGCGACTAACGCAACATCTGTTCCGCCGAAGCGATCCACTGCTTGGCGTTGGTGCTGTGACCAAGTTTCCCCATCGCGTCACCGTTGGCATCTAAAAACAACACCGTCGGGTATCCGGCGATGTCGTACTTACGCGCCAGCCCCGTGTTTTGTGTTTTTAACTTGGGGTCTTGATTCGTCTTCTTAGGGAAATCGAGCTCCAAGAGAATAACATTTTCATCTGACCAAGTTTGAAATTCGGGCGAATCAAAAACTTGCTTCTTTAGACTAATGCACGGCCCGCACCAATCGCTGCCGGTGAACGCTGCAAGAATCGGTTTGCCCGTCCGCAGTGATTCCCGATGAGCGTTCTCGTAGGATTCAAACCACTTGGTCGATGTCGAGTACGATTCGTTCACTTGCAAGTCGGCCGCAGTCATCGGAGCCGCTTTGCCGAAAAGATTGCCTGCCGAAAAGTTCACCGCATCACGATTCGCACAGCCGGTGGAGATCATGATCGCGGCCGCAGCGCAAAAGCCAAGACAGAGTCTGTAGGAAGGCGTGTTTTTGTATTGAAGCATCGACTTGGTCCTTCATGTCGTTTCAAATGTTCGTAGTTGGGCACGTTTTAGACCCCAGCATTTTCGATTTCTTACGGAAAATACCAAGCAGTTCAGCTGACTAAAAAATTGGTAGTTTGGCAGATAATTTTCCGACGGTTGATCGCCTACCAAGGCACCTCCATTTGCCCCACGATGTCTCTGGCCAAATGTTCGATCAGTTGCTGCTGAGCGGTCGTCAGCGATTGGCCGCCTTCGGGGATGAAGGTCACGCTGCGGTCGAGCCGCAACGATTGCCGCTGCATCAGTGGCACCCCAGCGCGATCGGTCCATTGGACTTCCACACGCCAACCGACGTCGATCGAACGAGGTTCGTCCGTGATGTTTTCGCCAACGATCAATTTTCTGTCGCGGATAATTCTTCCAGTCAAGAAACTGTTCGCCAGCGCCGGCTCTGTGATCGTCAACGGCGTGTTGTTGGCAATCTGCTTGACCACCGCTTCGGTCATCCGCTGCCCCAAGAACCGCCGATAGGAATCGGACTCGAACATCGCGACGTGAACGGTGCGAATGTCGCTGCGGAAGAGGTATTGGTTGCCCAAATGATAACCGGCACATCCTGAGGTCAACGGCAACAGCGCAAAGACTATCCCGGCCAGCAACAGCATTGGGATAGATTGCGTTCGAATCATGGAGCAATTGAAAAAGGATCGAATGTGAATGGAAGCGTTTTTGTTTAACGGAAAATCGTTTGGCCCGAGGTGGACAGAATCGGTTTTTCCGGATTTCCGTCAGGGAATATGTCGGTCAACCATTGGGCCGGCGGTGCGGGCGTCGCTGGTTTCGCGGCGACGGTTGCGATTTTTTCACTCAAGCCATTTTCGAAAATCGTATCCGCGTGATTTTCCTGGACACTCTCATAGTAAATCTTCGCGGCCAAGTTCTGCCCTTTGCCTTCGTAGAATTCGCCGATCTGGTAATCGCGCTGAGCCAGTTGGTTCTTGATCAGAGTGCTTTGCTGGTTGAGGATATCCATGTGCTGCGAGGCTTCATTGGGAAACTGCCTCACGATTTGATTCCGAAGTTTATCCGCTTCGACCAACGGCAACCCGTCGTAATCGGGACCTCGATACGATTTCAAACGAGACTCCAACTCCAACATCTGCGCTTTAAATTGAAATTCGCTACCGGGGTAGTCTTTTCGCAAATACGAGAACGTTTCGGCGGCATCTTCGTGGCGGTTGATTGCCATGTAAGCCGTTCCCAACGCAAACGTCGCATCGTCGGCCAGTTTCCCAGACGGATCGTCAATTCGAATTCGATGCAGAATACGTCGCGCTTCGGAGGCAAGACTGAACTTGGGTCGTTTGGCGTCTTTCAAGGATACCATCGAAGCTCCGTTCTTCTTCAGATCCAACCAGTAGATTGCGATCGCGTAACGCCGTTGTTCGGCGCGGTCCAGATACCGCGTTCCCGAATATTGTGTGATCAACCCTTCGTAAGCGCGGTTGGCTTGGACGTAGCGATTGGCGAAGAAGAATGATTCTCCTTCATAGAAAAACGCGTCCTCGGCCAACGAACTTTCGGGCCATAACGCGCCGGCGGTTTTAAATTTGTTGGCGGCATTAATGAAGTAAGTCTCGTGTTGCTGACCGTCGGGGTTGGCGGTGATCGCTTGGGTGCCTTGCTGGTAAAACTGTTTCCCCTGCTGGTAAGCAGCTTCGGCGGCGGTTTTACTTTCGCCGCTTGAAAAACGAGTCTTCAACGTCGTGCCGATTTGACTGGGCGCGAAATCATCGAGCAACAATCGGTTCGCGTCACGGGAACCTAAGGGATCCAGCGGATCTTCGTTGCTGGCGAGATCGCTTTTGTCTCGTTTGAAGCCCTTGGATATTTCACTAGCGCCCCTTTTTAAAGACGCGCAACCCGAGCAGATAAACAGCATCAACGTAAGCGTTACCAGCACAGACACTGATGGCGTGTAGAGATGTTTTGAAAACCGACGCATGCTTGACTTCCTTGTCACGCAAAATTCAATTCGACAGATTCCCCAAATACTTATGCAGTCGCGGGGGATGCCCTATCAAATGTGTTATGTACTTACTGATCAACTGTCTTACTTCCCCGTAGCCGGGCTGGTTCGACAAATCTTTCAAATCTTCATCAACTTGTTCGCGGATACCACGTTCAGTGTTGATGCTTTCTTCAGGTTTGGGTGGAGTGTTTTTTGTCATCTTCAGCAACAGTTCCAATCCTTCGGAACTCAAGCTGACAATGTTCGATTTTCCGGGGCGACAATTCTGGCAAATGATGCCGCCTCGATTCAATCCAAATTGGACTCGGCTGATGGTTGTCTTGGGACGACCGCAGTCAACACAGTTGGTCAACATTGGCAAATGCCCCAGCAAATCCAACAAACGAATCTCAAAATTGATCAACGCATGCTTTGTCGAAACCTTAGCAATGCCAAGGCTTCGCAAATTTTCGTTATCGCCGCCATCGGCCAAGTCCACTGCGTCGATCAAACCGATCGCCGTCACCGCTTCGTCGAACAAATCCTCGTGAGGATCCGCATCGTCGGTCATCAGATTCAGCAACTCGATCAGATACAACCCAGCATAAAACCGATCCAAATCCTGTGCGGAACTCCGAAAGCGCCGCTGAAGTTTGGCCTCAGTTAATATATCGAGCGATTGAGACGATTTGTGGAGGAACACTATTCGACAGATCGCAATTAGGTCAAGAGCAGCTTCAAAAGGGCTCTTCTTGCGGCGAGCCCCTTTTGCTATTGTTGTTATCTTGCCTAGAGTCCGCGTGAAGAGAGTGACGATGCAGCTGGTTTCGCTGAATTCGACCACACGCAAGACGATAGCATCTGTTTTGATAGGATCCATCGCGGGATTTTACCCAGCCCTGAGCGACGTGGCTATCGCGCGTGATCTGAATGTGCGTAATCGGAATCCAAGGGCATTGGACCGGCGGATAGTGACGCCTATCCAGCGCAGTTCGGGTGCTAAAACGAGCCCCATCGCGGCACAAAAAAAGCTCGACCGGAATTTGCCAGTCGAGCTTTGGGGTTTCTAGGAAATGCCGTAACGCGGGTCGTTCGATATTCGGGCAAGCTTCTGAGGGAGAATAGGAAGGGAGGAGGAAAAGTCCCAATCGAACGAGTGGCCAACCTGTTTCGTAATTCCTGAAACCATTGTTGCCGGTGATCGTCTCGCAAAAATCACGCGGCTACATGAATTGAAAAATGTAATACTGGTAGCGTTCTGCCACAATGCATACTAATAAGTGGGGCCTGGTTATGAATGAGAATTTCTCCCGCGGGCATGATTTTGGCCAGAATATGTATTAAAAAAGACAAAGCATCTGGCGAATCGCCACCAATCTCCACTACGGCAAACCCAAAATTTGATTCGGAAAACGGCATTAAGCCAGCCCCTTTGCGTGCCATGCGGTATTTCGATGGGTCACATCCGCAGATTCAAGGCGGCTCTGCCATTTTGCTGAACTTACAGGTACCTTTTCGAAGAACTCGTTTTACGAGTTTGATTTTTTCGGGTTTGGTTCCAATCAGCCATCAGAGATTAAAAAATCCTATGAAACAGAAACTCACGGCATTCGATTCGCCAATCGGCTGGATCGGAATCTTGGATAGCGAAGGCTTGCTCCAGCGGATCAAAATCGGCCTTGCTGACCGAGCCGCATTGCTGCAGGCCTTCGCTGAATATGAAGTTGGGCCCTCTCGCCCGACAGGCGATCGGTTGAAGATCAAGCTGCGATTCGAACGCCTACTGGCCGGCAAGCCAGATGATTTGCTGGATATCCCGATCGACACAAGCAATCTGACCGATTTCCAGCAATCGGTCGTTGATCAGTGTCGCCGGATTCCGTTTGGCAAAACCGTCAGTTACGGGCAATTGGCAGCGCTGGCCGGGCGTCCAAAAACGGCGCGGGCCGTTGGTTCGGTGATGAGCAAAAATCGCTTTCCGGTCGTCGTTCCCTGCCACCGCGTGGTGTCAGCAACGGGAATCGGGGGGTTTACCGCAGCGCAAGGTTTAACGACTAAACGGATTTTGCAGGCGATTGAAGCCGATCATGCCAGCATTGGTTAGGTATTACCGACTGTTTTTTGCATAATTTGCTTTCAATGCCGCAAGTTCCTGTTAGTATCGGACCCAAGGTTTTGACCTAAGTGTGTTCGCTTGGGTCAATCATCCAAGCCGTCTATTTTCGGCTGTCCTCAGTTGTGATCCTTGTGAAAGTCACCCTCTATGTTCGATCGAAAACTTGCACGATTGCTAAGTATCAGCGGCTTCGCCCCCAAGCTTGTCAAAGCGGCTGACGCGAATGAAGAAGCGGAACTGATTTGCTACCACCAAGATCGTGGGCTAATGGGCCAACCGGGTGCTTTTTATGTCGGCATCGCAATGGGAATTGTGTTTCAAGCCGCCCTCGTAACGATCTCTTTCGCAATGGTTTAATTCGCGTAAAACCGATACCGGCCAATTTTTCAAGGTGTCTTTACCCCACCGTGATAGCGTTTTTTGGGCCTTTTGAGGTATGGTATTCTTCCCTTGGTCAAAAACCGTACGGTTGGCCACAAAAAAAACGCGCGTTTGAATCATACGCTTAGCGTGCGATTTACCGGACGAATCGTTGCCGCCGTCTCAATCTGCAAATTTTATCTCAAAATTGGCCTCAATGATGGTTGGAGCCGAACGCTTCGCTAGTTAGCCTTACGGCTGAATTTTCCGATGATCATTTGACGCTTCGTAGTCAATTTCATCTCTCTGACCATATCTTCACGGATGAAGACTTCAATATCTTGTCCGAGGACGATAGCAACAGGAGTTAGGATGCGTTCAATTTTGCTGGTCTGCTCAATCGTTTTGGTTGTCACTTCCATTTCCCTCGAAGCAGCATTTGCGGCGGCCCCGCAAGCCTATCACGCTTCGAGAACCGGTGCTTACACAACCTACGATGGTGGAAGCGGAGGCAACAGCGACCAATCGCGTTCCCCAGGCCAGATGCTCCAACAGGCCAATAACCTCGGGCTCAAAGGCGAACTCAATGACGCGCTCGAACTCGCAAATCGTGCCTACGAACAGGGTCAACATGATCCTGCCTTCGTCGTCAACTACATCGAAGTCATGACACACTTGGGTGTCGTAGAAGGCGAAGCCAACAAAAGCATTCTGAACCTAGCGATCACCGCCGCCAACCGTTTGAACAAAACAAAGATCTGCAACGGCCAAACCGACGCTGAGCTTTCGTATCATTTCATGGTGGCTTTGGGGCAGTTGGCCGACGGGGTGTATGACCTCAATGAAAGAATTGCTGCCCAGCTCTATTCGGCTCAGGGGAAGATAGCCCGCAACCTTAAGAACAACCCCGGCTATCCCAGCGAATCGCTTGAGATCCTTGGGCAACCCTTATTAAACCTGGCCAAAGCCAACGCGATCAACAAGCGATCCGAAGCGGCTTTCGATGCCATGACAACTGCGTTTGAAATTGGATACACAAAATTTGATGAAGTGATCGAAGACCGAAGCTTTGCTGATTTGGATCAGGTCAAACTTCAAGATCTGGTTTCTGTTCATCGCTCTGTCTACCAGGACAAGGTTGAACAATGGAGCCGGGCCGCTGTCACCAGTTTTGAAAGCTTCAAGATTGATTTCGATGTTGCTAACGTCAATGGCGGCCGAATAAGCTCCGACGATGCCGTCGGCAAAGTTACCGTTGTTGACCTATGGGCAACTTGGTGCGCTCCATGCCGAGAGGGCATTCCACATTTTATCCATCTGCAGGAAAACCTTGGCGGCAAACAAGTCGAGGTCATCGGGATTTCGATGGACGACACTGAAAACCCAGCTTCTGCTGTCGACACGGTCAAAAGTTTTGGCATCGACAACGACGTCAATTACACACTCGGCGTTGGTACCGAAGCGATCAAGAATCAGATTCCCGGCAAAGTGTTGCTGCCGACGACTCTTTTCATTGATCAAAGCGGTACAGTGCGATACGTGGCTCAGGGTTACCATAACTATGACCAGTTGGCCGCGATCACGAAGTTGCTTTCCTCTGAATTCACTTCTGCCAGTGCGACTGATAACGCCAGCCGTTAATCGCCGAGCGGCGTTTGGCAATGCTGAACCTGACCCAAGCTCATGAAAATTTCATAAAACCGCGCAAGTTCATATGATCTTGCGCGGTTTTTTTCGTACATTAGAGGGAAACGGAAGTTCCCCTCACTTTTTCTTTCAAAACATTATGATCCATCTACTTACTCGACTATCACTTTCCGCATCTCTATTGCTCGGCCTGATCATGACGGCTCACGCCGAAGATCCAATGCCATCGCAAGAGAAAAAGCTAAAAGCGCTTATCGTCGACGGCCAGAACAATCACGTTGCGTGGCCCAAGACGACCCTCATGATGAAACAATATTTGGAAGAGACGGGGCTGTTTGAAGTTGACGTCGAACGCACGAAATTTACTTGGAAGGCCGACCGCGAAAAGGATGTTTTGGCCTTGGCCGGCGTCGAGGTGGGCGAAGATTTGAAGAAACCAAAATCAGATCCAGATTTCTCTCCATCTTTCAAAGACTACGACGTGGTCATCTCGAATTTTGGAAACAACGCGGCACCGTGGCCAAAAGAGACGCAAACCGCATTTGAACAGTACATGAAAAACGGCGGAGGCTTTGTCACCGTCCACGCGGCGGATAACTCATTCGGCGATTGGCCCGAGTACAACAAGATCATCGGACTCGGTGGTTGGGGCGGCCGCAATGCTGATGGCGGCGTCTATGTTTACTACGACGAAGACGGGAATTTGAAACGTGACGATTCCGATGGAAAGGTGGGCGGTCACGGGGCTCAGCATAACATCCCCATCTCCCTACGCACCTCACATCCGATCACCAAGGGATTGCCTGAAAACTGGCTGTCGGCCAAAGATGAATGCTACGCGTTTTTGAATGGACCCGCGGAGAACATGATCGTCTTGGCCACCGGCAAGGACGCAACCAAACGCGGCAAAACCAATCGCCATGAACCGGTCCTGATGGTCCTCGAGTACGGAGAGGGCCGTGTCTTTCATACAACGCTGGGTCACGAGACTTATTCCTGCGAAGGTGTGGGATTCATTACGACCTTCCTCCGTGGATGCCAGTGGGCGGCGACGGGTGAAGTAACGTTGCCGGTTCCCGACGATTTCCCGACCCATGAGGAATCAAAGAGTCGTCCTTTCAAACTGCTCACCGCCGCAGCAGCAGGGAACTGAGCCTTGGAATCCCAGCCGAAAGTGGACCTGGCTGAAGTCGCCGCTGCACTGATCAATAACAACAGCACCGGAGCCCTTGCGACGGTTTCAGTCAAGCATGAGGGGTTCCCGTTTGCCTCTCAGTCTCCGTACTCGGTAATTGAACAGGCGGGGGACCCATCGGCGAAGCTGCAGGTTCCCATTTTTCTCTTCAGCGACCTGTCCGTTCACAGTAAGAACCTGAGAAACAACGGCAAGGCGACGTTGCTGATTCAATCGGGCGACTTGATGGAACAAAGCCGCGTTTCATTGATGGGCAACATCCAAAGGATCGAAGAGGATGCCGTCGCGCAGGCTCGGAAGAGCTATCTGGCTCGCCACCCAAACGCGGCTCAGTGGATTTCCTTTGGCGATTTCAATTTCTACGCCATGTCCATCGTCGATTGCTACGTCGTGGCAGGTTTCGGAAAAGCCGGTTGGGTTAACGTTTAACGACAAGCCGGCAGGCGACCTCGTATTTTCCCAGCTAAAACACCGTCGCCTGCCGGCTTGTCGTTAAACGGACTCAGGGCAATATCGTTTGAAAACGCAAACGCACGATTCCAATTTCCACCATCGTTAATCTTGGGTTAGAATTAGAGGTCATCAAAATCCAACGCAAAGAAGTCAATCATGGCTAACATTTTCCGTAACATCCCGTCGGTCAACGAACTACTTGAGAGCCCTCAACTGAAGAAGATCGTCGAAAGCGTCAACCACCAGGTGGTCGTTGACGGTGTTCGAACCTTCATCGATGACCTTAAAGAAACGATCAATAACACGACTGATGATATTGAGATCCCATCACCAGCGGAGATGGCGGACAAGATCGCCGATTGGCTGCATGTCGAACAAAGGGAATATCTTCGGCCGGTGATAAACGGCACTGGCATCATTCTTCACACGGGTCTGGGGCGCGCTCCGCTGGCCAAATCAGCAATCGCCGCCACGATGCAAATCGCAGGCGGTTACGCAAGCGTGGAGGTCGATCTTGCCAACGGTCAGCGCGGCCAACGTGTCAAGGCCGTGGAAAAACTGCTGTGTGAACTCACGGGCGCCGAAGCCGCGGTCGTCGTCAATAACAATGCCGCCGCAACCATGATCGCGCTGGCATCGGTCGCCTCGGGCAAGGAAGTCATCGTGTCGCGCGGACAATTGATTGAGATCGGCGGCAGCTATCGTTTGCCGGACGTGATGGAGTGCAGCGGCTGCAAACTTAAGGAAGTAGGCACGACCAATAAAACGCATGCCGCCGATTACTCATCAGCAATCGGCGAAGAAACGGGCGCGATCCTCAAAGTCCACCCCAGTAACTTCGAAGTGGTTGGCTTCACCAAGACTGTCAGTACCAAGGAACTGGTCAAAATCGCTCATGCAAACGACCTGCCAATGATCGACGACGTCGGTAGCGGAGCCCTGATTGATTTCGCCAAGTTCGGACTTAGCAATGAACCTGTCGTCAGAGACAGCATCCAAGCCGGCGCGGACATCGTTTTATTCAGCGGTGACAAACTGATCGGCGGTCCTCAATGCGGCATCATTATCGGCAAACGCAAATACATTGATCAAGTTCTTGAGAATCCATTAATGAGAGCCATGCGTGTCGACAAAATGACATTGGCGGCCTTGGCGGCAACCCTACGTTTGTATCGCAAACAAGAGACGGCCGAACAAGAGGTGCCGATCTTGCGCATGCTTTCGATGCCCGAAGCGAATCTTAAATTGCGTGCCGAAAAAGTAATTCAACAAATCCAAGGCGGCAGTTGGCTGGCGTCCTGCGAGGTCACTCAATCTCAGTCAATGCTTGGCGGTGGCAGCTTGCCAACACAGAAGATTCCGACATGGTGCGTAATGATCAGTCCGCAAGGAAGTTCCGTCAATCGCATCGCCGAACGCCTGCGGGCTTCGAATCCGGCAATTATCGGCCGAGTGCAGAAGGACAAACTTCTGATCGACATGCGCACCGTGTTCCCGGAGCAGGACATGGTTCTTGTGGAACTACTGCAAGCATTGGACGGGCAGGACAGCGCACAGCAACCGTCCTAAAGCCGCGTTCCGAATGGATTTTGACGCTTTCGTAGTGGAAGAGGCAACGAATCCGGCACCTGCATTCAACGTCGCCCATTATCCTGCGGCATCTAATTACCCGCAGGACTCGTGGCCTCGTCCACTACCATCGAAACGTCGCACCAGCGGGTCCTACTTCGCTTTTAGCGTTTCGATTTCCGCTTTGATCGCATCGACCTGCTGCTGCAGCGTTTCGACTTCTGCGGGATCGTCGGTTTGAGCCTTCGCGTCGTTGAGCAGCTTTTGCACTTTGTCTTGTTTCTGCCTCAAGACTTCGATCTTCTTTTTTGTTTTTTTGTCCATCGTTCCCTTTCTTCCCTTTCCAATTCGAAGATCAATTTAGTGGCTCGGTGACACATTGGCAACGATTACGATTTGCCGATCGAAGTATTGATGACTTTCCATTGAGCCTGCACAACAGAAAAAACGGACTCCCGGAAGAGCCCGTTTTCAAAGTTCTTGATCTGTCACTCCGGGCGTTAGTTGCCCACAGAAGCAGAGATTGATGACTGGCCATCAGATACCGGAATAATCGGCGGAGCCATCGCAGCGTTGTAACCGTTGTAAATATTCTCAGCACGCAGACCGTTTTGGATAATCGGGTTGCGATCGGAGAAAGCCACGCGTCCGTTTTGACCATACCAAGTACTGACCAAGCTTTGCACGTGATTCAGACGTTCCATGGACGTTGCTTCGTCTTTGTCACGCTGAACGTAGACGGTCTTATACTTCTGCGGCATGTTTCGAAGGATACCGGCAATCTGATTCTTGGCGTACTTGGTCAGCTTGCCATCTTCACCGAAGTGAATGGCAGACAGCGTGTTCTGATCCGCGAATCCAGCGCGTGTGATGGGCGCCCAATAAGAAGCGTACAGGTTCCGGCTGGCACAACCGAACGGTTTTGGCCAAGCCTCGTTACGCGCGACGACGCGCGAGTCGATTTGACGGGCGTGTTCGATTTTCGCTTTGAGGACTTCGCCGTGAACATGGCCGCCGCGACCGATGAGGCCTTGGCCGGTCGAACATGTTGCACACGTCGCGCCGGGGTAGCTGAAGCTTGCTTCATTGCCACACGTGTCGCATTGGGCGAGAGAAACGCCTGCCATGAGCACGGAGACTAAGAGAGCAGCACAGTATTTCCATGCTGAAATTGATTGAGACATAACAAAAACTCCGATTGCAATAACGGTTCGCCGGTACCCGGTTGCGTTGTGCGAGCAAAGCGGCAAACAGCGGGCTTTAAATTCTGATGCGATGTTCCACAACCACCAAAGGCTGAAAGACACGATTGGTTTATCGGAACAAAACAAAGTATTGAATTGTTCAATTCGTGTGATACGAAAAGAAAAATCACTTTTATCGGAACAGAAACACGGACCCCAACGGTTCGACAAGATAGATAAAACACGGCGAGTTTAACGGCGACGCCCCGCCCCACGGAATTGTTCCGGCGGATTGCCCCACCGGAGCATCGATTGAAAAAAGCTCGTAGAACCGTTGAACAACGATGCTACGAGCTTGCCTGGCTAGTGAAATGTGGACCATAGGCCCGCATTTGGTTGCATCAGGCAAATCCAATCGCCTTCACGGTTATCGACGTCTGCGCCACCTGCGTTTTGCAGTCGTCGTTGTTTCATCTTCAGCCCCGTCTAGTTCGGGCTGGGTGTCTTCATCGAGCGGGTCGATCGACTCGAGTTCGTCATCGCTGTCGAGGTCCTCGAGATCGTCGTCCAGATCCTCGTCCTGTCTTTCGAAGTCGTCGCTGTCAAAATCATCGTCGCTGTCAAAGGCACCTGATCCGCTGTTGGTGCGCGGTTCAGGATAAGGTTCAAGATTCGAATCGGCTGACAATCCTGTGGCACTGGCATAAGGATCCGAAAAGATCGACCCCACGCGTCCCCGAGCCGGGTCGGCTCGTTGATGAATCCCGCCGTAGGTCGGGTAATCGAAATCGTTGGGGCCACAGCACATGCTGCAACCGACCGTCGCGATCAACGAAAGGGTTAAAATCAATATGGCGGAAAAGCGTTGCATGGTATCCTCGCGTGTGCGATCTTGCGCGGTGCTTAAAATTGAATGATGAAATTGAAATCAGCGGTAGGAAAATGAACTGCTGTCGGACCAGCGTAAACTTGAAACTTTCACTAACGCTTGATGGTCGCCCGATTCGATCCGTTGCCAGAACGCAGAGGCTGGCTCTCGAACCCCATGCGCCTCCAGTTGACGTCGTTGTTTGCGTCTCCAGATCGTTCTACAGGCAATTCCGCAGACACGGTTCTCACCTGCGATGAACTTGATCGCAGCGGTGTCGTGGTTGCCCGCAGTCGTTTGACGGGTTGAGCATTGTTGTCTCGTTGAGGCCGCGTGATTTTGGCGACCGAACGATTGGCGACGTCACGCTGTTGCGTCGAACGAGTTGGTTTGTTTGATTTAGAAGCCATCGCCTGCGAGCTTCGTCGGGCGGCAGCGGCTTTCTTCGCCGACGCCTTGTCTGTCGACGCTTTCAAAACCACCGCCGAGGAAACGATCGGTTGATCGTAGGCGACTTGGCGGACGGTCTGTTGGCGACGTCGCGTTGGAGCATTGCGTGTCTGCGATCCGTTATAGGGCATCACAGCCGGTGCAGGCGTTCCTCGCAACATGGGAGATTCGATGACTTCCTGCGGCGTTCCATAGGATTGCTCGTTGGTCTCCGCCGGAATTCCTTGCGAACCGTCGTAGTATTCTCCTTGGATGACCTCTTCACCGATGATTTGGCCTTCGTAGATGGGTTCGACATATTGATTTTCGTAGGTGCCCGTTTCGTAGGAACCGGTCGGATAGCTGCCCAATTTCGAATCGTCTCCGGCGGATAGGTTACCCGCGTTCTGATCCGAAGGCGAATCTGCTCCTCGGCTGATCACGTTAGGGCGACTCCAGCCATAATCAAGGGGCTTGGCTGCACTGCGTCGGCGAGCGTTCTCGTGAGCGTCGTCGTAAGCCTTACCGGTCCATGCACCTTCGGTGAAGTGGATACCGGCGTGAGGCAATGTTGTGCCTTTGCGGCGGTGGATCAGGGCGATGACTTTGTTGTATTCGCAGACCGCCGTGTAGAACGCGATTTCGGCTTGTGACTGGCGGCGTTGAGCGTCCAGTGCGACGTCGAGCGTTTCGACGCCTTCGATTTCGAGTTCTTCGAAGTGATCGCTTTCGATGCGTGTTTCCTTCCAACGATTGAAAGAAGACTGCATGATCGCTTGGTTGGCTTGTAGAGCTCGGAAGGCTTCGGAGAGTTCTTTACTGACTTCCAGTTCGGCGTCTTCCAGGCGAGCGATCTCACGAGCCAGTTTCAGCTGAGCGTTTCGTACGTTCGCCAGTTCCCGGCGGAAACCGACGGGCATTCTGAATTCTGCATTGACGCCGAACTCTTGAAAGTTGCCGCCGTAGAGGTTGTTGAGAGCTCCACTGCCAGGGTTAGGGAACGCTGGCGAGCTACCGACGTCGCCGAAGACGTCGCCGTTGCCGATCCAGCGGTAGGTTCCTGACAAATTCAATTCAGGCAACAGGCTGTTCTTGGAGTAGGCCAAAGCAAGTTCGCGTTTTTTGATTTCCCAGCGCTCTTGTCTCAGTTCTGGGCGGTAGGTGAGTGCTTCGCAAAGCGTGTTGCACCACTCGAATTCCAGCGGAGCCATCACAGGTTCGTCGATCGGACGCAGCATCTGCCCGTCGGTCGAAGCCCATCCCAGCAGAAACCGCATCGCACCTTCGGCGTTGAGCACGTTGTTATAAGCGTCGATGACTTGTGCGTCGAAGAAGTGGTACTGTTCGGCCGCTTGGGCGACCTGTTGGATGTTGACTTCCGACCCTTCGTCGAATTGGTCTTTTACGATTCGCCATGTTTCGATCGCAGCGTTACGACCCGTTTTAGCCGCGTCCAAGTTGCGATAGGCACAGTACAGATCCCAGTAGCGGACTTCCACGTTGGTGACGTAGTTTTGGAGTTGAGCTTCTAAGTTTGCGATTTGTTGGTCGGTGCTGATTCGTGAGATGACGATCGGCATGCGGTTGATGAATGCACCTCGGCCTCGCAATAGTGGCTGGCGAACTTCCGCTTCGAAAGATGTGCGGTAAACGCTGTCCAAAACTTGGAATCCAGGTGGAACGTCCGAAGCCAGCGGATTCGAGTTATCGGTGTAGGTGTTGATGTTCCGGAAGAACAGCTGAGTTCCGTTGGCACTCTTTTTGGCGATTTCAGTGTTCCACTGGACTTGGTCTTGCTGGAAAACCAAGGGCGTGTTGGGGTTGGTAAAGGTCGTGTTGCGAGGCTCGTCTGAGTTCAACCACGAGATGGTGCTGGTCAGCTGAGCGTCGAAATCGGCCAATGCTGCTTCAACGCCTTGGTTGCCGTCAAGCGCGGTATTGGTGGTGACGCTGCCGGGGTTGGCGATCTGGCCGGGCGTGCCGATGAAGCCGGGTTCAGATTCGCGGATGGCGACATCGTAAATGGTTCCCGCCGCGGTGATGCCGTTGACCAAATTGTCGACGCCGGGCGAGACGCGCGTGCCTTGCAGGCTGGGCGTGCCGTAGCCTCGGAAGACTTTGCCGTTTTGCAGGGCGTATCCGACAGCTTCTTCGAGCGTCATGTCGCGATACGTTTGAAAATCCGGATCTTTAACGGTGATGGGAGCGAGTGCTTGCTCGACTTCATCCAACGTCCGTGTTTCGATGTCGGGATATTCAATCGCGGTCGCTTGATCGACGAAGTGATTCAAATTGCCAGTATCGTTAAGATAGATTGGCTTGGTGGGCATGCAACCCGAGGCCAAGACAGACATCGTAAAAGATAAAGCGGCGATCAATTTATAGGGGTTACGTTTCATCGGAGATCCATATCCAGATGTTTTTGAAAAACGGCATCGTGGCTGCTGTTTCCAGCAGCCACGTTGACGTTCGGCAATCAATCGGTTTGCCATCGAACCCCCCGGTTCTCATCAAACGTTCTTCAGCTACGTGTTGCCACGGCGGTAGAACGGTCGACAAAACTCTTATCGGCCCTCTCGCCGGCAAACTTTTGCTAATCGTTAAACTTTCCCAAAAGCCTCTGCTAGCGTTGTAGTGGATGAGGTTACGAATCCGGCATCTGCATTAAACGTCGGCAAATCACGCGGATTCTTAAGAATCCAACGCTGCAGGTGTTAGGATCGCGACTCGGAGAGTCGCGTTACATAGCTCGACTCTCCGAGTCGTAAGCAAAGGATTTCCCGAATCCTGCGGCATCTAATTCCCCGCTGGGACTCGTAACCTCGTCCCATACGCTTGTTTCTTCGAATAATCGCCAATTCGGGGACCGCAGGACGATGCTGAGAACCGCTGGCACGGCTGGAGGCACTAATAAAATGCCGAAAACCAGCCTTTTTATGGCATAATCGAGAATCTGGGCATTGAGTGGGGGCCCGATTGTCGATAGAATCCCGAACTCAAATTTGAACGAGATTAGACAGATACAGGTAATTCGATGGCTGTTCCAAAACGTAAACATTCCAACGCTCGCACCGGCAGCCGGCGCTCTCACCACAACATTAAGCCTCGTCCGCTGACGGTGTGCTCTAAATGCAGCACGACGATCCCAACGCACGTTGTTTGCCCGACTTGCGGTTTCTACATGGGCCGCGTCGTCACGCCAGATGTTGAAGAAGCAAGCACTTCTGAATAGTTCTTCGCCGGAGTAGCTTTCCGCTCTTTCGCGATCACCGACGTAGGTTGGGCACTCTTGCCCGACCGAATTTTAGCTGTTAGCGCCAGGCAAGCAGATTTAATCTCTGCCCCCGCGTACCGGATGCCTGTTTAGCGTCTAAGCAACAGGCCACGGGGTTCCGCCGGGCAAAACGCGGTCGCCTGCCGGCTCGTCGTTAAACTGGGCATCTTCATGCCCTATTCTACCGTTACGCTTTTGGCCAGGTTACGTGGCTTGTCGACGTCACATCCGCGTAGCACCGCGATGTGATAGGACAGCAGCTGCAGCGGAATGCCCGAAACGATCGGTTGCAGATACGAAGCCGTCGGTGGAATGTAGATCACATCATCCGCGACTTCGGCGATCCGTTTATCGCCTTCGGCAGCGATCGCGATCACCGGGCCGCCGCGAGCCTTGATCTCTTCCAAGTTGGACATGACTTTTTCGTAGATGAAACCGTGAGGCATCACGAAAACGGACGGCGTCTTTTCATCAACCAGCGCGATCGGACCGTGCTTCATCTCCGCTGCGGGGTAACCTTCGGCGTGAATGTAGCTGATCTCTTTCAGCTTCAGCGCCCCCTCAAGTGCGGTGGGGAAATTATAATGGCGGCCAAGATACAAAAAGTTGTTGCAGTCGACGTATTTTTTAGCAATCTGTTTGACCACGTCGTTGGTGGTCAGCGCTTTTTCGACCAAAGTCGGCAGAGCTCTGATGTTTTCGATCATCTCGCGGCCCTCGCTGTAGCTCATGTGCCGCAGGCGACCGAAGTACAACGACAACAGCACCAACGCCAAGCACTGCGAAGAGTAGGCTTTCGTCGAAGCGACGCCAATTTCAGGGCCCGCATGCAAATAGATACCACCATCGGCTTCTTGCGCGATCGAGCTGCCGACGACGTTACAGATGGCCAGCGTTTGATGTCCCTTGCGCTTCATTTCTCGAAGAGCACCAAGTGTATCGGCCGTTTCGCCGCTTTGGGTGATCGCAAACAGCAACGTCGATTCGTCCATCGGCGGATTTCGATACCGAAGTTCGCTAGCGTATTCGACCTCGACGGGAATCTGAGCAATCTCCTCCATGAGGTATTCGCCAAAGAGCGACGAATGCCAGCTGGTTCCGCAAGCGGTGAAGACGATACGTTTAACCTTCAGCAGATCCTGAGAAGAAAGGTTCAAACCGCCAAACACGGCCGTTGCATTATCCTCGTTCAGACGTCCACGCATCGTGTTCCGCAGCGCGTCGGGCTGTTCAAAGATCTCCTTGAGCATGTAGTGGTCGTAATCCCCAAGGTCGACTTGGTTGGATTCAACGTCCAACTCTAGAACGTCGTGAGCCACCACGCCTGAGTCACGATGAGACACCTCTAAGGAATCCGCTTTGACGATCGCGACTTGGTTATCGGCCAAATAGACGATACGGTCAGTGAAGCCGACCAACGGCTGTGCGTCACTGGCGAGGAAATGCTCACCGTCACCAACGCCGATGACCAGTGGACTTCCCAAACGCGCCGCGAAGATCGAATCGGGCCATTTTTCGAAGATGATCGCCAGCCCAAACGTGCCTCGCAGTTGAGAAATGGCTTCTTTGATCGCAACGACGGCGACCTTAGGGCTTACTTCGTCATCGCCAGCTTCTTTTAATTTTGGTTCGATGTAAGACGCGATCAGGTGAGCCACGACTTCGGTGTCGGTCTCGGATTGGAACTGATAGCCCTTTTGCTTCAATTGGGATCGCAGTTCGGCGAAGTTTTCGATGACGCCAT
>CAKZVF010000087.1 GCA_937921995.1 uncultured Pirellulaceae bacterium
AGACTTTCGGTCATCATGGACTGTTCTTCTTCGGTCAAATTCCCTTTGGTCTTTTCATCCAACACCGCCAGAAGATCAATGAAGTGTTTCGCCAACGGAAGATCCACCGGTGGCTGCTGTCCGTCGGGCGTTGGCAGAAAACCCATCGCCATCATCACCTGAGAACTAAGCATCGAAATCAGAAACGGCATCGAAGCTTCAGGAATCTCCTGCCCAGGTCCTTCACCTGTTTCGCCGGCAGCTTGCGCCTGTTCTTCGGCAGCGCGTTGCGCTTCGCGCTCACGTTCGACCTGAGCCTTAAAATCTTCGTCGACGACGATTTTTGGTTCTTCTTCACTCATAACAGTTCTTTCGTTTCTTTGTATTGTAATTTGCGTTGGATAGTTGTTCAAACCGAGGGCGAAAATTGATCTCGATTGACGCGTTTTGTTGCTGCCCGGACAAAACCTGAGAATAACTTATGGGAACAGGTTGGTTTTGACTTGAACTCGGGGTGATACTGAACGGCAACAAACCAAGGATGATCGGCCACCTCAACAATTTCCACCAGAGAATCATTTTTGCTGGTCGCGGCAATGATCAAACCGTTGGCTTCCATTTGCTGGCGATACGCGTTATTGAATTCCCAGCGGTGACGATGACGTTCGCTTATCTCCGGCGCTTCGTAGCACTCCATCGCTTTGGTACCGGGTTTGATCTGTGCGATCTGAGCCCCCAGTCTCATCGTGCCGCCTTTATCGACGACGTTCTGCTGTTCGTCCATCAGTGCGATCACCGGGTGAGCAGAGTTTTTATCGAACTCGGTCGAATGTGCGCCCTCGAGCCCCATCACGTTCCGCGCGAATTCAATTACCGCACACTGCATTCCCAAACAGATGCCCAAGAAAGGAATCTTACGTTCGCGTGCCCAACGGATCGCTTCGACTTTCCCTTCGATACCGCGTTCGCCAAACCCGCCAGGAACCAAAATCCCGTCATAACCTGCCAACATCCGTTCAGGCCCTTCGCGCTGAACATCTTCGGCCTGAATACGGCCGATGCGAATCTGCGTGTGATTGGCCATCCCCGCATGGTCGATGGCTTCATAAATAGATTTGTAAGCGTCTTTGTGTTCGGCGTACTTTCCCACCACCGCGATACTGATTTCCGCTTCGGGGTTTCTCAGCCGATGCAACAGGTCGCGCCAATCGTCGATCTCTGGGGTTCCCGATGGCAATCCTAAACGCTTCGCGCAAAGTTCATCCAAACCGTCTTCGACCAAACTGATGGGAACTTCATAGATTGAAAAATCTTTATCGCGTTCCTCAATCACGGCTTCCTTGGGCAGATTACAAAACAACGATATCTTTGCCCGTTCTTCGTCGGGAAGCTCACGGTCGGTACGGCAAATCAAAATATCAGGCTGAATACCGATCTGACGAAGCTGTCCGACCGAATGCTGCGTCGGCTTCGTCTTCAGTTCGCCGGCCACCTTCAGCCACGGCACCAAGGTTAAGTGAATGAACAAGCAATTCTCTTTGCCGAACTCATGAGCAAACTGTCGGATGGCCTCTAAAAACGGTTGGCTTTCGATGTCACCCACCGTTCCGCCGATCTCCGTAATCACAACGTCGACGCCGTCACCCCCGATGCCTTTGATACAAGCCTTGATCTCGTTGGTGATGTGCGGAATGACTTGGACGGTTTTTCCCAAAAATTCGCCCCGCCGCTCTTTCTCGATCACGCTCAAATAGATCTGACCGGTGGTGTAGTTCGATTCGCGCGTCAACGGACCGTTAGTAAAACGTTCGTAATGGCCAAGATCAAGATCCGTTTCGCTGCCATCATCCAGCACATAAACTTCGCCGTGCTGATAGGGACTCATGGTGCCCGGGTCGACGTTGATGTAAGGGTCCAGCTTTTGCATCCGGACCGTCAGTCCACGGCGCTCAAGTAGCATGCCGATCGAGGCGCTAGTGAGCCCCTTGCCTAATGAGCTGACGACGCCGCCGGTCACGAAAATATGCTTGGTCATAAGTTTCTTTGTTTCAATCAAACTTCTCTGGCAGGTAACAGCCGTACCGCAGCATGCGGTCACACCAAGCCGTTACGTTGCAAGAACACTACTTTAACATTACTTGTGCCGACTGACAAACAGCCGATAATCTTCGGCGGTATCGATGCCCGTAATCGGGTGATCAATTTGCCCGACCGAAATAGTCACCCCCGCTTGCAGCACCCGTAACTGCTCCAATGACTCCGTCTGTTCCAACGGAGAAGCTGTTAGGGCAGTATACTTCGCCAAAAATTCCCGGCGATAGGCATACAAGCCAATGTGCTGCCAGAACAGCGGCGGCGTGGCCTTGAGCAGATCAGCGTTCCAGACTTTCGCCGCGGGGATCGGCGACCGGCTAAAGTACATCGCTCGGCGATCATGATCAAAGACGACTTTCACACAAGCCGGATCATTGAGCTGGTCCGCGTCGGAAATCGGCGTCGCCAGTGTTGAAACCTGCGCCACTTCATCATCGGCCAACATCGTAATCGCCAAATCAATCGCGTCGCCCGAAAGTTCCGGTTCGTCGCCCTGCACATTGACCACGACATCGAATTCCCGGTGGCGACTGGCCACTTCGGCGATTCGATCGGTACCACTGCGATGTCCGGCGTCAGTCATTTCAACGCGCCCACCAAAACTCTCGACCGCCTCCACGATCTCAGCATCGTCGGCCGCGACGATCACTTCGTCTGCCTTTTTACTTGTTTGGGCCGCGCGATACGTATGCTCCAAAACCGTTTTACCCGTTTCGTTCAGCAATAGTTTTCTTGGCAATCGCGTCGAATGCAAACGCGCAGGAATTACGATCAGTGTTTTCAAATTAGCCATCCAAATTCAACTTCTGTCAAAACCAAACGCCATCACGTCGGCGATTGAATCAGCACCGGTCAACACCATCATCAACCGATCGACCCCGACCGCAACGCCGCTACAGGCTGGCATTCCTTTACGCATCGCATCCAACAACCGGCTGTTCACTGGCAACGCGCTGTTGCCGTCAGCCAACCGCTGCTGATTGACGTGTTCATTTCTGCGCAACAATTCTTCAGCGTCAAGCAACTCATGATAACCGTTGGCCAGTTCGACACCATCGACGTACAGTTCAAAACGCTCGGCGACGGGATACTCACCCTCACGCACGATCGCCAACGCCGACTGGGATGCGGGCCAGTCGTAAACGATCGCCGGCGCATCGACGCCCAGCTGCGGCTGCACCAAATTCGCCAAAATCAAATCCAGCCAAAAATCTCGAGATTGATCCTCAGAAAAACGTTCTGCAATTTTTATCCTCGCGCGACAAACTTCAGCCAGCGTGTTATCGGATGCGGTGAAAGGATCAATCTGAGCATATTGAACAAACGCATCTCGGTAAGAAACCAGATGACTGGCCGGTCGATTCAGAATCTCAGCCGCGAAATCCGACAGCAACTGCATGCCTTGTTCCAAACCATCACCACAACGATACCACTCCAGCATGGTGAACTCCGGATTGTGACGCCGTCCTTGTTCACCTTGACGGAACGCCTTGGCGATCTGATAGATTGACGTCATGCCGGCCTCAAGTCCCGTACTCAGCAATCGTTTCATCGCAAATTCCGGCGACGTCTGCAACCACATCGGCCGATCATCAAGCGCCGATCCTGTGAAACTCGACCGCAATACCGACACCGGTTCGATATGTCGGTCGACAACGGTATCGTGAGAAACCAGCGGCGTTTCAACGTGAACAAAGTCCTGCTTCTGAAAAAAGGAATGGATCGCCATCGTCAACTCAGACCGCCGTCGCAGCATCTCAACAGAAGCGGTCGGTCGGAAGTCTTCAGCCATCACAGCAGCTTATTCGAAAACTCACGAATCGTCATTAGCTCGCGCGATTGATTCTCGGCAGAGTCGATTGACAATAAAGCCAACAATGACCGTAAAAATCAGGGCGACAACTCCGCAAGTCGCCGCCGAGGCGTAATGGCCAAAAATCAAATTTCCGATTCCCGGCAAAACCGAATAAACGATTCCCGTCGCCGCCAAAGCGCCCCCAATCGACAGTTTTAAATCGGTATCGACTTTCACATCGGGGTTCCGCACCGCGACCGGCTTCCAACCATTGCCACCGGGACGAATCTTTCGATAGAAGGCATCCAGCGTCGCGTCTTTCTCAGGAGGCGTCATGTAAGTCACAACCAACCAGAGCACAATCGTCGCGACGGCCACAAAGAACATTTTCTCTTCCGGACGTGGCGGACCAAACCCCATCGACGCCGCGACCGGATCCACCGACAAGAAAAACACCAAGGAACCGAACATCGAAACGATCTCGCTCCACGCATTGATCCGCCACCAGAACCATCGCAACATGAATACCGCGCCGGTGCCGGCCCCCAACGCCAGTAAAATCTGCCACGCGGCATCAACCGACGTCTTAAACATCAGCACCGATGCCACGCCGCCGGCGATCAACACGATCAACGAAGCAATTCGTGACGCGCGGCCCAAAGTTTGGTCATCCGCGTTCGGATTTAGGAAACGCTGATAAACATCGCGCACCAAATAAGATGCGCCCCAGTTCATCTGCGTGCTCAAGGTTGACATAAACGCGGCGAAGAAAGTCACCGTCAGCAGTCCCCGCAATCCCGGCGGGCTCAAATCGCGCATCACCATCGGAAAACCGATACCGGAATTAAAACTTGGGTCCAAAACTTCCCCTTGCCGTAGCTCCGGATACATCGCTAGCGCCGCCAATGCCACAATCAACCAAGGCCATGGCCGGATGCAATAATGAGCGATCTGAAACCACAGCGTCGCCAACAACGAATGCCGCTCGTCCTTGCAAGCCGCCATTCTTTGCACGACGTAACCACCTCCGCCAGGCTCCGCCCCGGGATACCAAGTCGCCCACCACTGGACCAGCAACAGAAGCAGAAAGATGTGCAGCGGCAGCCAAGCATTGTCGCCGGTAAAGTCCGGAACAAGATCGAAAGCCGCCGTCCCGCCCTCGCCAAAGTTCTCGATCACTTTCGCCTCCAGTTCCGCGGCGCCGCCAAAATGAGCGATCGCTAAATACGCCAACGCGATGCATCCAAACATCGCCAAACAGAACTGCAGCGCGTCGGTCACCGCGACCCCCCACATACCCGACATCATGCCGTAGATTCCGACCAACACCAACGTGCCAAAAATAATCAGCCATGGACGGATCGTTAATGCCGCTTCCCCAAAAATAGCCGTCTCTACCCCCGACGCACCCACGTTGTAGAGAATCGTTTGATCAAGGACATCGAACATTGCGGCAGTCACCCAACCAATAATGATTGGATTGACCAACAACGCGATGTAAACGGCGCGGGAGCCTCGCAATATCGCGGCCGGTTTACCCGCGTACCTCATTTCGATCAGTTCCACATCGGTCATCACTCCCGACCGACGCCACAGCCGCGCGTAGACAAAAACGGTGACCATGCCGCCAAGTGCAAACGACCACCAAACCCAGTTGCCCGCCAACCCGTTCTGGATCGTCAGCCCCGCGACCGCCAAGGGCGTATCGGCCGCGAAGGTCGTCGCCACCATTGACGTGCCGGCGATCCACCACGGCAGCGATCGCCCCGACACGAAATACTCGCCAATGTCCTGGCTGGCGCGGCTGCGAAAATACAGCCCGATACCAATGGTCGTCGCAAAATAGGCGAAGATAATGACGTAGTCGATTAAGGTCAGAACCATTTAGTTTCTTTTTGTGAAATTACCAACAGCGAAACAACGACACAACAATTGGGCCAGAGGGATGCGCTTTAGCACTGATCCCTCTTCCACTTTACAAAACCTTCGATCGCTTGGTACTGAGCCAGCCCCAATTTATCATAGATACGCGCGGTTTCTGCATTGCGTGATTCGGCGCGTTGCCAGAACTCGCGCGCGTCAGGCCCGGGAAACAAAGCACGATCCTTTTGAGATTCGTGTTTGAAGATCGCGACGCGCTTGCGGTCGACTTCTTGCGGACTAAGCGGTACCGCCATTTCGATTTCTTCCGGCGGCCATTCCTGCCAAGCACCGCGATACAGCCAAACGTCGCATTGCTGCATCCAAGAATCATCCGCACACGCTTTGCAAGCGGAAAAAATAACGTCCAAGCAAGTTCGATGTGTCCCATGAGGATCGCTCAAATCGCCAGCGGCGTAAATTTGATGCGGCTTAACCGCGCGCAGCAAATCAACCGTGATCTGAATGTCCTCGGGACCGATCGGTTTCTTCCGCACGACACCCGTTTCGTAAAACGGAAGATTCAAATAATGCAGCGCTTCATCCTTCACCCCACAGACTCGAGCACCGGCTCGCGCTTCTCCGCGTCGAATCAGTCCTTTAAATCGCTGCATCTCGGCAATGTCGACTTCCCCGGCATGTTTGGAATTAAGAAACTGCACCATTTTCGAAGTAAGCGATTCGATCTCGTCGCTCTTAACATCGAACTCTCGGCAAAAATCGACGGCGAACTCGGCAAATCGCAGCGCATCATCGTCGAAAACGGCGATGTTTCCCGACGTCTGATAAGCAACGTGCACATCATGCCCTTGCCCGGCCAAGCGCGTCAGCGTCCCCCCCATCGAAATGACGTCGTCATCCGGATGAGGCGAAAACAACACGATCCGTTTGGGAAACTCGGCCTCGGATTGATCCGGTTTTCCCGCTGGCCAACCGGTGATCGTATTTTGCAAGTAACGAAAAACGGTCAAATTGATTTCATAGGCCGAACCGTATTCTGCCAAGAGGTCCTGCAAGCCATTTTCGTTGAAGTCGCCATCGGTCAGCATCAGAATGGGTTTCCCCAGTTCTTGCGACAGTGCGATCGTCGCCCGTCGAACCATCTGGTCGTCCCAAGTCACTTGGTCTATCAACCAAGGGGTTTGGATCACCGGTAAATGGGCCGCCGCCGCGTGGTCCAGCATGAATTCAACGTTAGGATGTTGCTGCAGGAACGTCGCCGGAACCGAGGGTGCCATGTCGCCTTCGATCGAACGGTTGACGATGGCAGATTTGCTTTCACCAAAGGCCAACAACACGATGCGTCGCGCGTTGAGAATCGTGCCGACCCCCATCGTGATCGCACGACGCGGAACATTCTCGACGCCAAAAAAGTCGCTCGCCGCATCGATGCGCGTCAACCCGTCCAACGTAATCAATCTTGTGCGGGAATCGGTGCCAGAGCCGGGTTCGTTGAAACCAATATGCCCCGTCCGGCCAATCCCCAACAACTGAATGTCAATGCCACCGGCATCGACAATCGCCTGTTCATAGTCGCTGCAATATCGCGCCGCGTCCTCAACCGAGACCGTCCCATCGGGAATATGGACAGAAGCGCGCGGAATGTCGATCAAATCAAACAGATGCTCATTCATGAACCGCACATAACTTTGCAAGCAATCCGCTTGCATCGGAAAGTACTCATCAAGATTGAAAGTGATTACGTTGACAAACGAAAGACCTTCTTCTTGATGCATCCGCACCAATTCGGAATAGACGTTGACCGGAGAGGATCCTGTCGCCAGTCCCAGCACTGTTTGTTTTCCTTCTGCGGTACGAGCGCGAATCGTGTCGGCAATTTCTTTCGCCACCGCGCGGCTGACCTGCTGAGAGTCATTGAAAATTCGGTACGGAATCTTACCGGCACCGGCGCGAACAAGTCCCTTGGTTTGGCCGTCCGTTTGCTCTGACATTTCAATTCCTTTGTTTTGCTGAAGCGCTGGAGACGCTTGCTTGGGCGATCCATGCGGGCGTTGTGTCTCCCATCGTAGAGCCGCACATTGTGCGCGTCTTCCGAAAAAACGACCCTTACCAACACAATATGTGCGCAAATTTATTGTTTGTTGATTGTCAGATGGCAAACGAGTAGCATTGAACCCATGAAAGCAACGTACGAAAAACTCGCGCTCAGCCAGGGCCAGTCGTTTCGCTGTTTCGATCGGCGTATCAACCGCATCCCGTCGCGCTGGCATCGCCACCCCGAAATTGAGCTGACCTACGTTCCCACAGGAGATGGGTCGAGGCAGGTGGGTGACCACCTTGGGACCTACACCAATAACGATCTGGTGCTGATTGGCCCGAATCTACCGCACACGTGGGTGTCGGATGAATTTCGAGGACAAAAGTTCGACATGCATGAAGGCATCGTAACCCAATTCGACGCCGCATTTATGGGCCCCAACTTTTTCTCCCACGCCGAGATGCAGCCTATCGGCGAACTTCTCAAACGCAGCGCGCGAGGACTGTGGTTTCCGCCATCTTTCGCGCTGACGCTGCGACCGCGCCTTTACGAGATGACGATTCTCGAGGGTCCACCACGGCTGATCTGTCTGTTGGAGGTGTTGAACATGTTGCAAAAATTTGAAGGTGCCAAGGAGCTGGCAACCATCGGCTATGTAGGACCGACGTCAAGTTCTCATGAATCTCGAATGCAAGTTATTTTTGATTACTCTCAGAATAATTACACCGACCCTACGCTCAACACCGGTCGACTGGCGGAAAAGATCAAGATGAACCCTTCGGCGTTCTGTCGCTTCTTCAAGAATTCCACCGGCACGACACCGACGGCTTATATAAACGAATTGCGCATCGGTTACGCTTGCCGCCGATTACTGGATTCAGATCGCAGTGTCTTAGAAATCTGTCACGACTCGGGTTTCTCCAGCACATCCAACTTCAACGGAACATTTCGAAAACTGAGAAACATGTCGCCGCGCCAGTATCGCGCCCAACATGTCAAACTCCAGTCCAGCGAACTGTCTTAGCCACAAAGCCCCGCATGAAAACCAAACCGTTTCAATTACACGTTACCGCGCGTGCCATTTGCTGTGTCGCAGCAATCATTATGACGATCGCCGTTATTTTCAGCGCAGAGACGGCATCGGCTCAATCGCGCGACGAACCATTTTCAACGTCGTGGCAATTGCTGGGCAATCACTTTGAAAACGACAGCGCTTTTTACGCCGCCATCAAAATCACCAACAACGGCGCGGAGGTTTTAGGCAATTCGGGTTGGGCGTTTTACTTCAATCGTTACCCCAGCGCGATCCTGACGGAGTCGGTGCGCGGCGATGTAAAGATGGAACGGATCTCAGGCGGATTCTTTCGAATCACGCCCACAGAAAACTTTACGCCGTTGAAAAAGGGGGACACCGCGACGATTCTCTACGGTTCTTACCATCCGCTTGTTAAGTCCGCCAATGGTGCAAATGGAGGTTATTTCCTGATCGACGGTTCGCAAGAGGCAATTGAAACGGAGACCCAAAGACTCGCCCCTGCCGTTGATGTCATCACGCTGACAGGAAACCAAGATTGGATCGTCACGCCGGAGCAACGTTATCACACTAACGACAGAATCACCCAAGCTGGCGTCAGCGCGTGCCCCATCACGCCAACCCCTCGGTCGTTTACAAAAGGCAATGGGCATTTTGCTTTGACCAACCAAACCGTGCTGCGATGCCCAGAATCGCTGGGAACGTTGGCCGCTCAATTCCAAGGAGAGCTAAACAATGCTACCGGCGTGGAAATCCAACTGAGCACCGATGCTGTGGCCGCACGAAAACCAATTTTTCGTTCGATCGAATTGTATTTGGATGAAAACGCAGCCGCCGAAAGTTACGAACTTGTCGTCAACGATGGCGGTATAAAAATCAGCGGCGATGCGGCAGGCGTTTTCTACGCGACCCGCAGCCTGATCAGTTTGGCGAACTCCAACGCCGACGCGACGCAAATCCCGTCCTGCACGATCAAGGACGCGCCCCGGTTTGCCTATCGCGGATTTCACATTGATGTGGCACGGAACTTCCACTGCAAAGCAAGCCTACTGCAAATCATCGACAAGATCAGCGATCTCAAGCTGAACAAGCTCCACTTGCACCTCTGCGATGATGAAGGTTGGCGCGTCGAAATTGCGGGATTGCCAGAACTGACGGAGGTCGGTGGCAGGCGCGGCCACACAACCGACGAAGCAGACCGTTTGTATCCCGCTTACGGGTCAGGCCCAAACATCGAACCAAATTCAGCCGGATCCGGTTTTTACTCACGTGAAGACTTCGTCGAAATTTTGAAGTACGCCACACAGCGTCACGTCGAAGTCATCCCCGAACTTGATTTTCCCGGTCATGCTCGCGCCGCGATCGTGGCCATGAAACGACGCTACGATCGGTTAATGATGGCCGGCGATGAAAACGGAGCGAATGAATTTCTGTTAACCGATCCCGATGACCAGTCCGAATATTGGTCCATTCAATACTACAACGACAACGTCGTCTGCGCGGCTCAACCGGGCGTCTTCCGATTCTTCGCGAAAGTTGTTGATGAATTACGTGCGATGTATGCCGGCGCAGAAGCCAAACTGCGCGTCGTGCACACCGGTGGCGACGAAGTTCCCGCCGGGGTTTGGGAAAAATCGCCAATGTGCCAAAAGTACATTGAAGAAAATGACCATGTGCAGGACGTTGCCGAATTAAGTTACGACTTCCTGAGCAAACTGTCTGACGTGCTCCAGCAGCGCAACATTCAACTGGCCGGCTGGGAAGAGATCGCTCTGAAAAGAGATCCTGAACACGAACAGAATAAAAAACTCCCCAATCCTGACTTCGTCGATCAAAACTTCATTCCTTATATCTGGAACAGCGTCGTCGATTGGAAGGGCGAGGAACTGGGATATAAACTAGCCAACGCTGGCTATCCCGTGGTGCTGTGCAATGCGGACCATCTCTATTTGAGTCTGTCCGCCGCCATTGACGTCGATGAACCGGGATATTTTTGGGCAGGCATTGTGACGCCCAAAACCATCTTTGAATTTACGCCGCTGGATATTTACAAGGTCACCCGCACGCAGCGCAATGGAAAATTTGTGGATCGAGCTGAGCGGTTCGCCAGCGCGACGCGTTTGACGGACGCCGGTCGTAGAAATGTGCTCGGTATCCAAGGTCAGATCTGGAGCGAGACGCTGCGGACCAAAGCGCTGCTGGAAGATCGCGTCTACCGAAATCTGCTCGCGTTGGCCGAACGTGCTTGGGCCCCGCAACCCGATTGGGCCAAAGAAGATGACCTTGCAAAATTAGACGCCGGCCTGGACGAAGCTTACGCTAGATTCTCAAACCGTGTTGATCGTTATGAACTTCCACTGCTGACCAAAGAGAAAATCGGCTTCCACTTGCCCCAACCCGGCGTGATCGAATCTGAGGGAAAGCTGTTTGCCAACGTTCAATATCCAAACGCTTTGAAAGTGCGATACACCACCGACGGGACTGAGCCCACGGCTTCGTCTCCAGAGTTCGATTCTCAAATCGAGGCAAAACCTGGCAAATATCGCTTCGCGTCGTTCTCAACCGACGGCCGCAGCAGCCGCGCGGTGACGATCGAAATAAAACCGTAAACATGGTCGGGAGGTTTCGGGCGGCGTCTCAACCTTCCGATTGCAGTGACTTAATCGGCGTCCCTTCACAGACCTTTAAGGGTCGACCGATCGGCGTGTCCAACTCCTGATCATAGTCGACACCCAACTGAGCCAGAATCGTGGCGTGAATATCTTCGATGGGGCGACTGTCCTTTAGCAATTTCTTCGGTTGCTTTTCACCCTTTTGCGGGTTGGGATTGGTTTCTCCGATGACGCGTCCGCCCGCGATGCCGCCACCGGCGAGCGCGATGCTGAAACCATGAGGCCAATGATCGCGGCCGCCCAATGGATTGAGAAACGGCGTTCTCCCAAATTCCCCGCCGCAAACAACCATCGTTGTTTCCAACAAACCACGGCGTTTGAGTTCACTGATTAACGTGGCAAACGCGGGGTCAAGTATCTCAAGGCGTCCGGCTTGCAGTTCATGATTGTTGGCGTGCGTATCCCATCCACCAAGGGTCACCTCAACACAGCGGACACCTGTTTCGATCAACCGCAGCGCCGCCAAACAGCTGCGGCCAAACGCCGTATCCCCAAACGCCAACCGCTCGGCAACAGGAACTTTACTGACGTCAAACGCGTCCAGTTGCTCAGACGACATCATCTTGAGCGCCGCATCAAGGTTGTGGTTGCCGAGTGATTTAGCAACGGTTTGGTTGTTAACGCGCGTCTGCAAAAACTGGCGATCTAAAAACTCAAGGCTCTCCAAACGACGTGAGGCTCGTTTATCGGAAACACGCGACCGAATATCCGGCACGGGATTGACGGGGTCGTTGACTTTAAAAGCATCGAACCGATCGCCCAAGTAACCACCACGACCGGCATTCTGAGACGGCAGGATTGAAATGTGGCGCGGAATGTCCAGCGCCGAATCCGCCTTCGTGTTCAACTGGTGGCAGATAATGCTGCCGATGGATGGATGTTTGATCGTGGGATCAGGACGGTATCCTGTTTTGGCATTGTAAATGGCGCGCTGATGATCGCCTTCCTGAGACGTGATGGCGCGGACCAGGGATATCGAATCCATTTGCTGCGCCGTTTGGGCCAATCCTTCGCCCATTATGATTCCGTCTACGTTGGTGTTGATGGCGCGGCTGCCGGCGGCGATTTCGGTGTTGGGATGAGGATCAAAGGTTTCCAATTGACTCGGCGCACCCTCCAACCACAAAACGATCAACGATTTTGCCGGTGCCGAAGGCTTGTGCTCTGCCTCCCGCGCCAACGCGGTCGCCAACGGCGTTAACCACGACAGCCCACTCAGCCCCGCCAACTTCAGCAGATTCCGGCGATGAAAATGATCGCGTCCACCGCAATTGGGATGTGGGTTTTGGTTGATGCTCATAAGTTATTTTCCATCATAGCGACGCCACAATTTTCCATGGCAAGTTGACTGCCAGCCCGCGCTGCTAAATTCAATGATTCCAACTGAACTCGAGACTATTAATCAAACTCCAGTAAATATCAGCGACCTGACGTTGCTTGCCGACGATTCGATTCTCCAATCGTCCAAGAAAGAACTGCGCTTCGGTATCGGTTGGCAGACGCGCAAGGGTCGCCAAGAAAATCGTTTCAATGGTCGTCGGGTCGTCGGGCGAAAGCCAATGCAGTTCCGACACCGAAAGATTGTCTTTGAGGCGTTCGGAAACCATTTGACCGTTGAACATCAACAGTTTCTGGGTCACCGTTTCGCCGCGCGTTTCAAACTCATTTTCGCCCGGATCTCCAAATCGCCGAATAAACTCACTCAGCTGCTCAAACGCTTTCAATCGGCTAAGCACGTGCGAATGTTCGTCAATCAGCGCCATCGAGGTTGCTTGAATAACAGCGCCGGCTACCTGATCCGGACGCAAACGCGTCATTGGAAATACGGCTGCGGCGTGAATATGAGCATCTTCGATCTCGAAAGAGGCCAGACTGTCTTTTCCGAACGCATCGCAACGGGCGATCAAATGAATCAGCCGATGGAGGCTATAGCCATGATTAATAAAGTCCGTTGTCAGAACCTCCATCGCCGCCGGGAAGGGACCATTCAATGGAATATTGTCGACGGGGTCTATCAGCGGCTGACCGCTCATGATGGCCCACACTCGATTCACGATCGACCGCGCGAAAGGACGGTTTTCATGATGCGTTATCCAACCGGCCAACCGCTGCCGCAGCGGGCCTTCTTCTTTCAACAATTCTGGAGCGTAAGGCACCGTGGGCTGCAAAATGGATTCCTCTTCATCGCCCAGCAATTTGTATTGGTATGGAATCACTCGATCCTTCACGTCACCAATGCCAAAGAACGAGTTGCGTGTTTGGGAGAAGAACGCCGCCAGTTGATGGAAGTCAGCTTGAACGCCGGTGCGGGTTGCATCCGCGTCGCCTAAATAGACTTCGTCTGTAAAGTCATCATGGCACTGCAAACAATCTAAACGTATCGCCATCAACGCGCGCGACGTTCTGCCGGCCAGCAAAATAGGATCGGGAATATTGTCCTTGTCGACATCGGGAATGATGTTTCGTGTGTAGAAGTTGACCGCTGGCGAATCAGTCCACAGCCCATCGTCGTTGAGCAGATCGGCGACGATTTCGTCATAGGGGCGTGCCTGAGAAATCTGATCGGAGAGCCAATCGACGAAACGACGGCGACGATAAAGGATGAAAGGACCGTCTTCGACTCCAACAAAAGCGCGGGCAAGTCGTTCGGCTAAAAAATCGCTGGTTCTTTTTTGCTGCAG
>CAKZVF010000088.1 GCA_937921995.1 uncultured Pirellulaceae bacterium
GAGCGAGTTTGAATTCGTAGATCTTGATTCTGAGACCCGTATTCTGTTAGACAACTTTGACGTGCGTGAAGAGGTTCACGACGACCGTGATTGGGACAAATTCGGTTACAATGTTACGCTTCACTCCAACGGCGGAAGTCAAGTCACCATCTGGGGCGATCCGCATGTTGTGATCAAGATGGATGGTTTGACACGTCGGTTCAATATTCCCCTAGGATACAATTTGATAGAGCTTAAGGGCGGTGCGACTGTTGAATGGGACACTGCAGGAGTTGATTGGGTAAGGTATCCTCTGGGGCCACCACTGACCTATTTCAATATTGATACCGCAGCAACGGCGCTCGACCAATCCGTTGATCTTGAAGATGGGTTGAACTTCGTCGATGTCGAGACGGGAATGACGGAGGGGCAACTGCGACAGTTCGCACGAATTCTTTATCAGATGAAGAGTTGATTAGGCATTGGTGAGGATGTCGATGAAGGGAGCGATGTCCAAAAACGAGACTTCTCCGTCCTCGTTGCAATCGGCTTGCTCAAGATATTCGATGGATGTGAGCAAGCCAATCAGCGGTGCGATGTCGAAAAAGTCTACGGCACCGTCCAAGTTGCAATCGCCCAGTAGAACTTCCGGGGCTTGCACGCACGTCCGCCAGTTTTCGACGATCTCTTTCACCAAGAGACCCGAGGTGGTCAAGTCCGATAGAGCCCATCCACCGTTTGGGTCTGCGCCGGGCTGAAGGATAGAAGCGCCTTCGCGTTTGTCATGCACTGACCAATTGCAATGTGAAATTCCGTGAATGTCCAGAAACATCATCCACTGATCGGTCGACGCAACGTCAACCCCACCATCGCCGTTGGCGTTGACGGTACCCCACTCGGTGACCATCAGAGCGAGCCCGTTATTCATCGCGGTTTCGGCTTTTTGGCGAAGGGAAGCTCCGTGAGTTCCCGCATAAAAGTGCAGCGTGTAAGCAATGTTGTTTCCAACAATTGGATCAAGCGAGGCAATGTCGACGTCTTGCGACCAATTGGACGATCCAACGACAATCAAGTTGTCGGGATCAATGGCGCGAATGGCGTTGATGACGGCTTCGGAGTAGGGCTTGATCGTGTTGGACCATGAAACCTGAAGTGGTTCGTTGTAGATTTCGTAGATGACGTTCGGTGTGTCGCCATAGGTTTGAGCCATCTCTTCAAAGAACGCGATCGCGTCAGCTTGGTAATCTTCGGCGTGGTGGGAATGCCAATCGATGATGACATACATGCCGTTTTCAATGGCGGCGTCGACGATCGTTTTGACGCGGTTTTTGTTTCCTTGGGGATCAGATAAGTAGCCACCAAATTCGTCCACGCCCATCGCAGCGCGGACGATGGTTGATTTCCAGTCTTGCTGAAGCCAAGCTACCGCGCCTGAGGTGTAGTACTTCTCCGCACCAAAGCCCGTATTGGACCAAAAAAAGCTATTGCCGGCGAAGCTGACGATATCGTTATTTTGATCGACAATATGAGTTCCGCTGACACTCAGCGCCCCGTGTACCGAAACGGGGTCGGGACAGTCTTGGGGTTCGGGTTCAGGGTCTGGGTCCGATGGGCCGATGAAATTGACGCTTTGCACTGTGTAATTGTGCGCGGCTGTTCCACCGAAAGGGGCTTGGATGCCCGTATCACTCAGAGGGCCGTTAAGGACGCCGTCGGTGACGTCGCCATTGAAGCCACTGGTGGGATCGACGGAGACCGTCACGAGTCCACCGCCGATGGGGAAATTACTCATCGGAATTGTGTACGAGAAAAATTCTCCGACGTTTCCGCCAGAACCGACTTCGCGTACCGTGATTACTAAATCGCTTTGATTCCCTGCATCGGCTCTGGCGACTACTTCGATCGACGTTGTGCCGGTAATGTCAACGCCGGAGATCGTTGGCGACACACCGAGTCCTCCGAAAGAATCGGAACTGGCCGGAATGTTGGTGACAACTCCCAAGGAAGAAAACGCGTAGGCGTCGGCGTCGTTGAACGAACCAAATTGATACAACAGCGTTTGGTTGGTTGTGAAATCCTCAAGGTAGAGGCTGGTCTGCGCTGACGAGTTGTTTATGCCGCAGATGCTTGCAAGCAAAAATAGAAAGTAGAATTTGAAGTAGGAACGCATGGCAGGGATTTATTATTGCGAGATGAGGAGGAGAAGTTGTGGTCAACGCAAGGCACGAATGCAATCAATGAGTTGTCTTAACTATTGAAAATTTGCGTAGCGAACCGATATCCGCGAAGTAGAAGCCGAGAAAAGATTTAAAGTTGAAGAGAGAGGGGGTGGGCTTAACGTGCAGTCTGTGCTCGTTGAAAGGCCTTTCATACTATAGCTCGACCCATGGACGAATGCAAACAATGGCAAATCCCTTTGGGACTATGGCGGGCAACAACAAACCGTGAATGGGCTTGCTGGCGTCGCATGAGCCAATAAAAAAGCGATGTTTACTAGCACTTTGCTTGTCAGTATTTCGTCGCGAATCACTTGTTGTCACACGACACTTTGTGGGAAACTCGGTTGATTTTTGTGCTGTCGAAATAACGGTGGAGGAAGTTGTAAGCACCAGCCAAATTTCTGACCGCTGGGTTAATACTTTCCTCCCGCCTTTGCGTGATCCCGCTTTTAATATGATCCCTCCGATGACGGATCGTTTAATGCAGACGCAAGATTCGTGGCCTCATCCACTACGCAAAAATTGAGGCGTGACGTGGCACGGGTAGCTTTGGTTTTTCGTTTTCCCTTTGCGTTCCAAAAATTTTGGAAGATTCCGCGCATTCTTTCTACCAGCGATGCCAGCGTGAGAAATTTACCCAGCGATAACTTTGCCCAGCGATAACTTTGCCTGATGACCTGATCGTCAATATGAAGCAAAAATAAAATGATTCAAATTGAACATTTTTTTCACATCGGTCTTCTGGTTTTGTAAAAATGGAATTATCGTCACGGTGTGAATTGCCAAGGGACGAGATGCTTTTGGTGTGCGTGCCGTGCGGGTCTGTTTTTTTCAATTTACAGAAAGAAGAACGCTATGCCACTTTTTGAAGTCGAAACCGAATCACACATCATCATCACATGGGCCAACGATGAAGGGAATGCGACGGCGGTTGCAGAAGGTTCATTTCCGGGTGAGAGTATCGTGCGGTTGACCAGACGTCCACGTGACAGTTGGGTAATCTCCAAAGGCATTCTGGGAGTCAATGCCGGCACTACCGATGTCTGCGGGCAAGCCCGCGATTGTCTTTCGCGCGCCTCAGGCGATAAAGTTCATGCGATTCGCCTTTACATGTTGGAAACCGGAAACGACCTCGAACAATCGCGCAAAGCCATCGAATCCAATATGCTGATAGGCTGGTAACGATCGAGCATTGCGAAGGTTTTTCATTCGCTTATCCCTGGCGATTCATTGTGAGCAAATTCTTGCTCGATGAATCGCCATTTTTTTATGGACTGGCGTTGGTCGGTGGTTGATCTTTTCTTGTGATCTCGACGAAGTAGGCTCCGCGTTCGCCCGATTCGGTGCCTGATAGAAAAGTTTGGACCAGCCTAGGTCCGGCGGAGAGTTCGATTTCAAATTTGGCATAGGTGTCGTCGGCGTTGGTTTGCATCTCCATTTCCTGGTCTCCGATCTTTAGCTTCACCAAGTTGGCTTGCATGGGGAGCGGGGCGTCCCGCGGGAAACGTGACAGTCCAACGGTATAGCTGCCGGCGGTTTCAACATTGATTGCCCAAAACCCGTTGATCGTGATGGCGTTGTCGGCCAGTTGTCGCTGTTTCCAGATGACTTGGCCTTTGGTCGGGTGCCAGTCGCGGACCGTCAATCGCGTCGGGTTCTCCGCTGCATTACCGACAGGGAACCGTTCGTATTGAGCACTCTGGGCAAACACGTCGGCGAAATGTTGTTCGTACCTTTGCGTTAACGTTTTCACGACTTCCGGGTAATTCTTTGCGATGTCGTGAATCTGTGCCGGATCGTCTTGAATGTGGAACAACTGGTTGTCGACCAGTCGCCATTGCTGGGTGAGCACAGCAAAACGCGGTTTTTTGCCGACACGTTTACCGCTTGAGAACAACTTGGGTTGATCGCTTTGTCTTTCAACAATCATCGTTCGTTCGGGCCTTGGTTGCGTGTTACCCCTCAGCAGCGCTGCGATGCTCTGGCCATCAAAAGCGATCGGTGATGAGAGCTTGAGGTCACAAAGTTCAATCAAGGTGGGCAGCCAGTCTCGGCAACTGGTTAATTCTTGAATCTCGTTTGCCGCTGGAAATTTCCTTGGCCACCGCGCGAAGCAGGCCACGCGATGACCGCCATCGAAAACGGATCCTTTCTGCCCTCGCATGCCTCCGTCGAAACTTTTTTCGGGATCGCCCTTGACCACACCCTGAGCGGTGCCGTTGTCGCTCATGAAAATCACGATGGTGTTCTCTGCCAGTTGATTTTGCTCCAGTTTCTTCAGCAACCTTCCCAGATGTTCGTCGAAGTGCACGATTTGCCCAAAGAACTTGGCTTGCTGCTGGGAATGTCCTTCAGCGCGAAACGGTGCCGCGTATTGATCGGGCACGGTGTGAGGGCTGTGCATGGCGTTGAGCGGAAGGTAAGCGAAAAAGGGTTTGTCAGATTCTTGGCTGATGAATCGCCAGCATTCATCGAAGAAAACGTCCGTGCAGTAGCC
>CAKZVF010000089.1 GCA_937921995.1 uncultured Pirellulaceae bacterium
TCCTCCGTAGAGTAAGTTTCTACGCAAACGCTGTTGTTGCTCGCGCTTCAACGACGCTTGCAAGATCGGGTCCATGGATGTCATGGCCTGATCCAGCTTCTCTTCTTCAGCAGGTCGATCTTCCGTCATTGTCTCGTGCATTTTCTCGACCATCGGCTAACCCCGTTTTCCTCTCAAAGATCTTCTCTAAATCTGTTTGATAATGTCAGCAACACGCTGCGAAATCGCTGGTGCTGAATCCGCCTTGCCACCGGTCTTTTTCTTTTTCCCCGCAACTTCGCCCTGAACATCTTCTTTGTTGCCCTCATGCTGTGCCGCGATTTCATCACGCAGCGCGGCGATGACTTTATCCAAGCGGCTTCGAACCGTTGGATAAGAGACACCGGCGTGTGTTGCGATCTCCTTCAAATTGCCGCTGGCCAACACGAACATCTCAATAAATCGCTGGTGAGCCGTCGGCAAATTCCCAAGCGGTGCGGGAGGAAAATCGCCTCGGACCTCGACCTGACAATGGTCGCAGCGGCAAGCCACAACATTCAGCGTTTTGGTGCAGTAAGGGCATTCGTTAGTAATCGGCAGTTCGCTCATTAAACAATGTTTAACCAATTGACTAAAACAAGTCAATTTAAAAACACAAAACTGAAATATAAATAAACATTGTCTAAAAATCGGCTTTCACCGCTGAATGACCCCACATGATGAAATCCCCCACGTTTTTGACAATTTTCGAGAAATCTGCGGGGATATTACCCCGGTCTACGACTTATATGATGTAGTCCGAACTCCTAACCGCCGAACCCTTTATCACCGCAAGCTTGGATGCCAGAAACGACCTCCATCGATTGGCCTGAGATGCTTAAACACCACGAGCCGTGGCTCCGAAAGGTGTTGCGATGCCGTATCAGCGATGCCCACGCGGTGGATGACCTGTTTCAAGAAATCGCCGTCGCCGTTTTTCGCCAATTAGAGCTTCGAGACAACACAAGTCGCACCGAAGGAACTCAACAATACCAAGACCGGAGCTCGTTGAAAAAGACGCTGCCGGAGAATCCCGAAAAGGTCGGGCCGTGGTTGTATCGCGTCGCGATCCGGCAAGCGATCAACTTCCATCGAAAACAATCACGCAAATCACAGCCGCAAATCGTCAGCGATCTGGTCGTGCCATCGCGTTCGCCAGAACCGCTCGATTGGATGCTCCATCAAGAATCTGATCAAACGATCGCGCGGTGCATTGAACAGCTGAATCATTCGGACCGCGAAATTCTGATGCTGAAATTTACGGAGCAGTGGAGCTACCAACAATTGGCTGACCATTTAGGAATTTCGGTTCGCGCCGTTGAACATCGTCTTCTCAAAGCGCGAAAGAAACTTAGACAACTTCTCGTATCCGCGCAGCAACAGCCGGAGGAGCAAAAATGATAGACGAACATACACTTCAAAAACTGGTTGATGGTGAACTTGGCAACGATCAAATCCGCAGCCTCCTACGGGACGCTGATGATGCCGGTGGCGATGGAAACCAATCGCTTTGGAAACAAATGGCGGTTGCGTTCACCGAGAATCAGTTGATCCAAAGAAGCTTTGGCGATTTCAACGCGGCTTTGGACCCAGCGCGCACCAGCGCCGAAGATTACAATAGCGTCAATGCCGACAGTTTGAACACCACTGCGGCGGATCAAAAATCAGCCTTGGGCTCAGCCAGTCGCGGCGCGTGGGCGTTTGTTTTGGCTGCCAGCTTGTTGATTGGTGCGGCGATCTTGTACCAGAACGCTCCATCGAGCGAAGAGACTTTGACACGGCCCAGCGTCGCCAAGGCCACTTCGCCTAACGCGTCTGATACAAATGAAGTCGCGAGCCCGAGCCAGAGCGATAGCAAAAACGAAGAAACATTACTCCCGTTTGACCGGCGCACATTGCTGGCCCTGACACCTGATCATCAGTTGCCTCCTGATCAATTACCATCAGCTTTTGGGCGAAAAGGGCTTCAGGAGGTTCCGCTGTACGATGCAAAACGCTTTGACCGCCAGCAGCTAAGCCAACTGCAAAGCAATGACCGCGCCGCTAAGCATGCTTGGTTTGATCAAGTCATACCCAACGGCAGCGTTAACGACGAAATGGTGGCCGACTATGAAAAGGCGGGGATGCTGGTCGATCAAGACATCGAATTTTTGTCGGGTCGATTGGATGACGGTCGCGCGTACATGATTCCCTACCGAAGCGTTCGGTTCATCCCGGGACAATAAAGACTTAGTCCGCGATCCTCGAACAGCCATCAATTTAAAGCCGTAAACGACACAAACAAAACCAAAACCCATTTTGTTTTTCAACAAACTACCTTTTCACGAAGGAATTAATATGACCAGCAATTTACTCAACAACTCGTTCGTTCTTGCTGTCTGCGCTTTGTTGGCCGGCAGCTCAGTCACGGAGGCTCAAGAGATCGAATTCATGAGCAAAAACGGTGACAAGGTCCAACTGACGCCGAAGGTCGAAGCAATGCCCGGTGACAAGTTACCAACCGCCCCACCGGCGATCGACGCTCCCAACATGCGGCCAAACCAGGGCGGACTTGGGCTTGGAAACATTGGTGACCTCCGCGATCGCACGTTCACCGTCACTGATTCCGAGGGTAACACAAAAGAAATCAACACCGATAACGCTCGCAGCGTCAGCGTTAATCGTTCCTTCAGCACTGTGATCGTGAACGGCCAACGCGAAGTCAAACAGGGCGGCACCGCGATCGTCGTCGACGCCGATGGTCAGCGCTATGAAATCGACCTTAGCCAGATTGACAACGACAACCTTGAAGGAAAACCGATGAAAGCGTCACCTGTCGAGGTCAAGAAGAGCTATATGATTGGCGTCTTTTGTGAACCAGTGCCCGAAATGCTACGCAGCCAACTGGACCTTAGCGAAGGCGTCGGTTTAATGGTGAAACACATTCAAAACGGCAGCCCCGCATCGGTGGCGGGCCTGAAGAAATACGACATCCTTCTGTACGCCGACGATCAATCGCTTTCTTCGGTCGCCGATTTGTCCAGCGTGGTTGCCGAAACGGGCCGGCAAGCTCAACCCTTCACGTTGACCGTCGTGCGTGGCGGCGAAGAAATCCCGGTCGAAGTCACCGCGACCGAGCGCGAGATGACGGCGGGTATGGTGCCTGGCGGATTGCCAATGGGAGGATTTGAAATGAATGACATGGGGCCGGGATTGATTTTCGGCGGCGGCCTTGATGATGACGTGCTGGAGCAGATGCAGAACCACATGCAGCAGGTGCGCGAACAAATGCAACGCATGGACGGCTTGCTTCAGAATAGGGCGCTGCCGTTGCAACTGCCCGAAATTCCGATGCAACCTGTTCCCAAACAAGACATCCGTTGATCACCGTTGATTGAAGTGTCAGCCTTTAACAACGGGTCTTCCGAGCCCGAGCATTCGATGCTCGGGCTCCTTTTATTTTGCAATCCCAGCGGCACGGGCCGCAGTTTATTGAGATTAAAGGTCAAGTCACTTTAGCAGTTTAACGACGAGCCGGCAGGCGACAGAGTTTTAGCCCACCAAGCACGGTCGCCTGCCGGCTCGTCGTTAAACAATTCCCTGACTCACTTCTCCTTCAGCGCATCCGCCGCGATCGACATCCGCGGCGCTGCGGTGGGGACTTGGTCGATTAGATTTCCGGCTGATAACACGACGCGTTTTGCCTTCTCCTTGAATTCGGGCATCCCGGCGGCATCGGCCAAGTAAATTAAATTCTGCGCACTGACGCTATTGCCCGAGGGCACCGCGCCGTCAATCGCACGCTTGGTACGAAACAGCAGCGTCTGATGGTCGCTGGCGGTGTAGAAGTAGCCGCCCTTGTCCGTGTCTTCGAACCATTGGTCCTGCACCTTTTGCAGCGCGACCGCTTCCTCCAGCCAGCGCTGATCGCCGTTAGCGCGGTGGATCGCAATCAAACCATCAATCAAATTCGCGTAGTCGGTCAGATACCCGTTCAGTTGCGCTTCACCGTTGGTGTAAGTACGATACAAACGCCCTTCCTTATTTCGTAGCGACTTCAGCACAAATTCAGCCGCCTCAACCGCCGCTTCGACATAGGACGGGCTCTCCAAGATGCGGCCCGCATCGGCAAACCCTCGAATCATCATCCCATTCCACTCCGTCAAGATCTTCTTATCGGTCGCGGGCGCAATACGTTCTTCCCGTACCTTCAGTAGCTTGGCGTTCATCGGAGCCACTTTCTCTAGCAGCTGCTCAACAGACAAATTTGCGTCTTTGGCTGTCGATTCAAATGGGAGCTTCAATTGCGGCGCGTAATATTCGTTTTCAAAATTAGGCGCCGCGTTGATTCCATAAACCGACGCGTAAAACTCAAATTCTTCGTCCGTTAACGCCGCTTGAAGTGCGCTCTTCTCCCAGCGGTAATACTTTCCTTCTTCGCCTTCGGATTCGGCATCGAGCGCACTGTAAAACCCTCCGCCGGGCGCTGCCAAATCGCGCGACACCGATCGCAGGATTCCCTCGACCGCCCATTTATATTCGGGCGCCTTGGTCAGTTGGTACAGTTGGGCATAAACCGTTGCCAGCTGCCCGTTGTCGTAGAGCATCTTTTCGAAGTGAGGGATCGCCCAGAAACGATCGACACTGTACCGATGAAATCCGCCACCCAAGTGGTCATAGATCCCGCCCATCAGCATCCGCTGACAGGTATTTTCCAACATCGCTTTTGCCGATTCGTTGCCTCCTTCGGCCAGATAGCTGAGAAACATCAGGTTCGAAGCTTCGGGGAACTTGGGCCGGTTGGGGCTGGCAGCGCTGAATCCAAAACCGCCAAACTGCTGATCATGGCTTTCGGTCAACGATTCCAACGCGTCGGCAACCCAGCGCGATTGAATGGCGGTCGGAAGGTCTTCGTCTCCGCCGGAGAGCTGGGCCTGAGTCACCTCGGTGAGTACTTTGGCGCTCGATTTGACGGCATCGGGTTTGGTCTTCCACGCGTTATCCAGTTTCTTGATGACGCCCAAGAATCCAGGCGAACCCTGACGATCACCGTCACGCGCCGGAAAGTAGGTGCCCCCGAAAAACGGGCGAGCCTCAGGTGTCAGGAACATCGACAGCGGCCAACCACCGCCCCGACCGGTCCGCATCATCTGATTGAAGACGTTTAGACTCTCCATGTAGATCTCATCCACATCCGGGCGCTCTTCGCGATCGACTTTGATGCAGATAAAGTTTTCATTGAGGAACTTTGCGATCTCCTCATCCAAAAACGACTCGCGTTCCATCACATGGCACCAGTGACAACTGGAATAGCCAACCGACAAAAAAATGGGTTTGGATTCGGCTTTGGCTTTGGCCAGCGTTTCATCGTTCCAAGGATGCCAATCAACAGGATTGTGCGCGTGCATCAACAGATACGGACTGCTCTCGTTGACCAACGCATTGGTATGTTCATGCTGTTTCTGGTCACCATGCTGTGCACTCGCGTTCGAAATTAACAGCACAGTGCAGGAAAACAAAATCAGGTAACTGGCGGTTCTCAAACAGCAACGGTAGATAGTCGGCATGTTTTGTTGGTGGTTAAGTTGGGTTGTGTTGGGTTGGGTTGTGTTGGGTTTTTTAAACCGTCAGCCTACACCATTGGTACGAAAAAAGTCCGGCCGAAACAAATGAAGGTGCTCGACCGGACTCAAAAATAACGCCAAAGTTTGGACTGTGGAGGAATCTTCCCTTCAACACAGATGCGGAGATGGTACCAAAATTGGATAGAAACAAGGATCGAAAATCAAGTTTAAAGAGAAATTGTTAGGTGTTAGCAACACGCCAAAGGAATTTAAACGTCCGTTTATAGGTAAAACGCACAACCTATCGGACTAAGTGTCCGTCGTCGCGCGTGCGTGCTTGCAGGTCGACAGGATTCCCCGACGAAACGGAAAAGCGCAGCGGCGGCGTCAGGGAAGCCGTCTTGTTTCCGCCTAAATCCTCCACCAGCAAATGCAGTTCATAATCACCATTGGATAAATCACCGATGCCGATCGGCAAGTGCATGTAGAAGTCTCGACGGCGTCGGCGAGCGATGTCTTCTACGACCGGGAATTCAGCCTGCTGAACGGCGTGGCCGTCAGCGTCGTAGATCGCGTAACTACCTCGGAGTCGAGTATGAAAGGTCGGTCCGGATGCGCTGTTTTGCTGAACTGAGTTATAGTTTTCGACCTCGCAGTAAACGAGTACTTTCTGGCCTGATTCAAAGACGTCGCTGGCAAACGTTTTGAACTGGCCGTAGCCCGAAACCTCGGTGCAAAACGCACCCGATTCAATTTTCAAATTCGCCAACGATTCCAATTCTGCGATCGCATGACGCAAATGGACCAAGGTGTCATGAGCGGTATGATGTTTCATCAGATCATGCGCTTTTTCATTGGTCAGTTCCGGTGTTTGCAACATCGACGTGATCGCTTCAAGCTGATGTTGCCAGAATTCGTTCTCCGATTGCGTGAACGAGCGTTCTTCCTTGGCGATGTCGCCCATCTGTCGGCTGAGCACGTCCAGCAACCGCAGGTTGATCTCCAAACTGGTGCGGGTTTGGGAATCGATGTCACTGCTAAGCTGATCTTTGACCAACGAAATCGTCTGCTGCAGGCGCGACCGCCACGTGATCTCGTTCAGTTTCAATACCGCTTCGACTCCGACCGGTGGCACATCGGATTGAGCGTTGGTTTTAACAAACTCTTCTTCGGGGATCTGCTGATTGAACGCAGCAGCAATGTTCTCCGCATCGTCTGTCACCGTTTGCGGCAGCGGCAACCCAACGGGTGCGAAGGCAACCTGACCAAAGTTCTTTTTCGCGATCTCAACGGGTTCGGTTGATCGCTCAACGGGCATCGGAGCGAGACTCCGTCTCCCTTGAATCGTCGGAGCGGCTTCAGAAAATTGGTTGTCTGATGGAATGTTGCAGCCGTTGCAGTCTGGATGATCGCAGGTAGCGCATTTCTTCACCGGTAGGATTTCCTTCTCCACCAAAGCCGGGGCGAAGGCTGGCTGTTCGATTCGCGCGACGCGGGTTTCGATCGCTTCAGGTATTTCCTTGACCTCGGGTAATTCCTTCACCTCAGATATGGCTTTCACCTCAGGTAGTTTCTTCTCCTCAGGCATAGCTTTCACCTCAGGCAGTATTTTCTTCACCAGCGGCGACTGTACCAACGGAGCTTTCTTGCTTTCAAAGACCACCGGTTTGGATTCGGGTTTTGGTTCAGGTTGAGCTTTGGTGATTTTACGAGGCGCAGTGAAACTCAAGCGCTCATCGCGTTGGGCTCCCAAGGTAGGGTCGATCTCGATCCCGTTGCTGGGTTCCGCTTTGAACTCGGGTTTGATTTCAGGTTCTGGAGCTTTCGTTTGAGTAAGCGATTGAGCGGGGCTGAAGTTCTGTTGAAATTCTTCTACCTTAATCTCCTCAATTTTCGGTAACTCATCTTTGATCACCGGCTTGTCGGCCACTTTTTCAGCAGCCTTTTCCGGAGCGAAAATTTCCTTCACCTCTGGCGGTTTTTCAGCGATCTGCGGCGGGGCAGATTTTGTGTAGACTTCGCCCTTCAGATTTGCGTCGACTTTGGGGCCGTTGTTTACTTCTTCAGGAGTTTTCTCAATGATCACCGGCATTTCTGGTCGCAGTGGAGCGGGCGCGAAGTTTTTCACCAGCTGTCGATTTAGCGGAAGTGGAGGGCCAATCGCATCTGTCACAGCGACGGTTGCTTCGGTAGCCTTCGCAGCCGAAGCAGCATCGTGCGCTTCGGGAACATCGGTCGAAGTGTTGGTTACCAGCATGATCCGCTGCGATTCCGTCGCAGGCGTACGGTTGTCTCGAATCGGGTTAAGCATACCGGCTTGTAAAGCGGCCGGCTGAGGATCCGACGCAACGAATTTTTCTGGATTGACCGTTGGCTTTACCGGTCGGGGATCAAAGAATTGATCGTCCTTGGTTTTTGCCAATGGCTGAGCGAAGATTTCGGCAGGCGGTTGCCGCGCAGGATCAAAATCGTTTTCCTTTTCTTCAAAGGCGACCTGTTGCGCGTTGTCGATAACAGGTTCGGCGTACAGCGTTGTGCTGGGCAGTTGTGACAACTTGGGCGGGCGAGCCTTCAGATCTTGGACGGCGTCGCGAGCAGGGTTGGTTTCGGACCGCACTTGATTGGCAAGCTTTGCATTGTCGACGTTATCAATCGCGTGAAGGTCTCGCGCCGTCTTCGCCGACTCCATCGCTTTGGCTTTTTCCGCAGCCACCGATTCAGAAGACGCGTCACGCAACGGTTGCGGTGGGAACGGAATTCTACCTTGGTTCAACGGTCCGGTAGAGCCAAGTCTTGAGCATCCCGCGACGCTGATCACACAGGCAATTGCGATCAAGATTCCGCCACTCATCTGGCAGTCGAAAAATTTGTTCCGCAGGCCGCGATTATCGCGCAAACGCGTTTTGTTGAAGCGCATTGGATTCCGTCCCAGCATAGTATTTCTCGCAACGTAAGTCGTCGTTTGAATGAAATTTCGCCGGAGCGTAGATAAATCATCCCACGACAGCAAGATTGGCTTACCGCCATCCAAAAACTGCTGGCACGTTGAATCAAAACCTTGGAATAGAAAGTGTAAATGGTTACCCGACGCGTGAGCGCGGAAGCGCGATGATCCCCGCTATTGCGGACTTACGCGTCGGGTTATCAAAAGATCACAGCCTCTGCAAGTCGTGAGCTGCGCGGTGATAACAAACAAGCAGCGACCCAGCCGTAATGAGAAGATCAAACTGCTAGCGTCAGCCACCCTCGAAGACGCAAAACCAGAAAGTCGATCACCCCTGAACACTTCGCCTCAGCCCTGATCGCTGGTGGCCAATCAAACCCTCGATCTCCGCCAACCGCGCCGTATCGGCGACCAGTTCCGGCGGGGCTTGATCCAATTTCAGCCAAGTCCGTATCCGCAAGAACGTGAAAACATTCAATCCGGCCGAAAACCGCGCGGTACCCGCGGTTGGCAAAGTGTGGTTGGGGCCCACACCATAATCGCCAAAAACTTCCGCCGACTGGTGACCAATAAAGATACAACCGGCATGACGAATCTTCGCCGCGACGGATTGGGCATCGGCCAGGTGCAGTTCTAAATGTTCGGGAGCCAAACGGTTGCAGACGGCGATCGCTTCTTCAATACTTTCGCAAACCACCATCGCTCCGTTGTTCTCCAGCGATTGTTTGGCGACTTCGCCGGTTGGCAATTTGGCCAACTGCTGCTGTAACTGGTCATCGACCGCATCGGCGATCGACGCATCGGTCAAAATCAGAAACGGCCGCGCGTCGACATCGTGTTCCGCTTGAGCCAATAGATCTGCTGCAATCGTGACCGGATCGGCTGATCCATCGGCCACCAGCGCCAACTCCGATGGGCCGGCCAGCATATCAATACCGCAGTCGCCGCTGACGATCTTTTTCGCCGCCGTCACCCAACGATTGCCGGGGCCGGCGATCAAGTCACAGCGCGTGAACCCTTCAAATCCGTACGCCATCGCAGCGATCGAATGCGCCCCTCCAATGGCCAGCACTTGATCGGCCCCCGCAACGTACGCCGCGGCCAAAATAATATCCGACGGATTGGGAGACGCCACAACGACGTGTTCACATCCGGCAACCTTGGCCGTTACCGCGGTCATCATCACGGTCGAGGGCAGGGCGAACCGTCCGGCAGGCGCATAGCAACCGGCGTTCTGAATCGGTTCGATCGTGTGGCCGGCGGTTCCGCCAGGGACAGGGGTACTGAGGGCGGCGACAGAATCTAATTGAGCCTGAGCAAAGTCGCCGATGCGTTTCGCGACGCGCTGCAGCAGCGCTAAATCGTCAGCGCTGATTCGTTCAGCGGCCGCTTCCAATTCCTTTCGCTCGATCACAATCGGCTGATCATCGGTGCGTTCGTTGAATTGAACCGCGAATTTGCGGATCGCCGATTCGCCGCCACCGCGTACTTCGTCCACGATCGCCTGCGACTGCGCCAGTGTTTGGGCGTCCAGTGAATGCGTAAGTTGCGTGTCGCCAAATTCGGCAGCAGAAATTCTCTTTAGCATATCTTTGTTAGTTCCTGCGAACGATTCGATTCATCCGTCGCGCTAATTCTGCGTAAACTTCTTCCAAGCCAACGCCGTTTTTCAGCATCGCCACCAGAGAAAAGTACATCACATCCGCCGCTTCCCAAGCCACTTCATAACGGTCGTCCAATTCTGCCGCTTCGGCCAGTTCCCCGGCTTCTTCCAACAGCTTCTTTTGAAGCAACTGTGCGTCAGTTGCCAATTTCTTCGTAAACGATTTGGCATCGGGCGAATGAATACGCTCGGTCAATCGTTGGATAACCGTAGCAATCGAACGTTCTTCACCGAAACAAGTATGCGTGTTGCGATGACAAAAACCGGGTGCATCCTGAGTCACCGTAAACCGCAGACAATCACAGTCGCAATCAAAAGCAATCCCAAGCAACTGCTGCGTCGCGCCGCTGGTCAATCCCTTGATCCACAATCCCTCACGTGACCGAGACCAATAAGTCCCTTGCCGCGACTTGATCGCGTGCAGCAAACTTTCTCGATTGGAGTACGCCAATCCCAGCGCGATCCCCAACGGATCACAAATAATGGTCGACCACAGCCCGTCCGGGCGATCCGATTGCAGAATCGCGCAATAATAATCGACGATCGTCTCAGGATTATCGCTCAGCCAATCCGCATCGATAACAGCCAAACGTTTTTGTTTCTCAAGATCCGCGATTGCGCTGGCCTCGGGTGCAGACAACAGGGTCCATTGATCGGAATCGACAAACCTCATTCGTTCATCGGGCACCGATGAGAAATGCTCTCGGTTGGCGGTCGTAGTAACGATCCCCGAACCACCGATGTTCAGCAATTCCAACGCCTCTTCATCAGAAAGACGATCAGACTGAATAAAAATGTCGGTCTGCCCGCCGGTCAGTTTTACGATCCGCTGCAGAGATTTCAGCTGCGCCGCGTCTAACGCAAAATCAATCTGCAAACACGTCGCCCCGAACAACGACCAGTATTTAACCTGACCAAGCAGCGTTTCCGTCCAATCGCTTGATGGCTGGACCTTTATCAGCGGAACGATCATACCCGCACCTCAACACCCGAGGTGACCAACTCTCGTTTGACATCTTCAACCGTCATATTTCCATCGTGAAAAATTGAGGCAGCCAGTACCGCATGAGCACCGTTGTTGAACGCCTCGACCATGTGAGCCACCGAATTGGCGCCCCCTGATGCGATGACCGGCAATGAACACGCGGCCGTCACGGCGCGCATCAATTCCAAGTCGTATCCGCTACGTGTGCCATCGCGATCAAAGCTGGTCAGCAAAATTTCGCCCGCCCCGCGCTGCTGAGCTTCCGCAGCCCAGTTGACCGCGTCCAGCGGTTCACCCTGAGTTCCGCTGCGTGTCATGACTTGCCAAAATTCTTCTTGAGAGGAATCGCGTTTGGCGTCGATCGCAACGACGGTGCACTGGGCTCCAAAGCGTGTGGACATCTCGTTGATCAGATCCGGGTTTTTCACCGCCGAAGAATTGGCGCTGACTTTATCGGCCCCCGCATTGAGCAATCGGTTGGCGTCTTCGACCGACGACACGCCACCACCGACGGTCAGCGGAATGTAGAGCTTCCGCCGCACGCTTTCGATCGTTTCCAGCATCGCCAGCCGCGCCTCGCGCGTCGCCGAAACATCCAGGATCACTAATTCGTCGGCGCCCTGCTGTTGGTAGTGGTCCGCAAGTTCCACCGGGCATCCGGCGTCCCGCAGATTTTGAAATTTCACGCCTTTGACAACACGTCCGTTGTTCACGTCAAGGCAGGGAATGATTCGAGGTTTTAACATAGTTTTTTCACGCGTCGGATTTTACGCCGCCCAGTTCTCCAGCAAAGTTTGTCCCCATTTCCCAGACAGTTCCGGATGGAACTGGCACGCCAACGTCTTTCCTTGCCACAGACAGCTAACGAACTGCCCACCATAGTCGGTCGTGGCATAGTTCCAGCCCTCCGGCGGTGAACTCAGCCGGAACGAGTTCGCAAAATAGGCCTCGCCTGCTTCGAAAGCGGATTGTGAATTCGAGGGATGCGGCACCACGTTGTTCCAGCCCAATTGGGGAACTTGAACGGTGTCATCAAAACGCGTGATCGTTTTGTCGATCACACCCAGCCCTTCAACGCCAGGGCTTTCGTCGCTGGCGGTTCCCAATAGTTGCATGCCCAAGCAAATGCACAGGGTCGAAACTTCGTGATTCTTCAGCCGCGCGGCGATCGTTTCTCGAAGCTTAAGACGATCAATCGCCTCGGCTGCCGCAGCATAGGCACCGACGCCCGGCAATACGACATGGCTGGCGTTGGTGATGTCGTCAACGCTCTCGGTCAAGTTCCAGGGCTTGCCCATACGATCGAAGGCAGCTTGCAACGATCGAATATTGGCAACGCCTGTATTAATAATTTGAATCATGGTTTGAATCTTAAAG
>CAKZVF010000090.1 GCA_937921995.1 uncultured Pirellulaceae bacterium
CCGAGTTTCCACGAAACACGTAGCCGTCCTCGGGAAGCGACGCCGACACATCACGAGCGCCACCAATCCCTGTCAAACCGCCGCCGCCATAAATTTTATTGGCGTACCACCACGTCTCCGATGGCGTGCCCGTCGGTCCGACCAATGAGTACCCCAGCTTTTGAGCCTCTGCGGAATCGTTGAACACCTCGATCTCAAAATTCCAATGGAAACTGGCAGGATCCAATTCTTCGGTCGGTTCGAACGTCGGCAGGATATAGCGCTTCACCACTCGCAGCGGACCGGCGACCTCGAATTGTTGCAAATCAGACGATTCGATCTTATACGTGAACTCGATCGCCTCATTGCCGTCGATGTTTGTTTGACGGACTTGCCATTTACTGTGCAGCATATCGCCGCCCAACGCATCCCACATTTTGGCAACGTCATCCGCGGGCTTCATCAACGACATCGAAAATGACTCGATCAATTTCCGCGTCGGATCAATCACGCCGGGTTCCGGACGAATCAATTCGATCGGTTTCTCGCCGAGCGTGATCGAAAGGTTTGACGATTCTCCATCCCGCGTGATGTTGACTTCAATTTCGTCGCCCGGTTTCGTTTTCGAAAGCGCCGTTTCGAATTCGAATTTGCTGGTGATGTCGATGCCACCGATCGCGTCGATCACGTCGCCGCGTTTAAGACCCGCGTCGGCGGCGGGAGTTCCTGCGCCAACGACGCCGACCGTGCACCCTTGTGAACCGTCGTAACAGTCCAAAGATCCCATGTACCCGTAAGTGATCTCCAAATCACGATAGAAGTGGCGACCGTTGTCCTTGCGATGGTTGAGCTCAATTCGACGAATGGTTCCGCCGAGTGAATTGGCTGTGATCAGATAACGTTGGCCGCTGTCAGGATCAAGCGAACCGATCGTCGTAAGGTCGCCTTGCATTTCTTGAGCCCGATAGCTCCACGAATTCAGCAGAGCATTCTCTTCGGGAGACCGCGCCGGCAGACGTGCCTCGATCAGTTCTTCGATTCGAGAATTCTCCAGCGGCTCGGTGACGCCCAGACTTGTCGCAGGCGTCGATGCGATCGCCCTTTCATCTTCGGTTTCTTCAGGTTCTTCCTTTGGGTCGCCGGCACCGCTGGCGGCAATTGCATCCGAGGATTCTTCCTCGGCTTGGCTATCGGCGGCACCATCGGCTTTCTGCTGAGACGCATCGGCCACCTCCGCCGCGTCGGCAGATTCGCTTGGGTCAGGCGTAGCATCGGCTTTTGCAACCTCTGCATCGTCACCGGTTTGGCCGTCTACGGATTCTGCGTCTCCAGCTTCGGCCACCAGTTCCGTTTGAACTTGGTCGCCGGCGGGGGGCACGCCGACGTTGGGGGCCGGACGCATCAAAACCGACACCATTAAAATAGTGAAGGAAAGTACTACAAATAAAATTGCGCGGACGTTCACCGAATGAATCCTGTCTCTGTCAAAGCTGCCGGAATCAAGAAATCGGATCGAAGTCGATCAGAAAACAGGCTCTAGAACTTAGAGCGATGGCAGGGGCGTATTCTCCAAACATCGACAAATATTGGAAAGGGGAATCGAGGATTTTAATCGAATCGTTGGAAAAAATAGAGTTTAAGTTGCGTAGCAACAATCGGCCGTAGTGGATCCTTGTTAAAGATCGCTCGTGCTGGGTAGATCTATCAAACTACGAGCAAGGATTTTTGACAAAATCCATTACGCTCACTCGCTCAACCGTTCGCCGCCATGCCACTTGGCAGGTGGGTCAGTTTCTAATCAGCTCCGTTCACTACCGTCCTTCGAGCAACCGGTCACCAAGAAAGTTATCCAGAGCTTCAATGCCATAAATCTTATCGCGCGTGTCGGATGGATCGTAGTCGACGCGATGAAAGGTCAGGGCGTTACCTTCGACCGTGACGTAGCTGCTTCGTGGGTCACCGTCGCGTGGTTGGCCGACGCTGCCGACGTTGACCATGACTTTTTGCTGATTCAGTTCGAACTCGTTGCCGATTTCGGTGGGCGAATAAAAGCGGCAATTCTCTGTAAAGACGCCAGGCACGTGCGTGTGGCCTTGGAAACAATACTGGTGAATGAATCCAAAGATGCGTTCGATTTTGCGCTGGTTGTAAACGTCTTCTGGAAAAACGTACTCATTCAGGGGACTGCGCGGCGATCCATGAACGAACATGTGATCTTCGATGCGGTGAGTGCGGGGTAGTTTCGCTAAGAAATCCCAACGTTCGGCCGCTCCCTCAAACGAAGTATCCTCGAGTTGTTGCCGTGTCCAAAAAATCGCGCGTTCGGCTCCGCTGCTGAACCCGTCGGGGTCAAACAGCGCCCCGTTGTCATGGTTGCCCAGTAAGACCAATTTAAAATCGCGGCAAACATCAATGCATTCGCGCGGGTTAGGCCCGTAACCAACAACATCCCCCAAGCAAAATATCTCATCAACGCCTTGCGCTGAAATGTCTTGCAACACCGCAGTGAGGGCTTCGATATTGCCGTGGATGTCGCTGATGATGGCGCGTTTGGACAACGATTGATTCCGTCGTTTAGGTTAGGCTTCGGGACTCGGAATAATTCTAATCGTAACGCGCAAGCAACAGTTTGAAAGTGGGGGCGCATCGTTCTCGGACCAAAACCAGCAGCCGAGCAGCAATTCAATTTTAGGTCCCCAGTGGAGCCTTAAGCTCCCGGGCGGCCTCCGAAGCGGCTTCCCTAGCGGCCTCCGAGCAGTCTGTCGCCGAGCATATTTTCCAGTTGGTCCTGAGCGTAGATCTTGTCACGCGTCTCTTCGGCGGGGTAATGTTCACGAAAATACTGCACTGTGCGAGCTTCACTGTCCAAAACGACGAAGCAGGAATCCCGGTTGCCGTCCCGTGGTTGCCCGACACTGCCGACGTTGAACATGCATTTTTCGTCGGCAAGATTGTAGATGCCGTCGGTTAAGGATCCCGGCGGAATAAATTTACAACCTTCTGTAAAGACGCCAGGAATGTGCGTGTGCCCTTGGAAGCAGAACTTCTCAAAACGACTGAGCAATGCGTCCATCATTGGTTTCTGGTAAATATGCTCCTCGAAAACATATTCGTTGGTAGGATCCCTAGGCGAACCATGCACGAATAGAAATTCGCCTTCGTCATGCCGGCGAGGCAATCCACCGAGGTAATCCCAGCGCTGATCGGAGCGGTCGATGTTCGGATCGCTCTCAAGTTGTTCGCGCGTCCAAAAAATGGCCTTCATCGCGACGGGATTAAATCCTTCTGGATCGAAGATCGAAGCTTGATCGTGGTTGCCAAGAATCACCAACCCACATCGCTCCATCACCAGATCCAAGCATTCGATTGGATTGGGGCCATAACCGATAATGTCTCCCAAACAAATAATGCTGTCGACGTTAAGTTGGTCAATGCGGGCCAGAACGGCCGTGAGTGCTTCCAAGTTACCATGGATGTCGCTGATTATAGCTCGTTTCACTTCTGCAGCTTTCTTGTCGCTCTTGATCTTGTTGGAATCTCAAGCAGAGGAGAGGATTTAAAATTTTTGAGGAAAGAGAGATAAGAGAAAAATGAATTCAAAGGAAGCGTGTACTGCAAATAATTGTTTCATCGCAAACAGCAATTGAGAATAACGGCCACAGTCTTTTAATTCTGACGCACAATCCTAACATATAGAAACATGAAATCTGCGATCGACCCAAATTTTAGTCGATAACAGCCTGTTTTGGAATTCGTTCCCAACCGTACCAAACCGAATATTTTCAATAATCCTCCAGAGCAGACCTTTTGAAAGAAAACGGGGAGCTAACCGGAGCCGGTTGGTCCCAAACTGTCCTTCCTGAGAAGGATTCAAATTCACTGAAAAACTAACGAATCGTAATAACTGTGCTGACTCTAACTCTCCAAACATCCGATCGAAACAATGCCGTTGCGATTTATAAAGACGGTCAATGTTTGTTTGAAACGGACTACCAAGATTTTATTTCCCACCATTTCGCTCCCGCCGAAGAATCGCCGGATCACGCGCAACTGGGAGGATCGACGCTCCTTTTGCCAATGGTCCAGTTTTGCTTGAAGCAGACCAATGCGACCGTGGCTGATCTCGGTTTGATCGCGGTCACCCAAGGCCCCGGAATGTTCACGCCGCTGCGTGTCGGTGTCGTGGCGGCCAAAACGATGGCCTTTGCTAACGATATTCCGATCGTAGGAGTTGACGTCTTGGAAGCCCTCGCGTTGGCAACGGCGAAACGAAGGCGTCTGTCTCCAGGGAAAATCGTTCAATCGGTGGTCAATGCTCAGCGCAAGCAAATCTTCGCGGGGCGATTTCAAGTCACCGACCAGCAGCGCGTTGAAAAAGTTGGGGACAGCGAATTGATTTTTGCGGAGGCATGGGCTCGGCAGGTCAGCGCCGACGCGGTGCTGACGGGGCCGGGTCTGAAAATCGTCCCCGAAGCCGAAAGCGCTGGATTAAGCACACGTGAAGATGTTTTGGTGGAATCCGAAGATCAATGCAGCTGCGATATCGCAGCGGTCGCCGACATCGCAGAATATCGTTTTGCCAACGGCGATGTGGATGATTTATGGTCGCTTTCTCCGATCTATTTTCGTCCCAGCGCCGCCGAAGAAGTTCGTTCGGCCAAATCCGTTTCAGGAAATGGTTTTTGACCGGTGCCGACAGAGAAGCAATAATTTGTTATGTTGAGTGAAAGGTCGTGCGTGAACTCGTTCGCCGGCACATGTCCAACATGTTCGATGCTTCCAACCAGTTTCCAAAACCAGAGTCAGACTTATGTATGCCGTTTTAATCTTCATCGCCGTCTTAGTCGTTCTGTTTCTCATCATCGCGGGTTGGGTGATGGGCGTTTACAATCGCTTGGTCACGTACCGGAATCGTTATGAGAATGCGTTTTCGCAGATCGACGTTCAATTGAAACGCCGACACGACTTGATTCCCAACCTCGTGAACGTGGTCAAGGGATACATGGCTCATGAAAAGGATACGTTAGAGGCCGTCATCAACGCGCGCAACCAAGCCCTCTCCGCTTCGTCGGCAGCTTCGAAAAATCCAGGTGACGCCGATGCGATCAAGAATCTTGCGGGAGCCGAATCGAACCTCAACGGCGCATTGGGGCGATTGATGATGATCGCCGAAGACTATCCGGACCTCAAAGCCAACGAGAACATGTTGGCGCTCCAGGAAGAACTTACGTCGACCGAGAACAAAGTTTCGTTTGCTCGTCAGGGCTACAACGATGCGGTGACGATCTACAACACCGCTCGCGAGGTCTTTCCGGCCAGCATGATCTCCAATTCCTTCGGTTTCGAGAACGCTCAACTGTACGAAGTCGAGGACGAAGGCAGCCGCGAAGCTCCGGAAGTTAATTTTTAATCGCACATTTGGCGACGGTAATCAGCGTTTTTGCCAGTCCGCCAGACGGCACACGCGTCAGTGGTCTTTGGCATGGGCATGCCAACGTCTGAAAGCAGACCCAAAGATCAATCGTCGCTGCCATCCTTTTCCTTTCACAAACGGTTTCGGGAATCACTCGTGGACTTCTTTGCAGCTCAAGAACTTCGCCGCAAGAAAACCAAATGGTTGATCGGGTTGTACATCATCGCGGTCGCGTCGATCATCATCGGTCTGTACATTGCGATCGCGATAGCGTTGGGGTTCTCCAAACAATACATCGCGGCCGAGGCCGGCGGCGACCCCAGCGGCGGTATGTCGGCCGAGGTTTTTTCGCTGTACCATCCTCAACTTTTTGGGATCGTGGCGGGCGTGAATTTGCTGATCATCGGTGGAGCCAGCCTTGCCAAGATCGCTGAACTGCGCGGCGGTGGAGCTCACGTAGCATCATCTTTGGGCGGCGTACGCGTCCCGGCATCAACGACCGACCGCGACCATAAAAGATTATTGAATGTCGTTGAGGAGATGGCGTTGGCCTCGGGCATTTCGGTGCCTCCGGTTTACGTGCTGCCTCATGAACCTACGATCAATGCTTTCGCGGCCGGCTTCACGCCGGCCGATGCCGTGATCGGCGTCAACCAAGGCACACTTGACCAGCTCAACCGTGACGAACTTCAGGGCGTTATCGCGCATGAGTTCAGCCATATTCTCAACGGCGACATGCGGATCAACATTCGGTTGATCGGCGTTTTGTTCGGCATTCAGATGCTGGCGACGATCGGTTACTTTGTTTTGCGATCGATGGGTGGTAGAGGACGCCGCCGAAGCAGAAACGATAACGATGGCGGTGTGGGGCCGATTTTGGCGATCGCGCTGGCGCTGTTGATCTTCGGTTCGATCGGCCAGTTTTTCGCCAGATGGATCAAAGCGATTCTGTCTCGCCAGCGCGAGTACCTGGCGGACGCGTCTGCGATTCAATTCACGCGCTACCCAGAAGGATTAGGGGGAGCACTGAAAGTGATTGGAGCCACCAGCGCGGGTTCGGCGATGAAGACGCCGGCGGCGGAGCAGATGAGCCACATGTTTTTCGCCGATAGTTTTTCGTCGATGATGTTCAGCATGTTTTCGACGCATCCTCCCTTGGTTCCTCGCATTCAGCAAATTGATAAAGACTTCAAGGGCGACTTCAAAGGCTACTTTAAAGTTCGCAAGGCCATCGCCGATAGACGTGCTGCGGCGCGGGAGCAGCGCGAACAAGAGAAAACTCAAAGTTCGACGCTGCGCACGCCGATGGGGCAAATGTTACCGGCGGAGATTGCTGAAAAATTTTCTATTGATCCGTTGCTGTTGCTGGCGACAATTGGTTCGCCCGACCGCGATGATGTCAAACGTTCACAAGAGTTGATCGAAAAACTGCCGCCGGCGGTTGTCGAGGCAGCGCATCATCCGTATTCGGCGCGTTGTGTGGCATTTGCAATGCTGGTGGACGATGATCGTGCTTACTCGGATCAGCAATGGGCGCACCTGGAAAAAACCGAAGGCGAAATGACCGTGGAAACGACGCGCAAATTGCTGTTTCACATTCACGGTTTGGAGTTGGTGCTGCGGTTGCCATTGATGGAAATGATTCAAGGTTCGTTGGCTGATCTGTCGCCGCAGCAGTATGAAAAATTCAGAGACACCGTTCAACAGTTGGTCAGACTCGACTCGAAAACCAGTTTATTCGAGTTCATTGTGCGTCACCATTTGCTGATGCATTTGGATAGGCGGTTTAGTTTTCGCGAACCGCCGCGCGTGCTGTACAAAAAAACCGCTCAGGTTTCGCGCGAACTTCGCTTGATGCTTTCAGCGTTTGCTTCGGCCAGCCAAATCGGGAGCGTGCTGGAGAACGACAAGGAAGCAGATCCAGAGATAACCAATCAAGCCTATGCGTTGGCTCTGCAGGCCGTTGAGATTGGACAAACCGGGCAGGGCAGCGTCGAACCTGAGCCATGGAATATCGAGCAACTGGAATCTTGTATGCGATCGCTTCATCAGGCTTCTATGAAGATTAAAAAGAAGCTGTTGTACGCCGCCGCGATGCTGATCACTTACGATCACGAAATAACGATCGCCGAGGCCGAATTTTTTAGGGCGGTGGCGGAATCGCTGGATTGCCCGGTGCCTGTGTTGGCCGTCGGCCGCGCCAATCCGATCGCAGGGCCGGGGGTTTGAATGGTTGCTGGCCGGTGGCAAGCGTTGGGAGTAGTGGTTCCGGGGTAGTGAACGAGGCAACGAGTCCGGCAGCTGCATTCAAAGTCGCCGGTGGTCTTGCGAGATCTAATTCCCTGCCGGATTCGTGGCCTCATCCACTACGCGGATTTTTGGAGCGCGCCGCGGGGCATGTTCCGACCTGCCAATGTTGCAGTCTTTGGTCCGAAAACGCTCAGCTTCGGTTAGAAAAACCCGGGAAAAACGGTTTTATACCAGCGGCACGGTGATTGCAGATAAGTCCGTTGGTCATCCATCGGCTGGCCATTTCGTGGTTTTACTTGGAAGAGATCGAATGAATCGTTTTGAATCTTATTTCCCACAGCAGCCAAACCTCTCCGGCACATTGCTGGTCGCTTCGCCAAGGCTCAGTCATACTCCCATGGCTGAAGCTGTGGTTTTGGTCATCCAAGACTCCGATCAGGGCGTGTTTGGGGTTCGGCTTAACGCCAATGCCAGTTCGCAGCAGGCGTCTGATTTCGAAGAGTTCACGCAACTGCCGTCAACGCGCGACGCACTGATGATCGGCGGTCCGCTCAACGGTCCCGTGCTGGCGCTCCATCAAAACGAAGACCTTGCTGAAATCGAACTCCGTGATGGAGTTTTCGTTTCGACTTCGCAAGACGCGCTGCAGATGCTGGTCGAGAACGAAGCAGATGCCTCCGACAATCACAGCTTGATCCCGATGGAAGATCCTTCTCCTGCGCAATACCGCATCGTGCTGGGGATCGCTGGCTGGAAAACGCCTCAAATCCACGCCGAGATTGACGCAGCGTTGTGGTATCCTATTCATTGTGATGCCGACATCGTGTTCGAAGACACCGAAACTATGTGGTTCAAAGCGTTCCAGCGTTACGGTGACGATGTTTCAATGAACGTAACGGGCGTCAGTCCCCACGGCGTTGATTGTCAGCTGAATTAATCTGTGTGCCGTGCAGCCTTGGCCACCGAGTCTGTCTTTGGCCGCTATCTAGGATCCCAATGGCTTATCTGACCACCGATGACACCATCGCAGCGATTGCTTCGCCGACGGGAAACGGTGTGCGCGGCATCATTCGGCTCAGCGGGCCGGATGCTTTAAAGATCATCAAAGAAACTTTTGTCTTTGATGATCCTCAGCAATTTGAGAACGTCAAACGGGCCACACGGTTCACCGGCAACATCGGTTTGTCTGAAAATCTTCTGCCCGCGGCGCTTCTTTTGTGGCCCGACCAACGCAGTTACACTCGCCAACCATCTGCGGAGCTTCACACCTTTGGATCGACGCCGTTGTTGGAAATGGCGCTTAAGCAACTTTGCGACAGCGGAGCACGTTTGGCGGAACCCGGCGAATTTACGTTGCGTGCGTTTCTCTCGGGGCGGATGGATTTAACGCAAGCCGAAGCTGTTCTTGCCGTCATCGACGCAGAATCGGAGAAGAAATTATCCGTCGCGCTGGATCAACTGTCGGGGGGGCTGGCAGGTCCGCTGGCCGAAACTAAACGAACGCTAATGAATGTATTGGCGGAACTCGAGGCGGGTTTGGACTTCGTCGAAGAAGACATTGAATTCATTGCCTCCGATCAGATCGTATCGGCATTGCGAGAAGGTTTGAAACAAGTCCAGTTGATCGAGCAGCAGATTCTGCAGCGCGGCAGCGACGGTCAAGAATTCAAAGTCGCGTTGTCCGGTCTACCCAACGCAGGCAAAAGCAGTCTTTTTAACGCTTTGATTGACGCTGACCAAGCCATCGTCACCGATCAGGCAGGGACGACGACGGACTTCGTCACCGCCACCACCAACATCGAAGGCATCGCGATCCAGTTGATCGACACCGCGGGGCTTGAATCGACCACGCCAGATAATGGAGAGGATAAAAATCCTGATTCGCGCATCATGCAAACCGCGCAGCAGAAACGGCTTGCCGAAATCGAAAACGCTCAATTGATCCTCCTGTGCGTCGGTCCCGATTCCCAAAGTCACAACTGGGCGGCGAAGCAAATGGAGATGCTTCAAACCCGTGGCCAGGAATTTTTGTTGGTCCTGACAAAATCTGACCTTCGGCCGAATCACGATTTCGATCAACAGCTTTCCTCCGCAAAGCAATTACAAAATCAATTGACCGATCTTACCGGAGCCCGACGAAAACTGATCACCCTCAGCAGTCACACCGGCGACAACCTTGACCGATTGAAGTTCGAAATTTCGGCAACCGCCGTCGCCTTATCGACCAGTGAGAATGCGGTGGTGGGTTCGACGTTGCTGAGGACGCGCGAGAGCCTGCGATTGGTCGCCGGTAGTATCTTGGGGGCATTGGAGGCGGCCGAAGGAGATTTTGGTCAAGAGATCGTCGCCGCCGAAATCCGCCAAGCGCTCGACGCGCTGGGACAGATTGTGGGGACAGTCTACAATGATGACATCCTTGACCTTGTTTTTGGTAGATTTTGCATCGGAAAATAGCCCATTAATCCGCATAGACTGTTTGAATTGCCCAAGCCCCGATGCTGGATATTCAATTTAGAATTTCGCGGGTTTGCAGAAAATCAACTTTGTGAATAATCTCTTTCTTGGTCGATACCGATCAATCCCCAGCGGTCTTTAAAAATCGCATTTCCTGTTTACCGCGTTAATAGCTATGCCTACCTCAGATCACAGTTTTTCAATCCGTTTTGTTTCCAGCTTTGTTTTCAGCATTTTGCTGACCGGCATCGTGTCTTTGGTGATGATGCCCTCGGTCGTGGTTGCTCAAGAAGTGGGTGACCGAGTCTGCGTGACGGGCAATTTCAAAACGAAGATCAAAGCCAAAGAGGTTGGTCGTGTTGTCGAAGGTTCGATCTACACCATCATTGCCAAACAGGGCAAATGGTGTTCGATGGAAGGCGTCAACGGTTGGTTGCCGCTGGAGTACGTCATGAACTTGGACGACGCCGAAGCTCATTTCACCAAACGAATCGAAACCGACGAAAATGACTTCGCCGCCTTGGCTCATCGCGGCATGATCCGCTACGAGAAGGAAGAGTTGGTTCCGGCATTTAAGGATCTTAACCAGTCACTTGCGGTCAACAAAGCCAATGCGATCACGTGGAATAATCGCGGCATCGTTTACAAGGCACAAGGCAATTACGACAAAGCCTTCAAAGACATCCGCTACGCGGTGAAGCTCGCCCCTAAATTTGCTCACGCATATTTCAATCTTGGTATCGTTCACTACGCCGTCAACAATTACGAAGCCTCGATCAAAGCTTACGACAAAGCGATCGAACTGGACGAATCAGACCCGTGGTACTTCGTCAGTCGCGGCAGCGCGAAGTACGGCAAAGGCGATCTTGAAGGGGCGCTGGCGGACTACGACAAATCAATCGAGATCAATAAACGCATTTCAGATTCTTACGTGGGTCGCAGCAACATCTTTTTAAGCGAGAACAAACTGGACGAAGCCTTCGCAGAAGCCGACAAAGCGGTCGACATCCAACCCAAGAACGCTGTTTCATTGAACCAGCGCGGGTGGGTTTTGTACAAACAAGGCAAATACGCCGAAGCGATGTTCGATCTCAATCGCGCCATCACTTACGCTCCACGTCTACCGCTGGCCTACAATAATCGCGCCGTTTGCTTCGTGGAGCTTGGTGAGTTCGAAAAAGCGGTGAAGGATTACACCCAATCTTTGGAACTCTCCGGCGAAAACCCTCTCGTTTATGCCAACCGCGGTGTGGCTTATGAAGGCTTGGGCGATTTCGCCAAAGCCAAGAAAGACTACCAGCAAGCCGAAGAGATCGGCGGTACCGTTTCTGAAATTGCAAACACCGTGGGTTGGTTTTACGCGACTTGTCCCAGCGACAATTATCGCGACGGCGAAAAAGCCATCGAGATGGTGACCAAGGCTTGCGAAGACACCGAATGGGAGGACGCAAGTTTCATTGATACACTCGCCGCGGCATACGCCGAACAAGGAGAGTTCGAGGCCGCGATGAAGTACGCGAACCAAGCGGTCGAACTTGCTGAGGGCGAGAAAAAGGACGAGTATAAGGAAAGATTGGCTTTATACGAATCAAAGAAACCCTACTTTAGCCAAACCGGTAAATCTGCTGAATCGCAGCGGTAGTGGACGAAGCAGCGGTAGTGGACGAGGCAACGAGTCCTGCCGCTGCATGCAAAGCTGCCAATAGTCCCGCGGGATCTAATTCCCGCTGGATTCGTGGCCTCATCCACTACGCCTGAATGATGCGGTAAAGTATTCCAATCGTAACGCCCTCGGTGCGGCAGCGATACTTTACCGATTTCAACGATCTAATCGGTTCAAGTTGCCACGCGTATCAGCTTGTCGGTGGATTCGGGTGGTGGTCGTTGCGAAATTGGCTAAAGCATTACCACCGGATATGTCGTTAAACAAAACGTGTCGGTGTATCTACCGACCTTTTTTCCAAATTCGCTCAGCATGCGAATGTAACGACTCGAAGCTGATTTATGCTTACCAATCGACGAAAATTCCATCGCATTCCCGTCGACGAAAAGTGCACCGTCAATGTTGACGGGGCCAAATTGGAATGTTCTTTGATTGACCAATCCATCAACGGAGCAAAGATCGCTGGGCTGGATTTCTTAGTCGTGCCCTTCGGAAAGAAACTCTCCATCGACTGCGACGGCGAAGTATTCGAAGCCGTCATCCGTGGTGTCACGCGCGGCGAAAATAGCGAAATGCACATCGGCATCCAACGCGCCGAGACCATCGACGAGTCGGAGCAAAGCAGCGATGCGATGCTTTTGAATTGCTTTATTCGCCACGAAGGCAATTTGATGGTCTGTATCCCGATCAGCGCCCAGCCCGATGGTTATGTAAAAGTCCAGCTTTGGGATGGAATGCAATTCCCCATCAGGTACTCATCGCTGGAAACGATGAATCGAACCGAGCGGTACACGTCTTTGATGTCCGGCAGCAATCTCAAGATGATCGCCGACCTTTACGGCTTTGGAGCAGTTCCGATGGCTCACGCCGCTGACAAAATTTTCGAATTTGAGTTTGGCAAATTGGAAAATTGCAATGCCAAACAGGCATACGCTCTCGGACGGTAACTGGCGAAACAAAAGAATTCCCTGCCGTCTGCAAAGATCAACTGCGGCCAGTTCTACACGGCGGTGGCTCCGCGAATCCACTTGAAGTTGCGACTAACGATTTTCTGGATCGGCCAGTTTAAAATTCTTGCTTTGGCTAAAAAACTGTCTTGGGTTACCGAAGACGACCTCTTTAATTTTTGCTTCGCGATGCCCCCGCTTTCGCATTTCAAAGATTAAATCGGGAACAGCGGTGGGCTTGGACGGTCCCCAATCCCCGGCCGAATTTACACACAGGCGTTCGCTGCCAACGGTTTCGATGATGTCTGCGGCGCGAGCCGGTGTGCACTTGGTCACGGGGTATAACGTCATCCCCGCCCAGTACCCTGCGTCGATGACTTCCCTGACCGTGTGTTCTTCGACATGATCCACCAAAACACGCGATCGGTCCAACTGCGAATGATCGGCCAGCATATCCAAGATCATTCGGGTGCCTTGATACTTGTCTTCAAGATGCGGCGTATGGATCAAAATCTGCTGGTCGTACTTGATCGCAAGTTCCAGGTGCTCCTGAAAAATGATCGACTCGTTGGGCGTGTTTTTATTCAATCCGATTTCACCGATACCCAAAACATTGGGACAGTCGAGGAACTCAGGAATCATTTTGAGGACATCGCGCGAAAGTTGGACGTTTTCGGCTTCTTTAGCGTTGATGCACAACCAAGTAAAATGATCGATGCCATACGCCGCCGCACGGAGCGGTTCGACTTCGGTCAGCTGCACGAAGTAGTCGCGAAACCCATCAGCGCTGCCACGATCGTACCCAGCCCAAAACGCGGGTTCACTGATCGCGACGCATCCCATCCGCGCTAACGTTTCATAGTCGTCAGTCGTGCGCGAGACCATGTGAATGTGGGGATCGATGTAGTACATGAACGTCGCTAGTTTCTTGTAGGCATATTGAAATTTTGCTTCCACTGCGGATCAAAATCGCGCGAAAACAGATGCTGAATTTGGCGAGCACGGTCTGGATCATCTTGGGCAATGATCGCGATCCCGGCGGCCAATAACTTCATGCGATCATCGCCTTCGACGGAACCCTCGGCGCGGTCAATTCGATCAAGGGAAGCCGCCACGTCCAGCAGCTTCGATCTCAGATCAAGAAATTCACGATCCAATATCTCTTTTGAACTCTTCATACCAATCAGTATAGCCTATCTTAGTAATCGAGGGCACGCAGATTGCAGCGGGATTGCTATCCAGCCTAGTGGTCCGTCAACATTTGGTCCGTCAACATATAATTTTAGGGTAGCTGGATTCGCCAGAATTCAGTTCAGCAGTATAAAACCGAAGTCTGGCGACTCCGGCTACGACGACACACGCTAACTTCCATACCTGACAAACCACCAGTCGCGTCGGCGGGACAATTTCAGGCAGAGTCCACTAATGCATTTTACAGAAATCTACTGCGTCTTCCCGTCGCAGCACGCAAACGCTGTCTCGCGCCGCGTTTTTTACAGGGCAATGATTCGCTCATGGCTGGTACCTCAAATGTTCGTAGCATTTGCGTTGCTCATTGCTGCTGGCGATGCTGATGGCCACGAATTCGAAGACGATTTTGTCGAGCGGTCGGTCGCGGTCGTGGTTCGTGACACTGTCGCGCGGTTGGAATACTCCATCGGTTTGAATCCGAACACCAAGCAGCAATTGATGAAATTCTGGCAGGCAACCGATTTGGCCAGAGACGACGCCGAAAGTGCCCCCTCCAAGAAAACGGAAACGGCTACGCCAAAAGCCGACTTTTACCAGCTCGCCGCTGACCACCTCAGTCGCCGCTTGAATATCTTCGTAAACCAGCAACCGATTCAGCCAACGCTCGTCTCGTCGTTGCCGTCATCACGACATCATGTCGACGTGACGGTAATTCTCGAATTCAAGCTGCCGGCAACGGATTCTCAGCCCCTCACCGCGATCGAGATCAACGATGGGAATTTCTTCCGCCCGGGCCAAAATCAGCAAAAGATCGCTCCACCGCAAGCAAAGACTTCGGGCGGTTCCGCAAAATCGCGGGAGATTGTGCCTAATGCCCCTCATTTGTTGCCGGCACCGTTTGGTGGAGGATTTCGACATGCATTCAAAACACGGGGCTCTACCGTAATCGAAAGCTCGAACGTCGCCTCCATCTTGATCCGTGCCGATCGACAAATGGATTGCGATTTAACTGATGCCCAGCTTGAACTCGCTTTCACGATAAAAGCGGAAGTTATCAATATTTTGACAACACGAGCCGATCACTGACCAAAGCAGGTTGCCCAATCTAACTTGTCGCGTAATATAAAGTCAGTCATTAAGCTTGCAGCGGTTCGTGGCTTTCTGCTATCTTCCCGCCAAACCTACTTCCTACCATCGCCACCTTAATCTTTCAGAAGCCCGAGAACCTGTTGCCCAAGATATGAGCCGCACTATAGCTATTGGCGATATTCACGGTTGTGCAACTGCACTGCAAACCCTGTTAGTCGAAATCCAGCCCACGCAGCAAGATACCGTTGTTGGGATGGGGGACTACGTGGATCGTGGTATGGACTCCGCTGGGGTGTTGGAGATTTTATGTGAACTGGTTTCTGAAACGCGTCTGATTCCGCTGATTGGTAATCACGAAATCATGATGTTCAAAGCCCTGCAAAATCGCGGCTCTGATCTCGAATTTTGGATGATGCATGGAGGAAACGCGACCGTTGCCAGTTACGGCGGCCGGACGCAGAACATCCCTCAGCATCACCTGACGTTTCTTAGCCACTGTCTTCGGTTTCACGAAAACGAAAGCCATTTCTTCGTCCACGCGAATTATCTGCCCGATGTTGCGTTGGAAGAGCAACCGGACGAAATCTTGTTTTGGGAACACGTCAAAGAACACGTTCCTCAGCGTCACTTCAGCGGCAAGATCGCCGTCGTAGGCCACACGCCTCAAGGCGACGGGAATATCCTGGCGTTTGATCACTTACACGTGATTGATACCTATTGCTACGGCGATCAATGGCTGACGGCGTTGGACGTTTCGACCGGCGACTTCTGGCAAGCCAACAACAACGCCGAACTGCGCGTTGGAAATATAAACGAAGAAGAGTTGCAGTAGCCGATTCGTAACCGTACACGGTGACCATCGTGTCATGTGAGGTTGACTATTTTCTTGACTTTCGTCTTCTTGCCCGGCGGACTCGTTTTCGGTCGGCGGCTTGGCGACGCTCGTCTTTTCGATAAACGCGGATCGCCTCGGGGTGCTCAGCCTTCCAAGCATGCGGAGCCAGCGATGCCCAATCGGTCTCGCCGGCAAGAGCGCGACGTAAGACATCTTCTAAATACGCATGCACGTCCAAGTCATTGCGGATCGCACTACCGATGATCGTCATCAAGTTCCCCGCACGCTCGCCCGCGGCAAGCGAACCCTTAAACAGCCAGTTCTTACGCCCCGTCGCAACCCGCTTCATTAACTGCTCGCAATCGTTGTTGTCGATCGGAATCCGAGCGTCCTCAGTAAAACGGCCCAACGCCTCCCAGTGACGACGCACATACGCCGCCGCCATCCCAAGATTACTCTTAGGCAACACCTGCGGAGAACTCATCGACGGCCCATCTAAGTACGATTGAATCAAACCCAACACGTGACGTGACACGCTTTGCCGACGCCCAAGACGCACTTCATCATCGAACTCCTTGATCTGATCTTCGACGTCGTAAAGCATCCTGATCAGCGACTCCAGCTTCGCAACCGGCAGCGGAAACGCGCTGCGGCACTCGTCGATCTTACGACGCGCATGAGCCCAACACGCCGCGAAGCTAATGCGTGAGTCACTGCGCACGTTGATCTTCTGAAAACCCGACCAGCAGTCGCCAACCAACGTTCCTTCGTAATCGCTCAAGATGTCATCAGGCCCGTCGCGGTGACGACTGACGGTGAAGTCAAACGCGACCACCGGAAGCCGTGACGCATAGTAACCCCAGAAGTTGGCCTTGATGCTCGGCTTGCCGCTGCGAATCGCTTTTTCAAAAACCTCAGCGATGCGCTGGCCATGCCGATGATGGCTGAGGTCCGGCATCGCAGCGGGCGTGATCAGCACCACCGATGTGTCATCGCAGCCAACGCAGGGGTCGGTCTTGAGGTACGACCTAAGGTGCTGGGCCAGTGGCTGAAGCGCGAAGTCAACCGACGTTTCGATATTGCACAGCGTGCTTCGGCCGGGCGTCCAACCGCTGCCGGCGAACATGTCTTGCTGGCGGTAAAACGGAAGGTGATAAAAGTACTTCCAAGCCACCACCGCCACGCCGATCGAAGCGTCAAAGCGATCTCCCGCGACTAAGCCCGTCGGACGATCGGGGCTAACGATGACCGAGCCGGCAGTATTTTGAGTTGAAGCGTTTTGAGTTGAAGCGTTTTCATCCGGGCGACGCACGTATTTGGCGTACTTATTCACACGCACACGCAGCTCGGGACGAATCCACTCAAGCGTTTCCACTTCGTCGTAGCCGATCAGCTTTAAGTTTTCACGTTGGTCTGGGGGAAGGTCGATGATTTGCTCGACACGCGGCAGGTGCGGCGGGAACTTGCGATCGCTCTTGCGAGGACGTTTAGGTTTGCGTTTACGCTGCGCGTCGGCTTCGGCGACGGTCTGCTGGGCTTCATGAATCGCGTCTTCCAAAGCGCTAACGACTTCGGGCGAGGCTTCTTCGCCGATGTCCAGAAGCAACTGGCCCGGGCTGTCGACGCGCCGTTCACTCTTGCGTCCGAAGAGTTGCTGAAGCAGCTTCTCGACTCGCAGTTCGAGGTCAACGTTCTTCTCTTGCAGCTTATCGCGGTCGGCTTGAATCTCCAAGACGCTGTGAGCCTGCTCTTGGATCTGTTTGTCTTTGATCGAAAGCTCGTTGGCTTTGGATTCCAGCAACGCCGCTTGTGTTTTTGCCTGAGCCTGCAACGTTGCAATCAAGGCGCGAGCGGCTTGGAGGTCTTCGGGAAGTGCTTGGGCATCGGTCATGCAGACATTATAAAGGTTCACCGATGATCCGCAGATAGCATCAACAAAAAATCGGCCCGGCGAAAAATGTTTTCGCCGGGCCGATGATAAAGAGAGTGGTTTTACGTCGCGACAGCGCACTTAGGCTGCCATGCGTTTGCGTCTGACGCTGGCCGACTTCAGCGGCACTCCTGCAATCCACATTGCCAGTTCGACATTGTCGATGGTGACGTGGGTGTCGTTGTTCTTGGGCAGTTCGACCGTCCCCTGTTCCAGTCGACGGTACCACAGAGTCAATCCGCCGGTCTCCCACCAGAGGGCTTTGATGCGGTCGCGTTTTCGGTTGACAAACAGAAACAACGCACCGCTGGTAACGCTGTGGCCCAGCTGAGCGCTAACGATGCCGGTCAGCCCATCGAATCCTTTACGGAAGTCGACCGGCTCGGTGCAGAGATAGATCGGTGTGCCGTGAGGTAATCCGTTCATTGCCGAGCCCCTGCTGCGTCGGGCTGGGGCGTTGCCGTTGGCACGCCGATTCGGACGTGAATGCCGCCGGGCAGTTCGATGTTGACTTCGGCAACGTGTCGTGGGGCTGCCGAAGCGTCAGTCAGCCCCACGGGTACGAATTTGCTTGGCGTGGTGGGCTGGTGCCCGATGGCGGACGACGCTTGCTTCTTCTTCCAATGATAGAAAGAAGCTGACGAGACGCCTTCGGACTCGCAAAACTGGGCAATCGTCATCTGAGACTGAGCAAAACGTTCAAGTCGTTTAGACCAGAGGGCGGCGGTTTCGGATCGAGTCATGGAAATTCTCCGTTGAGGAACGAGACAAAAACCAAAATTCTAAAACGCGCGCCTACAATGGTTACCGTGCACGGTTAC
>CAKZVF010000091.1 GCA_937921995.1 uncultured Pirellulaceae bacterium
AGTAAATTGGCTGCAGATCTCAAAACCATAACCTAAAAAATAGTCATGCTTAACTCCAAACTAATTCATCCCGAAATTCTTCAAGCCCTCGCTGGCTCCGGTCATTTCTCTCAAGTGCTGATCGCCGATGGGAACTACCCGTTGCTGTCGGGAACCAATCCGAACACCAAACGAGTGTTTCTGAACTTAGCGCCCGGTACCGTCGGAGCGCTCGAGGTGCTGGAGGCGATTCTTTCGGCGGCTCCGGTTCAAGAAGCGACCACGATGACGCCGCCGGATGACTTTCATCCCGACATCCATGATCAGTACAAAGCGATGCTCGGCGACGGCGTCCAATGGACAGAGATGGAGCGCTGGTCGTTCTATGACAAAATCAAATCCACCGACACAACATTGGCTATTGCCACCGGCGAACAGCGCCGATTTGCTAATCTGCTGCTGACGATCGGGGTGGTGAAACTTCCTGAAGAGAGTTTTTAGCAGGCGGGCTGTTGACCTAATCGTAGTTTGGGCACTCTTGCCCGAACGACATCCTCGGACGGGCAAGAGTTCCCATCCTACGCCGATAATTCCAACGGTTCACTTGACTTTTAAGGTGTGCACAATCCCTTGCACGCTGTGGTTGCCTGTGCCGACGATGATCGTGTCGTCAGCGATCACGGCCAAGTTATTGGCACCGCCGGAAACGTCGGTCATCAGTTCGATCCACTGGTGCCAGGTTGCTCCATCATCGTCCGATATCAACACGACGTGTCGTTTCAATTTTTCGCGCTGGTCGGTGGCGGCCAGTAGGTGATACGTTTTCCCATCGCGTGTGATGGTGTCGTCTTGAAGACGTCGCCGATTTCTTCGGTACCGATCAGCGCGACACCATCGGCCAGTTTCACCGATGACCGGACGTTGGATTCGCCCGGTGGAGAAAAGGTGTGAGCGATCTCGACCGCGGGAAAGCGTTTTGTTGGCTCACTTGCTGCTACGTGGTTGGTGTCCGCCTTTTTCTCAGACTGAGCCAAAGACGGAACCGCGAAAAGACAAGCGACCAATATAGTGAGAATCAATGGCAGGATTTTCATCGTGACTTTCATGAGAAATAGTCTCAAGGCGATTGAAAACAACAGGCAGCAGTCGACTAACGCATCAGCGGGTAGGCCAAGTTTTCTCTGCGGATTTGGCGATCCTCCAGCGGCAGCATCTCAAGTTGCTTTTGGTAGTTGCTTTCTTGATAAACACCCGTCGCCATCTTGAGAATAGGAAATAGATTCATTCGATCGTTTTCTTTGATCGACTCATGAGGCCAAGGTTTGCTCGGGTCCGCATAGGGAGCCAAATAATCCAGCGCCGCTTGCATCCGGCCTTCGCCCGCGTTCCAGATATCTACGTCGACCTTTCCGGAAAGGTATCCGATCACGAACAAGGCGTGAAGGTTGTAGTTACTGTAGAAGTTAGGTCGGGTACGCGCCAGTTCTTCAGGCATCGTCCCGTCCGGTTTGATCTGTGCGAGAACTCTTTTTTCGATCGCTTGTTTTGCAATCTTTGCGGCCGCTTCTTTGTTACCCGAAAAGAGAGCAAAATACATGGTCTGGGCATCATAAAACGTGCCATGATTATTCGTCGCTGCCGCCTCCTCAAGCGCGAGCTTCCCGCTCTGGAGCCACTTGAGGTATTCCCCTACCCAATCCCTGATCCCTTGAAGATCGGCGTCGCTCAGCGCCGAAGATCCCTCCAGCAGAAGTGCGCCTTCGAGCCCTCGCACCATCATGCGTCCATCCAAAACGCCGGATTTCGTCCCCGTGTTGTGGCCGCGTCGACATTGAGCGTGATTGAGATTGGGATTCATGCGGGTTTCTGGATCCAAAAACCAGGCGCGTAATAACTGGGCCGCTTTTTGGGCGTACTTTTCATCGCCGGTGAAATAGTAGGCCAGTCCTAAGGCTTCATTATGAGTGCCAATGACTTCGATCCTTTGTCGATCCGATGCCTTAAGACTTTGACTGTCAGGATTGGTTTCTCCGTCGCGTCGAATGTAGGGCAGCCCATCCTCTTTTTCTGGATCAGGCCACCAGTAACGACTGTAACTGGCGTAGTCATGCTTGTCCCCGCTGGGAGCGACGACTTCCTTGTCGGTCACCGAATAAGGTCCTTGCTCGAGCGCGGCATCGGCAGCTTCCAACAGCGCATCCAATGCGGGCTTCAGATCCGGATCGCCCTTTTCGATGCGCGATTTGGTTTCGGCAAGTTTTTTTCCATCCATCAAAATCGTTTGGGGGATAGCATCTTGGGCGTATGCCGTGATTGCAAATCCGGTAAGAAGAATGGCGACCGCGGTGATTTTAAACCAATTCATTATTTTCAATTCTGTATGGACCATGTGTCGATCAGCGCTGGAATATCTTTATCACAGAGGTGCGAACCGATGCAAAGCAATTTTAATAATTATAAGACCAGAAGCGCGGCGCGGGGGCGAGTGATCAAAAAAAAAAGAGAGATGGAAACACTCTGAGGTGGTCAAAGCAAGTGACCTAAATTTGATTGCCGCTAGCGCGAAACTGGCTTGGCGAGATTCCAAACTGCGCGACAAACCAGCGTCTCAAGGTGCTTTCGTCACCAATCCCAACACGCTTTGCGATTTGGCTGATACCCAAATCGGTATGCTGGAGCAGACGACAGGCTTCATCCCTACGGCGCTGCCGGATCCACTTCCCGATGCTCTCGCCAAACTCTTGTCGAAACACCCGCGTGAAATTTCTTGAGCTCATACAACTGACCTCGGCCAGCGTTTCCAAATAAAAGGTCATCTGTGGTGGTGCCCAGAGACATGATCACCGCATTGCCACGGTTAGGAAGCGGCGTTAGCGTCCTGAGCTTCCATACGTTCTTCGTCGATGCAAATGCTGAAGATCATCCGAGTCGCGATCATCAAAACGGCGATAGCAATCAGGATCGAATTGATGGTGACGACGGTCTGCCACTGGGCCAAATCCGGGTTGGCGAATTGCCAATTCTCATACAGTGACCGTAACGAGAAAGGCGCTGATTCCGCGCTGGCGACAGCGCCGGCAGAAGTTCCGCCCGCGGTAATACCAAGTCGATTCATCGCAAAGGGCGTGACGAAGTAATTGAACAAAGGCAGTACAACCAACAGGCCCAGAATAAATCTCATCGGCAACCCAAAAGCGCGCTCGGCGCGCCATCCATCGACCAGTAATCCGATGACAGGAATCCAAAGTAGATACAGTGATGGCGTCTTTTGATAGAAGAACAAAACGGTAACCGTTGCGATCAACATTCCCGAACGACTGACCAAGCCCCGCATTTGTGTAGGATCTCGTTCGGCCAGCAGCGCGATCACAGCCAGCACCAACAGCCCGGTCGCAATGTAGCAGTGGAGGTTGGGTTGCTGAGCAATCTGGGAATCAGATGAAGCCAGTCTGGCCACCACAGAATGAGCATCCACACGATCGGTACTGGATTGCAGGTTCTCCGCGACTACCGGTTTGTAAATGCTGGGATAGAACGCTTGCGCATCTTCGATCGCCTGGGCCACGCCGCCTTCGGTGTTGTTGCCGATCCAAGCGATCGCGCCGGCGTTGAGCAGTAACAGTAGAACAATGCCAAACGCAATCGCTCCAAAGTGACGCCGAAATGCGATCAAGATCAGGATCGCGACGCCAATCACGGGCTGGCAAAATGCTAACAGTATTCCGATCCCGCTTAAGAGATCTTGTTCTCCGCTGTGTTCAATCGCCAACAAAACGCCAAACAAGGTCAACATGATGGTCGGGTACGCAACAAACGCCTCTACTCCCGGAAGGCATGCCATCATCAGCGCGGCGGTCAACATCACGCCGCCGATGCTTGGTGGCCGATCGCTTGCCGCACTCAGCAAAAGATTCGCGCAGAAAATGGAAAGCAAAACACACACCACGATATAAACAATTTCAGCCGCGTGGAGTTGCAGAAACGCCAGTGGCGACAAAATTAGTAGCGTCGATGGCGGCACCGGATCCATCGCAATCTGTTTTCCCAACGCGCTGTCGGGGTGAAACTGAATGTACGCCGACGAGTACGGATTTTCGCCGGTGACCAGTGCACGAACAGGAAAGTAGACTTGGTTGTGAAAGCGCTTCAGCCCCGTTTGGCTTGAATTCACCAAAGGCTGATTGCTGCCGGGAACGTTCTTTTGGGAGTAGGTCGCATAAACAGCCAACGCACACACGATCGCAAACAATGCCAAACCAAAGACATTTGACCATTGCAGCGGCGACTTGGGGTCGCGATTGACAAGAGGTTCCGAGCTCACAATATTTCTCACCATTCAAGAATAGGATTTCACGTATTCTAAAACGAGAATCGGCTCACGACCAGTCGCCGACCAAGGGTGGGAATTGGAAATCTATTGGGCTTGCACGAAATTCTCGTCCAAGCCATCGGGAGCCTTATTAATCGACCGGATCGGCAACAGAAATTCGTCGGCGCGGCGAACGTGCTCTTTCATATTGACGACTTCGAAGTTGCCCAACAGCATCTCCATGCAATCCGAAAGCAGATCAATCTTCCTTTGCGCCGGTTGGTCCATGCCGGGGAAGAACGCTAGATCGTCATCGTCTTCCTGTCCCATGAAATCCAACGGGTGCAGAAGAAGCGAAGGTTCCACTTGCATCATTTTGCAAAGTTTCAACGCGGTCCAAAAGTACATTTTCGCCAACGTCGTGGAAAATTTGCCCAGATACAGAATGTAGCTTCCATGAATTGGGGATTTCACAAACGGCATGGTTGTCACTGGTACTTCGATTAATCGCCGGCCTCGCCATGTCCATTGATAGGGTTCGTTGGTTTGGAAACCATCGCGAGCCCTTCCAAAGAGTTCTTTGCGGTCTTCTTTTTCTTCTTGAGATAGACTGGATTTGAAGAAGTAGTACAACCGCGCGATTGGGCCAAGGTACGTCGGGAAGGTCGAGCAATCATAAACGTAGCCGCGGCGCATCAGTGTTCGCAACACCTCATCCGACAAACTGAACCCGGGGCCGCGAAACCCGGTTGGTTTCTGTCCGGTGATACGTTCGATTGAATTTTCAGTTTCCTTGAATTCTTTCTCTAGTTGTGCAGGCGTGTATAGATGCAGCCAAGGTTCGTGATGGAATGAGTGGTTGGCAATCTCATGACCTGCTTCTGCGATCGAGCGAATGGCGTCATGGTTTTTTTCCAACGCGGCGTCTTGACCGACCACAAAGACCGTCGACTTGATGTTGAACTTATCGAAGAAGTCCAACAGTCGGGGCACGCAAATGTCAAAGTAGGACGGGAACGATTCCCATTTCGGATCGCCTGCCGTTTTTAGATAGGCCCATTTGTTATCCAAGTCCAGCGAGGTGCTGGCGAGAGGTTGGTAAGATTGGTTTGTAGACATGTCAGGTGGTGAAGTTCGAGTTCTTGGTGGTTGAGTGTGGTTGAGTGTGGTTGAATATCGTAGAGCGTGATTGGGATAAATTAGTCGGAAACGATCCTCTTGATCAGCCGGCACATGTTCTCCGCCGACGACACGGGAGAGATTCCCGAAACTGCAGCCTTGGCAGCATTGCCCATTTGCATTAGTTGGTTGGGTTGGACTTTCATGGCCCGATCAATCGCGGCTTCGATCATCGAATGTTCATCGGGGCGAAACACCCAACCCGTTTCGCCTTCGACGACGTGGGCTTCGACCGATTGTGCGTAGAAACTCCCCAGCAACGGTAGGCCCGATGCCATCGCTTCGATCGGCACCAATCCCCATTCGTCGGCAAGTGACGGGAATACGCAGAGATCTGCATTTTGATATGCTGATCTGAGGCCGGCCAAATCGCAGCTGCCCAGAAATTTGATCACGAAGTTTGGACTGCCCAAATCGCTGATTTGCGGTTTTAAATCTCCGGTTCCGGCCAGACTCAACTCAATCGTTTGCGACGGGTTGGCGGCACACCAGTTCCGAGCGGCATTTGCGAATTCAAGAATCCCTTTGCGTGAACTCAGCGATCCGCAGTAAACCATTTTTCGCTTCGTCGGGTGTGGCACATCCCGGGGCCCGCGATAGACGGCCTCATCATCGATGCAGTAAGGGAAGTGATGAAGCTTTTGGTCGCTGATCATCAGCGACTTCAAATACCTGCGGCAGCTGGGCCCATTGTAGGTGAAAAAGTCACAGCCGCGTTTGATGATGTTTCGAAGCAAGCGGCGACCGATGCCACGTTGGGATTCAACATGTTCGGACATGTTTCCAACCATGATCAATCGGCAGCGCGAGCGGAACAAACGATAGGCACTGCACAGCAAGGTTCTCACGCCCATCTCGTACGACAAGATAACATCAGGGTTAAGGCGTTTTAGTTGCGATGTGGTATCGGTGGGAATGTGGATGAAGTTTTGTTCGCTGAATCCAATCGGATGTTTCCATTTCGCGGTCAACATGCGATTCTTCTGAACGACCACATCCAGTCCGCCCCAATCGGCCTCCCAATCTCGATCTGGCTCCATCGGCACAGAAAGCAAAATGGTCAGCTTGCGGACTCGTTTTTGAATCTCCTGACAGACAACCACGTGATGTCGTCTGAGGTAGTTGGTCAACAAGACAACATCCACGTCGATGATCTCGGCATCTTCATGATGTTTCTGGAATAGTCCATTGGGTTTGTTTGAGGCATGATTTGCCGGTGGTAAAGTTTCGGCAATTTCTGGAAGCGTTTCGACCTCACTGTTTTGAAGTTGTTTGCTCATTGAGAAAACCTCAACTTTCCATCGACCTCGGCAACCGAAGATTTTAGTTCACCGGTTTGGGTGTCTATCACCGGATCGTCTTTCAAAAGCGGCCATGAAAGGGACATGATCCAGACGATCGTTGGCATGCCGCACAGAATCGAGAACATCACGTTTTCAAACAAGCCATTGATGATGATGAATACCAGGATTCCATCTGCCAAAGGATGCGAAACGGTCATGATGGCGCGGATGCGTCCGAGAATCATCATCAGCATTGCGAAGCCTCCGACGATGCCGGTAGAGAACGCCACGTTTAGCACCATGTTGTGCGTGTACTGTGAATAGTCGGCAAGGAAATGCTTCGAGGTGGCGGCTCCGTATCCAAGCAAAGGCCGTTTCTTGATCAACTTGATCGTGTAAGCCCAAATTTCCGCGCGGCCTGTTGCGGTGGTCAGTTCGTCCGCATCGCCAGATTTCGAAACGAGCGTCATCTTTTCTTCGATCTTCGCACCAATATCCACCTGCGTGCTGATCAACATGATCCCCAGTGTTGCAAAAAGTAACGCTATCACGTACGTCGCAAGGTACTCACGTTTCAGAACGACGTGGCGATAGGCCACCGCAAGTGCGAAAACAGTGGCCACCAGTGACGTCCGTGAAAGTGAATTTACCAGCGCTGCCGCCGCGACGAAAATCAAACCTGTTCTTAGCAGCGAACGCTTCTGATAAGTAACGTACATGATCGTGCCAAGCACAACCGTCAGTCCTGTATACTGGCCAAGGGTATTGGGATGAGCCAGACCGCTCATGCGATACGCGAACTTGCCCTCGGGAAGCGGTTCAGCCAGCACGCCCACATCTGGCCAAACGAAATACACAATCCAAGAGAAGATGTTGAAGAAAGCCATGCCGGCAAAGATCGCATTGAGCACAGGCATGATGCCGATTTGCGTCAGTGCCGTCACCGTCATCAACAGCACGGCGACCATCGAAACAGCCGAAACGAGAGAGATGACTTTGGTGATCGAAAATAGCGCAGCGACAAAATACAACGTGATAATAATCACCATCCAGAAAACTGGAAAGGACTGGAGAACGTCACGCACGCGCCGGTCGGTGCAGAAGCCATAGGCTCCGTAGAGACCGGCCACCCCAATCCCCATTAACTTGACCAGCACTTGTAGGTCCAAACCTACGGTGTCTTTGTCGGCAGAGAGGTTGGCTAGATTGATCCACGTCACAAAGAAGATCAGACCGAGTCCAATGATGGTTGTAATCGGGATGTTCACAACATCCACCAGCCGCGTGCCCGGCATGTTCTGGATTCGCAAACCACGTCGGGGAAAACTAGCTGACGACATAGTTCCCTCCCCTTAGATCAAGCGACTCGGTTGTGATGTTGATGGAGCTCACGGAAAAGCCGAGGGAAAGACGACGAAGGTTGAACCAATCGAAGAAGCGAACAGCAAAATAACGCTTCGACGGTTGGCTAAAAATCACGCTTGGAAACTGGAAAGTCTGTTGCTTGGTTTGCTGATTCGGTTAAACGGATCCGCGATGCAGAACCGCGATGAAGGCGGTCTCGCAAATTAGTCGGAGGTCATAAAAAAGACTTCGTTTGCGAATGTATTCCATGTCCATTCTCATCCATTCGCTGAACTTGATGTCGCGTCCACCGTGGGCTTGCCAGATGCAAGTCAACCCTGGCAGCACAGACAGTCGCTGACGTTGCCAAGGCGTGCATTGCTTGGATTCACCCACAGGCAATGGTCGCGGACCAACCAGTGACATTTCACCAATCAGCACGTTGTACAGTTGCGGCAATTCGTCGATGCAAGACTTACGAAGATACTTTCCGACAAACGTAACACGCGGGTCGTTTTTGAGTTTGAACGCCGGCCCGTCCTGCTCGCTTTGTGTTCGCAGGGCTTCCTGTTTGGCTTCTGCGTTAACGCACATCGTGCGGAATTTGAGAATCCCAAACTCTTTACCGTCTTTGCCTTCGCGTCTTTGCACGAAGAAAACGGGGCCGCTGGAAGAGCACTTGATGGCAACCGCGGCAGTGGCAAAGACAGGCGTCAACATCAACAGGCCCACGCCAGAACCAACGACATCAATGGCACGTTTCCATTTTGGTGTTGTGTCGCTAAGAATTTGAATCGTGTGGCCGGTGCCCCGAACGGCTTTGCTCAAAGAATTTTTGGATGACCGCGTTATCGGTTTGATGGAATTCAACTGCCTTACTTCAACGGCGACCGACATGGCAGAATTCCCGTTGTCGAAATCGCCTTTTTCAAAATCCTCATTTTTGTATCGCCCGTTGGGTTCAAAGCGATTGTGTGGTTGGTCAACGCGATGATAGCTTCCTCCATTGTGATGGTCGTCGTTATTGTCTCGACCGTTATGAGATTCAGAATTGCTGCCGTCAGATTCAACCTGTAACTCTTCGGTGACCGCGACCAATTGATCGTCCCATGGATAAATCGCGACATGGGAATCGACTTCAATACCATGCAGCTCCGAAATTTCGGCGAGTTGATTGGCGACCAACAAAGCTCCGGCCTTCTTCGTCTCTGGTAATAAGACTGCCAATTGCAAATCAAACCAACCAACGACATCTGAAATTCTCAGTCGTGAACGGAACCCCGCAATCAGGGAAGCTAACTTTCGATCGGTTGCCTGCTTGTCCGAGAAATCGAAGGTGACCAGCGCAAATTCACGGTCCGTCCTGCGGCGATTAGAACGGAACGCTTCTTTGACTAATTCCGCTTCAAACATTTCTTGGGGAAGAATATGAGCCGTATGGGGTGCGCTGCCAGCGGAAGTAGTGCGCTTAAACAAACGCTTTAGCATGGATTCGTTTTTGCGTCTTGTTTTAATGATCATTTAGAAGTCCGTTGCGTTGTAAACTCAGGTGCAAATTGGTGGCGAAGTAGTGGGCGGGATGGAGATTAAGACTTGTTAATCACCAAACCAATAATCTCGACCCCAAAACTCTCGGCATTTTTTCGGAAGCGATTGATCAGTCGATGATCAATTTGGTTGGCTTCCACGGTCAAGATCACTCCGTCTAAATAGGGTGTAATCGCGTCGCAGGCCGTTAAGGGGCTGGCCATCGGTAAGTCGAATATTAGGTAACCGTATTCCGAAAGCTGTTTCGAGGCGAGTTCGGGAAGGAGATCGAAAGGCAGTTCCAACGCCTCTTGATCAGACTTGCGTCCCGACCCAAGAACATGGAGATCGGTGATGGGTGTTTCGTGCACAACGTCATCGACTTCGGCGACACCAATCAGTACTTCACTGAGTCCCGCAGACCGGGCTTGGCCCAGGCGGCGTGTAATGTAGTGGCTACCAAAATCGGATTCGACCAACAAAGTGGCGGTGCGTCCAATCGAACACATCGCGGCGCTCAAGTTGTAGCTGACAGTGCTTTTACCAGCGCCCGAATTAAGTGATGTGACGCCGATGGTAACCGGTCGATCAATGATCTCCGTTTTTGATGCCGACCATCGGCGAACTTGCCGCGCCAGCGACATGAAATGGCGTCGCAGACTGGCGCTTGGGGCAACGCCCATGCGTTTGGCGCGTTGCCGATCCTTTTGGTCGCGGTTTGTGATGTCTTCAATCATTAGTTCACCATATTTCTGCTGGAGTAGACTCGCGGAAGTGTCACCAGTACGGGCATCTCAAGAATCTGTTCGACTTCCCCTTCATTCAGCGACGCGCTCAAGTGATTACGTTCGTAGAACAAGGCCACCCCGAGCCCCGTCAGCACACCCAGCAAAGCGCCAAGCGGCAAGAACAAACTCCCCTTGGGGCTGATGGGCTTGACCACGATCGACGGTGCTTGCACGACAACAATGGAAGAAATTTTGCTGTCGTCTAATTCCTTCTTTGCCATCGCTTCAATGCCTCTGTCCCTGAAAACTCCCCACTCCAAATGAGCGGTGTTGACGCGATCCGAAAGCTTCATCGCGTCGACTTGGCTTGCATTCATCGTGCTGATGCGTTCGTTCTGTACGGCGTAAGAATCACGCAAGGCTTCCAATCGCGCCTTCGCACTGGCTTGGTCGGCAAGCGCTTTTGCCAGTTCAATGTTCAGGGTTTCATGAACCGGATTGGCCTGCATGAGTGATTCGACGCGGTCATCCACAAGATTTTTCGCTCGCGATCGCATTACTTCCAGGCGCCGTTTTGACTGTTGGACGCGCGGATGGTCCAGCGAAAGCTGCGTGATTGCTTGGGCAAGTTCGTCCTCGGCGCGGAAGAGTTCGGTTTGAGCGTCTTCGAAAGATTTTCGCTCAACGCCAGATTTTGCCAAAGGGATTTGCTTCTTCGTTGAAGCCAGCGTCGATCGCAGCTGAGTGACTTTCATACTGGCCGCTTCGAGTTCAACCTCAGCACTGATCATGCTTTGCTTTAGTTCAGATACGATCTTTTCCAGCGTAGCCCGTGCTTCTCCGATCGAAAGGAAACCATGCTCATTGCGAAACGATTCCTGTTGCTTCAAAGCATCCTGATAGCGCTGCTCTGCCAACGCCACCTGTTTCTCAAAGAGGACCGTTAAGCCCTTGGTTGAGTGAGAACTGTTGTAGATGCGTTGTGTTTCATCGAAAAGCCGCTGCACAAGGCGTTGGGCGAGCTGCGGAGTGCTACCTTTGACGTTAACCGAGATCACCGAAGTCTTCTTCTCGGAGTAAACGACCATGTTCTTAAACAACTTTTCGATCGCTGCTTCGCGGCGCTTCAAGCGTTTGAATTCTTCGGGAGTGATACCATCAACCGATTGTCGGCCTCCCCCCTTAAGAAAGTCAGGAATCGAAAGCGCGGGAATCAAATTGTCAAAAGGCGATTCCAAGATCGGCTCAACACCCACTTCGTCGACCACCGCTTCGACCGTTGCACGGCTTCGGATGATTTCAACGACCGAACGGATTTCGTTCTCGTGAGAATCCTGAACGGTAACCCCGCTGTTGGCGGCGATCGGAGAAATGCCAGAAGTGTTTCCGCCGCGCTGTACGTAAATTCGTCCTTCGGACGCATATTGCCGGGGCCAGATAACAAACATGGCAACGATCAGCACCATCACCAGCATGAAAACCATCAAGACCTTCATCTTGTGACGCAAGATCGCGCTGATTATCTGAGTTAACGTAAGTTGGGCAGCGCTGTTGTTCATAGCGAAACTCCGACATGGATGATGCGGAAGTAAATCAGAGATTGATGTTGAACCCAAAATGGGTTGCGAGGGAGGTTGAGGAGGGATTGTTGCGAGTGGGGGCTCGCACAAGCGAATCAACTTCCCGACATCTAGGAAAATTAGAAATCTCAAGATGTCAATTCGCTGGCGTAGTCTATTCAGAATAAATGCAGGTTTCAAGTCGCTCATGTGGATGATGACGACTTTAATGACTGGATTTAGCCATTTTAGGGAGTCGATATTCACGCCCCTGCATGGGGGACTCAAACGGGTGTTTGCAAAAGAGAATTTTATGAGCTGTCCTGATCACGTCATTAATTTCAGATTAATGGCGTCAGGGATCGCGTTAACAGCACCGAAGTTTCGGTGAAATGGGGCGAATGGGCTATGTCGTTACGGGCTGGTTTCGGATGATTCGAAATCGAAAAAGTTTTCTCTTGGGGCAGGCTTTTTAGCCTTCTTTCAATAGATTTAGCCATAGTTCGCAGGCCGTCAGGTCCGAGAACAGCAGGTCCGGATGTGCGCTGCTGAGTTCTTCCCATGATCCGCCGCCTGTCTCGACCGCCAAGACTTGGGCTCCGATAGATCGAGCGCATCGAATATCGTTGAGCGTGTCTCCAATCACCCAAACACGGTCGGCTGAAAAAGATTCGCCAACGGCATTTTTTGCCGAATCGACAGCCTGTCGAGCCACATCGTTGCGGTCCGCGAATCGGTCTCCATAACCACCGAATGAAAAATACTGGTCGACTCCGACGTGTTTCAGTTTGATTTCAGCGGCCCGTTGCAAGTTGCCAGTCAGAATTCCCAAGACAATGTTGTCCTGATTGCGCAGCGTTTCCAGCAGAGGCCTAACGCCCGGAAGCAGCCGCCCCTGATTTTCGATTAAAGACGCCGGTAGATTTTGATAGTAGCGATCGCAAAACTCTTCATGATGCTGCTCGTACGAAACACCTAACCCTTGAAACAGTTCTGCCAAAATTCCTCGGTCGCATCGTCCATGGACTTTCAAAGGGCCAATTTCCTCAACGCCAAACATTTCTTTTGCCGTTTGAGCCATCGCGCTGGTACCGGCGTGAGCTGACGTCATGATGGTGCCGTCGATGTCAAACAACAATGTCCAAGCTTTCATAGTGACCTTCAATTGAATTATTCTTTACTTAGCGCAGCTTTTTTTTTTCGCTTTGGTCTTATGCATCGCGGAGATGGGTATCATATAAATACGCTGCATAGTACCAGACCGTTTTTTCACTCGCTTTTTTTGATCATAGAGCATGCTACTTTTAACACCACTACGGGCGATCCAAAGTTCAGGGACGATCCTGTTTGCCAGCGTTTGGATGACGTTGTGTTGGGGAGTCACCGGCGCGATGGGGCAAGACGTTGGACAGCAAGCAACGCTTGGCCAGGAATCTTCGGTTGGCCAGCCATCAACGATTGGTCAGCCACGGGTCGAGGATTGGGTCGCCGGTTTGGGAGCCGGTAGCTATTTGTTGCGATTGAAATCCGAGGAAGCGATCCTGCAATTGGGCAGCGCTGCAATTGACCCAATCAAACAGGCCGTCAATTCACCAGATGTCGAAATCAGTATCCGAGCCCGACGGCTGTTGTTGATCTTGCTGGAACAAGACTTTCAACGGAGAAGGAAATCGTTTCTGGAGGCTCCGCTGGATGCTGCGGAGAGCTTTGGATTTTCCCAATGGGCCGCTTTCGCAAAACTCGTCGGGCGCACCGGTCGGACGAAGCAACTGTTTATGGCCATTGTTCAAAATCAGCGGGACAAAAATGCAGCGCAAGGTTCATCTGGCGATGTGAGCTACTTGGGTTACCTTGCCACTGAACAAGAGCAATACACGGCGCTCCCGAACTCTGCGGTCGAAGTCGCAGAAGAGTTGTTCAATCGAATGACAAAGCTCAACAGTGACTCCTCTGACAATAACGCCGCGCCGCGCTCTGGCGTTGGACTTGTTTCGCCAGCCGATCAACCGGTCGTTATCCAGCAGTTATCACTGTCCGCGTTCGAAGCCAATCTGCCTAAAACATTGGTCAAGACGGTCAACGAAAGCATCTACAGCCAAGAGATTCGAGGCCTGATCACAAATTGGATTCAGGCTAAGCGAGATGAGAAAGGGCTAACGGGCAACCAGATCGAGACAATTTTTCAATTCGAATTGTCCCAGCTTACAGACGCGATGCTCAAAGAACTCAAGAACGAAAGTTCAAAAGTCCGCCTTCAGGCCGCGGAGGCGATCGCGAAGACCGGCGGTCCTGATGCCATTAAGATGCTTGCTCCGTTTATAAGAGGCAGTGAAGTGGTCGTTGCCTATCCGGAGTCTGCGGGTGGGAAGTCTTTAGATATTACGTTAGGCGATATCGCGTTTCAGTTGATCCTGAAGCTGGAAGATCAGCGACTAAAAGATTTTGGTCTTCTACCGACTGCGGGTACAATGCTATTCAGTGAAGCACCCGTTTATGGTTTCTTAAATCGCGAATCCGCAAACGCAGCGATCGCAAATTGGGAATCAAATTTCGAGAAATGATGCTTTAATCTTAGCGTCCGCTAGAAGATCCCAACCTGCCAAGAACATTCACCTTTCGGAGAAATGTTTCCGGTTCCGCAGGTGCATGGCTGTTGAAGAAGAAGCTTGGCCTGACCGCCAGCGTGATACCGATCAAACGAAAACTTAAATCGGGCAAAGGCGCGCCGCTCCCGTCGGTTGGCTATCTTTGGAAGACGGGAGACGCGGATAATCTGCTGCGCGTCACCGCGCGATCGCAGCGCCGTGACGGCACCAAAGAATCCAAACATGGATGGATGCTGAATCAGCTCAACGAATTCACCGTCGCTAAAAACAAAATTGTGGTCCACCGGACTGTAAAACCGGAATGTAAAACCTATGATGTGGCCAAAGCGATCTTCAAATGTAGCGCAAAGCGCATGTTTGGTGACGCCTTTGTCAAACCCCTGGAGAGTCGGCCGAGGTCGGTCTATTTATTCAACGGGGGTACCACCAAGTTCACGGCCGGCGAAGAATTGTAAACGCTGCCCTTGGCATGATTTGACGCTGGCAAATCCTAAAGTTCGAGCGACGGCAATCCTGACCGGTCTGAGACGTTTCGTGCATTTGCCTAAAGAAAATCGGCATTTTTGACCTGCCTTTGTTTGCTACGCATGTCTGGTATCGGCATTGGCAGGCACTCTATCGCGTTCTGCGAAACTTCTTAGGTGCACCAGGGGTAATAAAAGGCTAAGCTACATCCGACATCAACTCTCCGGCAATGAATATTGGCGGTTTTCGATCGCTGGAAGCTTTGTCGAAGTTCCGAACACTTTCCCTCTAATAATCATTAATTATGAGCCATTTTGAATTTCCTTGTCTTGGTCTCCTTCGCGCCGACAGGTCCATCCTTCGTCATGGTTTGGTGAACGCAGTTTTGGCCGCTGTTGTTCTAACTTTGTCGTTTGCTGCAAACGCTGAGGCACAAACTTCGACCGAACAAGAACCGAAATCTGATTCTCCGAAGGCTAAGGTCACCGAAACACGCAGCGGCGCGGAGCACTTCATGCGCATTCGCAAGGACCCAAAGGGACGGCCCGTGTCGCTGGATACCTCGATCACGCGCTACGAATTGACCAACGATGATGGGAAGACCGTCCACGTCGATTTAATCGGGGCCGTGCACATCGGTGAAAAGGAATACTATCAGCAGCTGAATAAGGAATTTGAGAAGTACGATTCCATGCTGTTCGAATTAGTCGCTCCCGAAGGCACTGTGATCCCCAAAGGCGGGCGCGGTGAAGAAGAGGCTCAGAGCGTCACCAATCCGGTCGCCGCAATTCAAAAGGGGATGCAGTCGCTGACCGAGTTGGAGTTCCAGTTGAACCACATCGACTATACCAAAGACAACTTCGTTCACGCCGACATGAGCCCCGAAGAGTTTTCCCAAAGCATGGAGGACAACGGCGAAAGCATCAGTGGCTATGTGCTAAAGGCCATCGGCCAAGCCATGGCGATGCAACAGGCTGGCAAAGGGAAAGATCCTACGCTGTCGATCGCGTTGGCCATGTTTTCAAAGAACAAAGTGTTGCGTATTCGGCGCTCTTTAGCCGAACAGATTCACAACATGGAATCAGGGATGATCATCTTCGAAGGAAAAAATGGTTCGACGATTATCGACCACCGCAATGCAAAATGCATGGACGTGCTGCGGCGAGAGATTGCGGCAGGTGAAACGAAAATCGGTATTTTCTACGGTGCCGGGCACCTGATGGACATGGAACGGCGATTGATCAGCGACTTTCAAGCGACCCGTGGTGGACAGCATTGGCTGGCCGCGTGGAAGCTGACAAAGCGTAAGCAAGAAAAATAAATTGATGCCTGAAGTGATTAAAAATCGTTTTTTGATTTCGATTGCCAAAAGCCTAGGAAATTTTCTACAATAAGTGTCCACCGGCGACGAACACCGTTTGTAACTTACGAATTTTTACTGGGATGAGTAGCAAAATGAGCCAATCTGTCGAACGTCTTAAGCCGATTACGCTGTACGACCACCTGCCGGGAATTTTGGCGGGCTATCCGGCGTTGCTGTTTGCCGTCATGGCGTTGCTGTCGTACTTTGGCACTTCACCAGATGGCGAGGGTGACTGGATCGACAAACACATGATGTTTTGGATCGGCATGTCCATCATGATTGTGTGGTACGTTGCGTTCCGCTTTAACCTGCCAAAATCAAAATTTTGGATGCTGTTTGGTTTGTTGGGCACGTTCATCGGGATTCCCGTTGTGCTTGAAATTTCAGGGATCATCAGTCCCTTTACTGCGACAGGAAACTTTCTTGGCCGCTTGGCTCCCGAGGTCAACACGGGGGCTTGGATGGTGATGGCGATCGTGTTCGGCATCATTTGGCTGGGCAACTTCATCTGGAGTCGGACTCACCTCAAAGTCCAGATCGACGAATCGGGGCTGACGGTCAATCGCATGGGCGGCAAAGGCGAACGCTTTGAATTGATTGGTCTCAAAACAGAGAACGAACCTCTGGATTATCTGGAGTTGTTCTTGTGCGGCGTTGGTTCCTTGACGCTCAAGACACGGATGAACAAACCGATTTTTAAGATGAATCGCGTCATCGGTTTATATCGAACGCCATGGTTCCCGTTCTTCAAAAGTAAACTCGCCCGCATCGAAGAGATGCTCAGTTACCAGGGCAAGGTCGTATCGGTCGATAAACAGGATCGTCTTGACATGGCCGAAGCATCCGACGCTGCGGATGCCGACGACGTCTACGGCGACGATGTAGATGGCGGTGCCACTGAAGAAGACGATTCGGCGATTCAATAATGACGTTGAAAGGTCTGTTGACCAACGTGGCCGGTTCTCCAACCAATAGGTGGCGAAGTATCCGGCTTTTCTTTTTTTATAAAGGGATGTCCATGTGTTCGGTCATTGCCAATCTTCTCCAAATTCTGGTTGATCAATGCTTCATGAGAACAAGAAAAAAAAGATAGCCAGGCCCTAACTTAAACTTTCGCAGAAACGTGTTGCCGCGCCGCACAACAACTTTGTTTCGTCACTGGAAATGGTGAAACTGGGAGCCAGATAAACAACGCTGCCGATGGGCCGAATAAAAACGCCCATCTCGGCGAACTCATGGATCGCCTGCCCGACGTCGATTGCTTGTTGGACTTCAATCGCCGCAACAGCGCCTTTGACTCTGACCTCTTTCACGGAGTTGTATTGGGACAACGGCTGCAAGCAATCACGCAGAGTTTGGTTGATGCTCGCAATTTGATCTAAACGCGGCTCCGTTTCAAATAGATCCAAAGAAGCATGCGCGGCCGCACATCCTATCGCATGGCCGGTAAACGTCGGCCCGTGCATCAAAGCGTGCATCGCTTCATCGGTGTGAAAGGCCGAATACACGTTTTCGTTTGCGACCGTTGCCGCCAATGGAACGGTCCCACCGGTAAGCGCCTTCCCCAAACACAGTAGGTCCGGCTTGAAGTCCGTTTGCTCATACGCGAACATGCTGCCGGTCCTGCCAAACCCCGTCGCCACTTCGTCGGCGATCAGCAAAAGGTTCTGCTGCTGACAGATTTCGTAGATGAAATTCAAATCCTCCGCCGCGTGCATATGCATGCCAGCGGCCATTTGAATCAATGGCTCGATGATGACGCCGGCGATGGAATCGGCACGCTGCCGAACAAAATCTGCGAACGCGGACCGCTGTTGGTCAGTGTGGGGGATCGCGTGAGGATATTGCTGAATCAAATAGCCTTTGAAGTGAGCGTGCATGCTGTCCTGGGCATCGCAAACCGCCATCGCACCGGTGGTATCCCCATGATAGGCCCCGGCAAAACAGATAAACTTCTTTCGTTCTCCATCACCGCGGTTCATCCAATACTGCACCGCAATTTTGAGAGCCACTTCCACCGCGACCGAACCGCTTTCACTTAGGAAAACTTTCGATTGTGGCCCCAGCGTCATTCCGGCCAGTCGCTCAGATAACGACAGCGCCGGATCATGAACAATCCCGCCCAACATCACATGAGGCATCTGCCGCGCTTGCTGTACGATGGCTTCGACGATATGAGGATGGTTGTAGCCATGGCAAGCCGTCCACCATGACGCGATCCCGTCGATCAGCACCCGCTGGTCCAACAAAGTCATCCGCACGCCATCGGTGGAAGTGACGTGAAGCGGTGCCGAGGCCGTTTTCATCTGTGTGTAAGGCATCCACAGATTGTTGATGTGCGAGTTATTCAAAGTTTGATGTTTTCCATTCTCCGACGTAGTGGACGAGGCAACGAGTCCCAGCCGAGCGAAAGGCCTCCCCCCAAAAACGAAAGCGCGCCCCAAAAGAGAGACCGTCTCAAACAACACCGCGTCCCAATTTTCGCCAGCAAAGGTTATCATATTACTTCACCAAATTTTTTTAAGCACTGTCTATGACGACAAAACTTAAATCTTGCCATTGCTGTGGGTTGATTCAACAGGCACCCCAGGTCGAACCTCATCAGTCGCTCCTGTGCGTGCGCTGCGGCAGCCGATTGTCTCAATCCGGCAACCGCATCACTTCCGCCAGCCGAACCGCGGCGGCAGCAGCGGGCGCGTTTTTTCTATTTTGGCCGGCAATATTGCTGCCGATTTTGCGAATCGAGCAATTGGGCATCACGCACCAGTCCAGCATTTTAGGCGGGACGATGGAATTGTTTCGGCACGGCAGCTACTTCGTCGGCAGCGTCGTGATGCTATTTTCGATCATCTTCCCACTGACCAAAATTGTGCTGTTGATCGAACTGAGTCTATTAGAAATTTTCCAGCGAAAGCATAAGGCCTTCACGCTTCGAATGATGGAACACTTTGGTAAGTGGAGCATGATGGACGTGATGTTGTTGGCGTTTATGGTGATGCTGGTGAAGCTGGGCGACATGGTCGAATTTAGCTTCGGCCCGGCGATCTTTGCCTTTATCCTCTGCGTCGCGATGAGCATGCTCGCGTCGCTTTCCTTTGACCCTCATGCGATTTGGGAAGACTGACACCCAATGGCTGATTCCAACGAAACAACTTCTACGCCCGATCCC
>CAKZVF010000092.1 GCA_937921995.1 uncultured Pirellulaceae bacterium
CCGGAGCAGTTATCGCGGACCAAATTAAGGATGGCGGTCGAACCGCAACTTGGTGGGAAGTCAAAAACGAATCGACGATCAAATCGGAATGGGACTATCACTGGGCTGACAATTCGTGGGATTTGCTGGCCGATTTTCACAACCGGGTTGCTGATGAAGTTCATCGTCAGGCACCGGGCACAAAAGTAGGCGGTCCAAGTTCAGCTTGGATGCAGGTTCAAATCAAGGATTTCGCGCTATATAAAAGCCAGCGCAAGTTCATGGACCTTACGAAAGGTAAACTGGATTTCTATTCCCACCATTTCTACGAAGACTTCAACACGATTGGCGTTTGGCAGCGCAGAGGATCGAGTTACTCGAACTACCTGACCGGGCGACTGGAGGCGATCCTTGACATGTTCCGCGCCCACATGCACGGCACCGACAACGTGCGGCCGATCCTGATCACCGAATGCGGATCGCTGCAACCGGGCAGCGGACCGAGCGACTATTGGTTGCGGCTGAGATCGTGGAGTGCCTACACGCACAAATTTCTGGGCCGGCCCCACAAGATCGACATGAGCGTTCCGTTTGCGTTTCTGAGTGTTCCCTGGGACCCAACCAGTGGCAATGCTGCGTTTGTTCCTAAAGACGGCTCCAAAGTTACGGGCCCCGTTGACTCGCTCCAACCGACACCGGTGACGTACTTCTTCGAGTTGTGGCGTGATTTTAAAGGTCGCCGATTGCCCGTAAACTATTCCAGAAAATGGCTGGATGTGACGGCGCTTCACGAAGGCAATCGGATACAGGTTGCCTTGACCAACATGGGCGGCCAGCGTGTCGAAGCAAACCTATCAGGAATCGCTGCTGACTCGATCAAGTCTATTCTGCAAAGACGGCTTTATTATCGGGACGGGGAGGTTCACTTTGAAGACGCGAATAAACTCAACGATCTCAGCAGCGTTGAAGTGGATGTCGAAGAAACAACGATTGTTACGATTGAACTTGGAGAAGCGCTCAAGCCGACAGACACAATGCGGCGTAATTTCCACTATGCAGCCCAAACCGCGATCAGATCGGATGATTTGCCGAAAACCGATTTTAGTATTTCAGTCCCTCACGCCGAAGAAGTCGCCAATGCAAAACTGATTATTGGCGTTCAACGAAAGGGAGGCTTGGACAACGCCATCAAATTGACACTCAACGGAAAGACGGTTGATCTTCAGCATCCGTGGACCCGCGACATCAATAACTTATTCGCTCCTATCGTGATCAACATCCCCACATCCATGCTGAAGCCCGAGAATTCGATTCGCATCGGAAAGTACAAAGGCTTAACAATCACCTCGGTTCACTTCGAAGCCGAAACCAATAAGGTAAGCGGCCGATGAAGGTGTACCGTGAGAACTCCCGGATACTAGGATTGCAACAACCAACTCTAAACGCTTCACAAAGGTGCTTCATGTTTCTTCCGCTCAACAAACACAGGGCTTCTGTTGCTGTTCTGGCATTTGTCACGCTGCTGTGTGCGGTGACGGTTGATGTGGCTAACACGTTGGGAGAAACGCCGGATCTCTCAAAAAAATCCAAACGCCCCAATGTGTTGTTCATCCTGGCGGATGACCTGGGGTGGCGAGATTTGTCTAACGAGGGCAGTACGTTCTACGAAAGCCCCCATATTGACCGGATTGCCAATGAGGGCATGAAGTTCACGCGTGGCTATGCGACGTGTCAAGTCTGCAGCCCATCGCGCGCGAGCATCATGACGGGTAAGTATCCGGCGCGGCTGCACATCACCGATTGGATCGGGGCAGCGATGGGTCAGCAGTGGAACCGCAATACAAAGTTATTGCCCGCGATCTATAACCACCAACTGCCCCAAGAAGACACGACCATCGCCGAAGCATTTCAATCGGCGGGATACAAAACATTTTTTGCGGGGAAGTGGCATCTGGGCAAAGAAGGATCTCATCCCGAGGATCATGGGTTTGGCACCAATGTTGGGGGGCACCACCGAGGATCGCCGCCGGGTGGATTCTTCTCTCCGTTTAATAACCCGAAGATGAAAGACGGGCCTAAAGGCGAACTTCTTCCGCTGCGGCTTGGCAACGAAACGGCCGACTGGATCGAAACCAACAAAGAGCAACCGTTTTTTGCGTTTCTCAGTTTCTATTCTGTTCACGCGCCGATTCAGTCGACCAAGGCGCTTTGGGAAAAATACCGAGCGAAAGCGGCCAAGCAAGCGGGACCCGATAACCGTTTCTTGATCGACCGCACGACGCCGGTCCGCCAAGTCCAAGACCATCCGCTGTATGCCGGTATGGTTGAATCGATGGACGATGGCGTTGGAATCGTCCTCGAGAGGCTCGACCGTTTGGGTTTGCTGGAAGACACTATCATCGTATTCACTTCGGACAACGGTGGCGTCTCAGCCGGAGACGGGAAAGCGACGTCGAACCTGCCGTTGCGCGGTGGCAAAGGACGCCAGTGGGAAGGCGGTATTCGCGAACCGTTTTATATTTGCTACCGCGGTCTTCGTTCGGGGACAACGGATGTGTTGGCGATTGGAACGGACTTCTACCCGACTCTGCTGGAACTTTGTGGGCTGCCGGCGCTGCCTGACCAGCACGTCGATGGGGAAAGTCTGGTTCCCGCTCTCAAGACCAACCCAACTGAAGAAACCCAGGCGGATTTGGAATTGCTGAATAAGCGCAGTCTGTTTTGGCACTACCCGCATTATGGCAACCAAGGTGGAGAACCATCGTCGATCATTCGCACGGGCGATTGGAAACTGATTTCTTACTACGAAGAAGACTCGATTGAGCTGTATAACGTGGCCGACGACATTGGTGAAGAGACCGATGTCGCATCGCAACACCCAGAAATCGCCGCCACAATGAAGACCGATTTAGACAATTGGCTGCGTGAAACCGACGCCGCCATGCCAGCGATCAATCCTGATTTCAGCTCCGCAACTCAGGCGAAGGAACAAGAGCGGATACGAAAACACGACCTTCCCCGCCTGGAGCGCCAACACGCGCAGATGTTACAACCGGACTTTCGACCCCCACAAGGGTGGTGGGAGGAAACAGGAAAGTGAAGTGAATCGGAAAACTCTGCTTTAAACCTGAAAATCCTAGTTAGTATGGTTCCAATTAACGATGCCCTGATCCCTTTAATCCTTGCCGGCATTTTCTCAGCAAGGTCGGTCCAAGAACACATGCCACCTACTCACCGCCACCTTTACCCTCAACTTTTGAACTCTCAAATTTCCGTGAGCATCTCCAGAAATCCTATCTCGTCAACCGCGGTCGATTTTCAAAAGGTGAATGTACTTGGCATCGACTTCGCGGTCGTTGACTACGATTCAGCCAGTGACATCATTGTCGACGCGGCCAATCGCAACAAGTCATTTTCTGTATTCGCACTACCGGTGCACGGCATTATTGAAAACTATAATGATGAACAGATGCGACAGGCCACCAGAACGGCGAACATGATCGTCCCCGATGGTCAACCGGTTCGATGGTGCATGAACCACTTTCACAATGTTGGGCTCAAGGATCGCGTTTACGGTCCGTCGCTGACGCTGCACGTACTCAACAAAGCCAATTTCTTGGGCCTGCGCGTGTTTCTCTACGGAGGTAAGACGGAGGAAACGGTAAGAGGTTTTTCTCAGTTCATTCGAGTGAACTACCCCAACATTGTCATCTGTGGGACCTACCGCGAAGACGACCCGACCTTGGATACACTGACGCCAGAGATGGTAAATGAAACACGCCCCAATATCTTGTTGGTCGGGCGCGGTTGCCCCCGTCAAGAGAAATGGATTTCGAACAATCAAGGGAAGATCAACGCCGCCATGATGGCCGTCGGAGCGGCTTTCAGTTTTCATGCCGGTGAAACGGTTCAGGCACCTAAATGGCTACAAGACCGAGGGCTTGAATGGTTACATCGGTTGATCACCGAACCGCGTCGTCTTTGGAAACGCTATCTCGTAACCAACACGATGTTTCTGTATTTACTTCTTCAAAAAAAACTGGGTCGGCAGTTTTA
>CAKZVF010000093.1 GCA_937921995.1 uncultured Pirellulaceae bacterium
CAACCGGTCGACAGAGATGTCGCTGTTGGACAGCACGTGAAAGAAACCAAACATCGCCGCCGAAAACAAGATCGCTTTCCATGGCGACGCTTTGGGTTTGGCTTTGAGCCACGTCTGCATCACCATGCCACGGAAGAACCATTCTTCGCAGACCGCGGGCACAATCGAAAACGCAATCGCAACAACCAACGGCGGAAGCTGACGGAACTTTTCGACCTGCCCTTGCGTCAGCTCCAACAATGTTTCTTGTCGCGCTTTTGCGGCTTCGGCGTCCAGCAGCGCCCCGGTGACTTCGTACCACCCATCGACAATCATCGCCAGCAGCGGCCACATGCAAAGGCCCAGCACCGCGGCAGGAATCACGAAACGAAATTTCGGCCAACGCGCCGCAAATGCAGATCCAAATTTGACGCGCTGATGCCAACCGACCAGCGCGGGCAACAGAAAGAACGAAATGGCCGTGAACGCAGCCATCAAAATCACCAACAGCGCGTAATCATCGGCAAGCGGAACAGCCAATCGCCCCAGTGCTCCGAGCGCGATCAGATTCAGCGGCAAAAGCAGCAACAGCGTCAGCATCGCCGCCGGCGTGGAGAAATAATCTCGCGCTGCGGCCGGCCGCGCGATCAAGTCGCCAAGACTGCCTTGATTGGCGTATAGAATATTGTCCGCTCCAAAGCGCTGAGCCGCAAATCGGATCGCGACGATCGCGTAGAACAAGGTTGAACCTATCGCAAAGATTGCCGGCAATAGCTGAACCTGTTGGCTGATCACATCGCGTCCCAACAGCAACACGTTCAGCATTGGCACAATCGACCGAGCCCCATTGAGTGACAGGTTAGGGTTCATCGCCAATAGCCCCGGACCCAGCGACAACAAGATCATCGGGATCAAGTAAGCTTGGGCTTCTTTAAAGGACCGCGCGAAACTGGTGATCGCCAGCATGACGGCGGAAAAGAAAGCCGCGAACAAAACCAACAATCCGAAAATTTTCAGGATGACCAATAGGCTGAATCCGCCTTCACCTAGTAAAAACGATTCCAGCTGAAACGTCCAAACCGTGATCGCCATTCCAATCAAATTCAACAGCGCCGTAAAAATGGCGACCGTCCAAACCGCAAAAAACTTCGCCAATAAAATGCTCAGCCTTGGAACTGGTGCCGCCATCAGCGTTTCCAGCGTGCCGCGTTCCCTTTCGCCTGCGGTCAAATCAATCGCGGGGTAGACGGCGCCCGTGACCGTCATCAACACCAAGATCAACGGAATCAAAGAGGCCAGTGAAAACGACTGGTTGGCAGGCGGTGCGTTGGCGTCTTTGGCGATCACGATGGGATTGATGGCAATGGGTTGCGTGTCGGGCAGGCCTTTTTGACGCAAGATGTTGGCAATCTGTTGCTGATTGATTCTTTCGATTTGTTCTTCGAAATAGGCGGCCGCCCTGTCCCCGGATTCCGAATCCGGTTGCACGATCGTGATCTCGCAAATGTTCCAAGAGTCATCCGATGGCGTTTCTGGGAAATTGAGCCTCACGCCCAGCGAAACATCCGAATGAAGCACCGCGTCTTCAAGCTTTGGGAAGTCAGAATTGTCGGGGAACAACCACTCATGTTCGGCAAAGGGAGCGAAACGAGTTTCCGCAGATGGGTTGTTTGGAACCGATGGGAGCGAGGAGGAAGTCGCCGGATTTTCGTCAGTGTCGTTTGTTGGGGCGGCCTTCAATTCATACGTTCGAACGCGCTGCCGCATCTCGTTGATGAAACCGGAGGTGATCTGTTCGGACCGATTGCTCTCCAACAGAATTTGAAGCACCACCGCTTGACCGCCGCGTGCGTCCTCAATTGTCGACAACAACACCGTGCGAAAGACGAGGCTTAGGATCGGATAAACCAACAGCGGCATCAGAACCAGCGTGATGATGGTCCGGCGGTCTCGCAGCGTTTCACGCAGCTCCTTGGTCGCCAAACGAACTAAACGACCTAAGCTAAAAGCCTTGATTGGTTTTGAAGATTTGTCAGCGCTCAACGCATCGCTCCTCGGTGAGGCGCCGCAGCTTTGTCTTGGTCGATCAGATCGACAAACATCTCGACGAGATCCCGTCGCCCCGTTTGTTGCTGCAGTTGTTCCAGCGTACCTTCACGCACGATGGAGCCCCGGTGCAGCATGCCAAACTGGTCGCAAACGCGTTGGGCCTGTTCAAGCCGATGCGTGCACAGGATGACGGCTTTGCCTTTTGATTTCAGCAGTTCGATGTAAGAGAAAATCGTTTGGCTGCCCACGACATCCAAACCCAAGGTAGGTTCGTCCAAGATCATCACCGGCGGATCGTGCATCAACGCGCGAGCCAGATTGAGTCGTTGCTTTTCTCCGGTGCTGAGTGTCGTGCAGCGTTGGTCCAGCAGATGCCCGAAATCCAGCAGGTGCGATAGTTGCTCGATCTGGTCGCGTGTCTGGGAAACGGTGATGCCGTAAATGTCTCCGAAGAAGCTGAGCATCTCGCGGGCCGTCAACCATTGGTAGACGCCACCGGCAGACGTAACGAAACCGACTTGTCGTTTGACGCCGTCGGAATCAATGTCCGATCGCATGCCCGAGACTTCCGAGTATCCCGAATCCGGACGCAACAACCCCAGCACCATCCGCATCGTCGTTGTCTTACCGGCTCCGTTAGGCCCCAGCAGACCATAAACCGTTCCGGCGCTGACGGAAAAGCTGACGTCGTCCACCGCCAAGAACTTGCGTCCGTTAACTTCGAAAGCCTTGGTGAGCTGATGGACTTCGATCATGGACAGGTAATTTGGACGCTGGATTTTGTCGGCGATAAAACAAGGTTAGGTTTTAACCCAATGAATCCGCAAAACGTAGCCCATGCTTAGCAAAGAAGTCGGCCCGGCCCCGAAATAAAATTGAATTTGGCCATGAAGCAGAATCGGATGGGAGAATCCTATTTGCAAGCGAAAGCCAGACGATTCGAGTTTGTTTCAGTCGAGACGTCGAACTTGCCATTTTCGGAAAAGTTGACATATATGCGCTCTCGGACTATCATCGACAGTCCCGCTTTTTTGTGACAGATCTGCCAAACGACGATGCTTGACGGTGGAACATTCCCCATTGAGATAAGTCAATTTTCTCTTCAGAGCCTCCTGCCCATGATTTTATCCGCGTCCCTCCGGTCGGTCAGCTTGACCACGTTAGCGCTGTTGTTACTGGGTACCGTCGTTCATGCTCAAAACGACATGCGGCTGTTTTACAATATTAATTCTGGTAACGTCCAAGTCGAAATCATCAATCCGATGATCGAGTTGTTCTCGGTCGAAACGTTGGGGCCTGCCGGAACCGCGGGAACGGGGTTTTTGCTATCTAATAATGTCGATACGTCGACAGCCGTGGGAGCTCCGATCACAACGCCACCCGCCAATCAGGATACAATCGCTTTTCTGAACACGCCCAATCCGTTTCCCGTCGGAACCGTTAACCTTGGGAATATTCTTCCGCCGGGTATCACGTTCGTCTCGACCGACGCCACCGATACGCTTTCAACAGGAACCGACGCGGACGGAAATTCGATTGGGTTTGGCTCTCTGGCGTTCACCGTCAGTGGTAGCACTGGCAGTCCCGGTTATTTTGGGCAGGCTGCGTTTGAAACCGTTTCGACGGCGGCCTGCGGTGATATCAATTTGGACGGTGACGTAAACTTTTTGGACATCGCACCCTTCATTGCCGTTTTATCCTCCAATGGCTTTCAGGCCGAGGCGGATTGTGACGAGAATGAAGTCGTTAACTTTTTAGATATTGGGCCGTTTATTGAAGCGCTGACGAATAATTAAGGGGCTGATGATAAGGCCGCTGCCGACGGTTGTCCTTGATGCGTTACATTAAAGATTCAAACGCAAAACTCTGTTGCGGCCACGATAAATTCAACACACCTTGCACATAGATTGAGAAACATGAACTTACGACTTAGATTGAACTTCGCAACGCTTTTATTGGCATCGGTTTCGCTGGTTATTTGTTCAACCGCTGACGCTCAACAGCAGACGATTGCATTCTGGGACTTCGAAGCCGTCGTCGGTCAGGATGAAGCGCCTCAGATCGTCGTCGCACCCAGCATCGGAACGGGCACGCTGTATCAGCAGCGCGCTGACACCGATGGCAACGGTAAAGGCGGCGCGCCTTTTGTCGACTCCGCATTGGGTATAAATGTTCCTGCCAGTCGCGCGATCGCGTGGGATGATTTTGGAAAGTCCGGCGACAATGATGGCGAGTTCTTTGTGGTGGTTTCAACGGTTGGGTATGAGAATATTCAGGTCTCTTTTGATTATAAAGGGAACGATGACAATCTGGATGGAGATGCCGTCAATATCGCAGATGGATTTACTCGGTTCGACGCCAAGTACACGTTGTCGGATCTGGTTGACGTCACGTTATCTTTTGATGGCAATATTACCTTCGTTACGATCAAGGACTTTGCTGTACCTTCGATCGATCTGTTGACCAACGTCACCGTTACCAACGATTCGGTAAACTATCAAAGAATGGTCTTGAATGCTCCAGCGACCGCCAATGATCAGGCAGTGTTCTCGTTTCGATTGGACGATTTTGAGGGAAATGATTCGGTACGTTTTGACAACGTCTTGATCTCGGGAACACCGATCTTGACGACTGTCCTATGTGGCGATATCGATCTCGATGGTTCGGTTAGCTTTTTGGACATCTCCCCATTTATTTCGTTATTAGCTTCAGAAGGGTTTCAAGCCGAGGCTGATTGTGATCTCAATGGCGTCGTCAACTTTTTGGACATCTCCCCGTTTATTGACGCTCTAGCTGGGAACTAGTCCACCGCTTCCAGTTTTGGCAATTGTTGCATTTGACCGAAACTGAAATTTGATATTCGATACAGAAGACGATCCCGGCGGTCGTCTTTTTTTATGGAGTTTCAGGCAGGTGCGAGACGGGATCAAAATGCAATTCAGCCTTTTGGGGTGCCGATTGAAATTTCCTCACAAGCTTTGAACGTTCCTCGCGTCTGAATTTCTTAGGAATGTTTCGCGCCCTGCAGGTTGAACCGTGCGAGGAAGTTGCGTAAACTATGGCCGTTGATAATTGCGGGCTGTAGCGCAGTTGGTAGCGCGCTACACTGGGGGTGTAGAGGTCGCTGGTTCAAATCCAGTCAGCCCGACT
>CAKZVF010000094.1 GCA_937921995.1 uncultured Pirellulaceae bacterium
TGCCAAACAGATCACCGACGATCGCCATGCCGTCCATCATCGGGCCTTCGATTACCGACAGGCATTTGTCGTATTGCAGGCGTGCTTCTTCGGTATCTTCGACGACGTATTTGTCGATGCCTTTGATCAGTGCGTGTGACAAACGTTCTTCGACGGTGCCTTCCCGCCACGTCAGATCTTCAGTCGACCCCTTTTTCTTTTTGCTTTTAACGGTCTCGGCGAAGTCAAGCAGACGATCGGTCGCGTCTTCACGACGGTTCAGCAAAACGTCTTCGACATGTTCAAGAAGATCCTTGGGGATCTCTTCATAGATCTCCAATTGGCCCGCGTTCACGATCCCCATATCCAAACCGGCTTCGATCGCATGGTACAGGAACGCGGCGTTGATCGCTTCGCGGACGGTGTTGTTGCCGCGGAAGGAAAAGCTGACGTTGGAAACACCGCCGGAGATCTTGGCCCCCGGACAGACTTTTTTGATCTCGCGCGTGGCGTCAAAGAAGTTCACGGCATAGTTGTCGTGTTCTGTCATGCCGGTGGCGATGGTCAGAATGTTAGGGTCAAAGATAATGTCTTCCGGTGGGAAGCAAACTTTTTCGACCAACAGATCGTAAGCGCGTTTGCAGACGTCAATCTTGTCTTGGGTTTCGACGGCTTGTCCCGTTTCATCGAACGCCATCACGACGGCCGCCGCGCCATATCGGCGGACCAGTTTGGCGCGCTCTAAGAATTCCTCTTCGCCTTCCTTCAACGAGATCGAATTCACGATCGCTTTGCCTTGGACGGCCTTGAGCCCCGCTTCGATGACCTCCCACCGCGAGCTGTCGATCATCACCGGGACAGCACTGATGTCGGATTCGCCGGCGATCAGACGCAGGTAAGTCGTCATCGCTTCGACACCGTCCAGCAGCGCGTCGTCCATATTGATGTCGATGACGGCAGCGCCGCCTTGGACTTGATCGCGCGCCACTTCAACAGCTTCTTCCATTTGCCCTTCGCGTACCAGACGCGCGAATTTCCGCGATCCGGTGACGTTGGTGCGTTCGCCCACCATGAGGAAGTTCGCGTCTTCGCGGAGTGTCAGCGGTAACGAGCCCGACAGACGCGTCAGCGGTTTGATGTCGTTGGGTTTGTGTGGCGCGATGCCTTTGACGGCTTCGGAGATGGCTTTGATGTGCGCCGGCGTTGTACCACAGCAACCACCGACAATATTCAGCCAACCATTTTCGGCCCACTCTTTAATCGTTTCGGCCATTGGCCCCGGTTCGAGATCGAACTGCCCCATTTCGTTAGGCGTACCGGCGTTGGGGTGGCAGCTGACGTACGTGGAAGAGATTTTGGAAAGCTCTTCGATGTGCGAACGCATGATGTCCGGACCCAGAGCGCAGTTCATGCCCACGCTGATCATCGGGAAGTGTGAGACGCTGTGCCAGAACGCTTCGACGACTTGGCCCGAGACAAAGGTCGATCCACTTTCGGCGAACGTGCCCGAAACCATCACGGGAACATGGTTGCCTGATTCGTCAAAGTATCTTGCGATCGCAAACAGACAGGCTTTAAGGTTCAGCGTGTCGATGACGGTTTCGGGAAACAGAATGTCCACGCCCGCTTCGACCAAAGCTTTGACTTGAACGTAGTAGGACGCTTCCATTTCGTCAAAGGTAATGCCGCGATAGGCGGGGTCTTCGACCTTGGTCGAGATCGCAGTCTGTTGAGAGGTCGGTCCGATCGATCCGGCGACAAAACGAGGCCGGTCCGGAGTCAGGGCCGTGAATTCTTCGGCGGCTTTTTTGGCGTTGGCCACGGCGGCAAAATTGATCTCGGTAACGATCTCCGCCGGGAAATCGAAATCGGCCAGACCGACGGGACTGGCGTTGAAGGTGTTGGTTTCGATGATGTCGGCGCCGGCTTCTAAATACTGCCGGTGAATGTCGATGATGGCATCCGGATTGGTCAGCCCAAACACGTCGGTGCAGTTTTTGAGGTCTTTGGGCCAATCCGCAAATCGTTCGCCACGGACTTGTTCTTCAGTCAATTCCAGCCCGTAAATCATCGATCCCATCGCACCGTCTAAGATCAAAATGTCTTTCGACAGGCGGTCAATGAATAGCTGGGAGTTGTTGGTTTGTTCAATAACGGACACAGGCGAACTCAAAATAAAAATGGGGGCACATTCACTTCGAACGTGCTGATGGGTTTGGCTTTACGAGAAATTAACAAAAACGCTGGCAATGCGTGCTGGCATTGCATGGTGAACGTAAGATTTGTGGCACGATAATCGTTGATCTACTCGATTCCAGAACCGAACAACCGAGGGCAGGTTCACTCGGCTAACGTTGCTTCGGCTGTTGGAAGCTGCTAATTAGGTGACTGATCGCAGATGGGCCGGATTTCGACACCGGATCTGACGCCTTGATAATACTTGCTTAATTTATCTACGGCTCAAGATAATCACAACCGGAACCGAATCAAATAGATACGCATTATCTCTAAATTATACGGGAATTTGGTCATGGAACCGACATCAACCCCATCTTCATTTTCGAACCAAGTGGAAGCCATCCGGGCTCGCATTGAACAGAAGCGGCGCGATCGGACGAAGGTCTTGGACAAACGTCCGGTGCAGACCTCTGCAGGCCAAGTCGAGGCTCGGGTCGATGCGGCTCAACCGGGCGTGCCCGCCCCTTACACGAGGGCTCAGCGGTTACAGAATTTCGTCGCTCAGTTGAAGAACGCTGAACCCGCGGCAGTTGCGGCCCCACCGGCGGCTCCCAAAGTCGCCAAAAAAGTTCCGCCCATGAAGGGACGCCGAACGCGTCCGGGCTCTCCAGCAACCCAGCCTCAATCACCTCAGCAGGCCGCGGCGGCCAGGAAGTCCAATCAAGAAATCGCCGAAGCCGTCGAAGCGCTCGATGCCGCCCGACAAAGGCACGCCAGTTTAGTAGCCCAAGGGAAGTTGACACCCCAGCACGAGGCGGGCTTTGTGCAAAGCGGAGCAGCGCCAACGAAGCAACAGATCGTCGAATCGATCTCTTCGGCAATTGCGACGGTTCTGACCGATTTGAAACTTGAGTCCACCCTTGCCGATGTTGATTCGTCTCGCGCCGATGTCGCGTTTGCAGAACCTGGCGTTGAAACAAGCGTCCCGGCAATCGTTTCGGCGCCGCAGATTTCAACAGGGTTCGCTCATGCCGCGGCCAAAGCACCCACCGCTCCCAAACCCACCGCTCCCAAACCCACCCCGCCCAAACCAAACACGATAGAAGTCGTCGATTCCGAATTATTCAACATTGGGGCTTTCATTCCCGTTGATGTGGCGGCGTGGGATGTGGAAAAATTTGTTTGGCCGGCGATCGTTGATCAATTTTTGGATGTGGGCGAACAAGCGATCAGCCGTCTGGCCAACTTCTCGATTGATATTCTCGACGGCAGCCACCATCGTTTGGCCGTTACCAGCGTAAGCCGCGGAGCGGGAGCTTCGACGATCGCTTCTGCGATCGCGCGTTGGTCGGCCAAAATGAAGAAACGCGTCCTGCTGGTCGATGGGAACATCAAAAATCCATCCTTGGGTGCCTCGATCGGATTGGCGCCAAATATCAGCTGGATCAACGTCGTGCGTGAATCGCTGAACCCTGCCGAAGCGATCATCCGCAGTAAGGCGACCGGCGTGTGTGTGATGCCGATGGGCGGCACATCCGATCGTCAATCGCTGCCACCGATGTTGTTGGATCAATTGGGTGACCTGCTCAACGGAATTCAACATTCATTTGATTTGATCGTGGTGGACGCAGGCGAAGCGCGGTATCTGCCGACGGAACTTTCGTCCAGCGCCAACATGGTCGATGCGGCGATGATCGTCGATTCCAATGTTGCTTCGGCACCGTTTCGCCAAACGAAAGAGAATCTGCTGAATTTTGGCGTCACAAAATTTGTCGCGGCTCAAAACTCGATTTAATTGTGAGGTGATCCTGCCTGCTTAAAGAGGCGGTAGCCGCGATTCTGGCAAAAGCCAGTAACCGCCCAGACTAAAAACCCTTGGAATTTTCGTCTGTTAGTCCATGATATCCGTTTTACCATTACGGAAATTTTTTCATGGCGTCTGAGGACTTAATAGATCCAATTGACTCGCGCGACGCTACGCCTGCGCAGACGATCGTGATCGGAATTGCCATTTGTTGCTTAATGGCGGGTGTTGTGGTCCGAGCGGTGGCTGCTGGGGACTATCTTTGGCTGGATGAGCAACATACGGCTTGGGTGGCCAAGGGCGATCTGGCGGACGTGGCACACCGCGCGGCGGCAGGGAATCAAACGCCGCTGTTCTTCTATGGTTGCTGGGCCGCGATCAAGTGCGGCGGCGAATCGGCGCTGAGCCTACGGTTGCCGTCTTTGTTGTGTGGGCTTGCGCTGATGACGATCGTTGCGGTGAACGTCTATCGCCGGACGTTGTGTGCCGCTGCGCTGTTGGTCGTTGCGGTGTTTTTTCTCTTTGATTACGACGCGGTTTTCTTCGCCAACGAGGCTCGGCCTTACGCCATGGTTCAGCTGTTGGGCGTGATGCAGGCGGCTGCTTTCTTTAGATGGATAAACGAAATCTTTTCTGCCACCGACCGGCAGCACCAGAGCGCTGGCTCAGGTCTGGCCACCGCTGTCTTGGCGGCGATTATCTTCTACACGCATCCGACGGGGATGCTGTTGATGGTTGCCGAGTTAATTTTTGTGGTGGGGCTGTGTTTGGTGCAGCGGCAGTATCCGATCCCAAAACTGCTGGCCACCGCCGGTTTATGTGCGGCAATGATCTTGCCCGGCGTGCTGATGATCAGCTTCGTCTGGCAGCGCCGTGAAAATTGGTCTGCGGTCTCCGATCCCAACAAGGTATTCGTCGCACTGGCAATCAATGCGCTGGTGATGATTGTGCTTCCTTTGGTCTGCGTTTTGGTGGATCGGTTCTTGAACAAGAGAACGTCGTCGGTTGCTCAAGCAGCTGATGGTTCATCCCGATTTCTGGCCTTCGTCGCATGTTGGGCGATCGTTCCTTCCTTGCTTATTTACAGTTTAGACGTCACCGGTTGGGTACACTTGGCGATCGGACGCTACGCGATCGTCGGGGCCGTCGCGTTTCCGATTTTCGCTGCGATTGCGATCGCCAGAATAGGCAGTGATCTGATCAGATGGATCACCACGATCCTGATCGTCGGTTGGATGGTTTATACTTCGGCGGTGCCTCACTATTTGTCATTGGGTAGTTTCCGCCACGAGAATTGGAACGAAGTGGTGCGGATCATCAATGACGAAGACGAATCGTTGCCCGTGTTTTTGGTTGCTAATCTGATCGAAGACAAAGTGGCTGAATCCGATCAATCCGAAGCCTTCCAGCGGTACCTTGGTTTTCCGCTGCGTGGTATTCCCGCGCTATCAGCACCTCAGCGCATCGTGCCTCGCCCATCACAAGGCAAAATTCTCTCAAGCGAAAACCTGCAGCTGATCGCTAAGAAAGGAGGTGGTTTGGTCGTCGTGCGTGATTCAGCCGTCTATCGCGACGCCATTCGGCTTGAGATTCTCGCCGCGCTACAAGAGGACTACACAACGAAGTCCGCGAAGCTGTTCGCGGCTCCGATCGAAGATCCTCAGCCCAATAACCTGCATTTGTTTTTGATCAAAAATTCTGAGAAGAATTAGTTGGCATGGCGAGAGCGAAAACGCTTTTCAGTTGTGGATAAGTCGCGTTTGGTGTGCATCTAAAGAAAACCGATAAGGTCGTTTCCGTGGCGAAATCATGCGCAAAAATATGGACAGGAAAATTATGGACAGGAAAATATTCGTCGCCTTAAAACTGCGGTTAAACAAAGACATAATCTGGTCTATTTGTTCTTGTCGAGTTTCAAACTCCGCCGCTATTACTATTTATCGTTGTTCCTGTTTAAATTTTCTCCGAAGATCTGATAATCAATATCCGTTTAACAAGCAACGTCGACAAAAATCTGCTATTTTGATTTTGACGCAACGGTAATTTGAAAGTGATTGGGAGATCCAAAAATGTTTGAAGTGTATAAACCCTCCGGCGGCTTTGGATTCAAGACGGTTCCTTTGTTGGTTGTCGGTTTGATTGTGGTGGCGGTGTTGGCAGTTGTTTATGCACTGTTGCTGCAGTTGATTCCGTTCATCTACGTCAATGCGCTGCTGGCACTGGGGATGGGGATCGCGATCGGTACGGTGGCGGCTTTCATTGTCAAACAAGGGCACTGCCGAAATGTGTTGTTGGCGACCGTGATTGGATTGCTGCTGGCGGTGACGGGAATTTGTGGCAAGTTCGTCAGCCAATATTATATGGCCCGCGCTGCCGAAATTGAGTTCTGGAAAACGGTAGACGTGACACAAGTTGACGGACTTACTGAGGAAAATCGTCCTATGGCCGTTGAATCCGTGAAAGAAGAATACACTCTTAGCTTTCATCTGAAGGAACGTGTTGATGCTGGTTGGAATATTGGGCGACGAGGCAACGGGGCACCGATTGGCGGTTGGTTGGTTTATGGAGTGTGGCTGATTGAAGCCGGCATCATCTTTTACTTCGCGTGGACGATGCCACGGGGTACCGCCAAAGAACCCTACAGCGAAAAAATGAGCATGTGGGCTGACGAATCTGAAGCGGTCATGCTGCTGCCGATCACCAGTGATGAAATGGTCAGCAAGATCCAATCGGCAACGTCGGTGGATGAGCTGTTGGAGATCCCAATCCCCAAAACGGATCGGTCGGCAAAGGTGGCTTCCTACGTGGTCAACAGTATCCCCGGTCAGGAAATGGAAGACGCGTATCTAACGGTGCAAACGATCGAGTACTCGATCAATAAAAAGGGCGAACAAGAGACCACCGAAACGATGTTGGTTGAAAACGCCATCCTCACCAGCGCCCAACGAGCTCAACTGGTCGAAAATTCTGAACTGCTCAACGAAGCGATGGAAATGTTCCGCGCCAGCGAGCGTGAAGAACGCTTGGCGACGCAAAACGCAGAGCCCTCGGAATAGCCGGCTGGTGCCAGTTTGGTAGATGTGTGCTTGAGTTTTAAGGCCTGCAAGCGTTGGGACGGCGGTGCCTTGATGCCCACCCCTCCCAAAGAAGGTAATGAATTCTCCTCGCTGGGCAGACCAATCGCGATCACCTGCCGACCGGTCATTTTCCATCCAGACTCCTACATCAAAAACAATTGGAGCTTGCTGCTGGGGAAGGCGGGAATTCCGTTCACCGAAGTTGCCGATTCAGAATCGTCATGGCATTGCCTTTTAAAGATAAAGCAAATTCCCGCTGAGCCTCAATCGCCACCGGCTCCCTGATAGCCAAACTTGTAAAAGCCAACAACTTCAAACTTCTATTACGAACGGGAGTTGATTTGAAGCTGCTTCAGCCCAGCGGGCGTCACATGAACTGCCGGTGGCGTGAGCCACCGGAAACAGTTGACTTTGCCAATCAGCCCAGCGGGCGACACAAATGTTTGTGCCGCCCGCTGGGCTGAAGTTCAGCCTTTGGCGGGTCCGGTGGCTGATGCCACCGGCAGTTTTTGTATCGTCCTCCGGACTAAAAAATGCGGCAAGCCGAGGGCATATGCGCTACTGCGTCATCGTTGCCCGTGACGGAGCGAAGGGACGGAGGTCGATTGTGGGTTCTTTTCGTTCGATCAGATCAGAGACGACTTCGGCGGTGGCCGGTGCTAAATGCAGTCCCGCTTTGAAATGTCCCGCCGCGATGAACACGTTGTCGTGGCCCGCCAGCGGGCCGATGTAGGGAAACCCGTCAAAGGTTCCCGGCCGCAGCCCCGCCCAAGACTTGACCAAACGATCCTCGGTCAGCGCCGGCAGCAGATCCTGAGCATGCTGTTTGAGATTGGCCAGCCCCTCGGGCGTTGTCGAGGTGTCAAAACCGGCCTCTTCGATGGTGGCTCCAAAGAGCACATAGCCGTCGGCGCGCGGCACCAAGTAACGCGAGCCCTCGTTGACGACCGTGGTGAAGGGGGCCGCATCGAGTTTATACAGCAGCATCTGGCCGCGCACCGGCACCATGGGAAGGGCGCTGACGATTTGCTGCGCCCAAGCTCCAGCGGTGATGCAGTACGCGTCGGCAGTGATCGTTTGTTGGTCATGATCGGGGAGGATGATGCCCTTGACCGTTTCACCGGCCTGATCAAGACGAACGTCGCCGCAGTTTTCCAACAGGGTGACGCCGCCCGCTTTGCAAGCCGCGACCAGTGCCTCTAAATGATGCGGGTTGCAGATCTGCGTCTCGCCCGGCAGCCACCATGCGATTAACTTTTCATCGCCGGCGCAGCCGAGGTCCCCGAATCTGGTTTCCATCTCTGCCGGAGTCAATTGCACGGCTTCGAACGCACGCTCTTGCCATTCGCCGACGACGGCCGAAAGCGCGGCTTTTTCACCGACGGTGCGGGCCAGATATAGACCACCACAGCGCAGGAATCCGGTGTCGATGCCGGTTTGCTTTTTTAGATCCCGGGCCCAGATTGGATGAAGCTGATCCGATCGCGCTTCCAAGTGCTCCAGTGGGTGAATCGCGGTGTCGATGTTGGAGGGGGGAAACACGCCCGCGCCTGCCCACGATGATTGACGGCCCATCCGGCCCCGTTCGGCGACGACGACTTCGTGGCCGCGCCGGTTCAATTCGTACGCCAGCGATAATCCAATTACGCCGCCGCCAACTATTGCGACTTTCATGATGATTGCCCTGCCACCACAGCGCGCTCGATCACCGACAGCAGAGCCGCTTGATCGGGCTGACGGTTTTTAAGCATCGCAGTGTGAAGTGAAACCAAATTATCGAACTCGTCGATGTCCTCTAAAGGCTTTAACAGCGCGTATTTGATGTTGTTGTCTCGCATCTTGTTGGTCGTTTGTTCCAAAACGGATTCGGTACTATAAGTGATGCCCGAGAAAACGTCTTGGTATTTTTCGGCCATCCCCACCAAGTAATAACCGCCGTCGGGCGTTGGCCCCAACACCACATCATGGGCCCGCAGCAGCTCAAAGGCATCGTCGCACAGCGCGGGCGTAATCGTGGGGCAATCCGAACCGATCAAAATGACTTTCGCATCCGACGCGCCGTCGGTTTCGGCGGCGAATAAGGATTCAAAGAAATGCGTCATGCGGTGGCCCAGCGAACCGCCGGATTGTGGAATCATTGCCCACGCTGCGCTGGCTGTCGCGGTGACGGTTGAGAACTCGGGCAGTTTGTCAGAAGGCGTGCAGGCGATGGTGCGCTGATCACCCACGGCGTTCAAACTGTCCACCAGGTAATTCAGCATCGCGCGATAAACCTGAGCGGCCAATACTTCGCCGATCGTCGCCGCCAGCCTCGTTTTGACTTGCCCTGGCGTCCAGAATTTGGCGAACATGCCAAGATGATCCACGGTGGTTGCTCCTTTAAACGGATGATTCGGTATAATTGCGACATGGCGATCTGAACGTAAGCAAAAAGCGGGGAATTGCCGCGAACAACGCTGTTTTTCACCACCAACAATGCACATTACACCGAATTGCATTAAACTAGTTGAGCCCCACCGAAGTCGATTCCCCAAGGCTTCATTATAGTGGCTGGCTCATGCAAGCGAAGCTTACCGATGGAACGGAATTTTTGATGTACCGAATTTTTCTTCGTTGAGAGGTCTGATACAGATGGCGGAACAAAGCGCCAAGAGTTTTCTCTCGCTGCTGGAAAAGAGTCGGATCGTTGCCGACGACAGCTTGAAGTCTGCTCTGACGGAATTGGCGGGCATCGCTGACGGTGAGAAAGTCAACACGGAAAAGTTGGCGTCTCACCTGGTGGATTCTGGTCTGATCACGCGCTGGCACGTCGATAAACTTTTGGACGGCAAGTACAAAGGCTTCTTTCTGGGCAAGTTCAAACTGCTGGGGCACCTGGGCACCGGTGGTATGAGCAGCGTCTATCTGGCTCAACATAAGGTATCCCAGCAGACCCGCGCGATCAAAGTTCTGCCGCGTAAACGGGTCTCTGATAAAAGCTATCTGGATCGGTTTTATCGCGAGGGTAAGGCCGCCGCGGCGCTCAATCACCCCAACGTCGTTCGCATCTACGACATTTGCAGCGAAGCGGACACCCACTTCATGGTGATGGAGCACGTGAAGGGATCGGACCTTTATGAGGTCGTCAAAGATGATGGACCGTTAAGCCCTGAAGTTGCGGCCGATTATGTGTTGCAGGCGGCTGATGGACTGATGCACGCCCACGAAAAAGGTATGGTGCATCGCGACATAAAACCGGCCAACCTACTGCGTACCCAAGACGGCGTGGTCAAGATCCTGGATTTGGGGCTGGCTTTGTTCCAGCAAGAGGAAGAAGAATCCCTGACGGTGCTGCACAACGAAAAGGTCATGGGGACTGCGGACTACCTTTCTCCCGAACAAGCGGTCAACAGTCACAACGTTGACCACCGGGCGGACATTTATTCGCTGGGCTGCACGCTGTACTTTTTTCTCACCGGCAAGCCGCCGTTCTCTGAAGGCAGTTTGGCGCAGCGGATCGCGATGCATCAAACGCAAGAACCAAAATCGTTATTAGAAGTCCGCTCTGATTTACCTCCTGAGTTGGTGAAGATTTGCGAAAAGATGATGCGGAAGAATCCCGATGAACGCTATCGTGATTGCGAACATTTACGGCAAGCCCTCACTGGTTTTCTGGCGCAAAAGACGGCGTCAGTGGGGGCCGGCGGTGATCAAGTATCCGGAGTATCTTCGGCTGGCGTAAACGGCGACATCGGCGATTTGGTTGATTCCTCTTCGTCTGCCACCGACGAACTGGCGATTGCAACGGTGGCGGATGCGGCAGGCGCTGGATCGGATTCTCCGTTTGCGATTGATACCTCGGCGGTTGTCGATGATCCCAACGCGTCCGCCTCGTCCAAGGCGCTCGCTCGGGCGGCAGTGGCTTCCAAAAAAACGACAACCGTTGCGCCCAAAATTCGCACGCGTCGGCGAGCCAAGAAGGTACCGGTTTGGCTGATTGCTGCGGTGGTCATTTCGATGATTGCGATCTTGGTGGGGGTTTTGATCTTCGCGGCCTCGATCGCTTAATCCCTACTGCTGTTTTTTAATGTTCATGTTAGAGAAAGATAAGAGCGTCGTTATGCTGCTTTGGAAGCTACTGCGAAAACCTGTTGGGATAATGATCGTGATCGGTGTGGTGATGTCGTCTTGGACATCCCAAACGCCCGCGCAAACCACGAAACCATTGCCTCCGGAGGTGCGGAAACAGATTCGTGACATCGACAAAGCGATCCTTGCCGCCGGTCGATTGTTCAAGGACGAGAAATTCGATGAGAGCGGAAGGTTGATCGGTGAAGCCCAGAAGTCGATGGTAGACCTGACCGAATCAGCAGACGCCAGAACCATCGAAGTGGTTAAAGGCACGTATAGGAAACTGGCCAAGGCGCATCAGCTGCTCAGCGGTAAAGGGCAAACATTGAAGCCGCTGGAGGCACTGCCAGAACCTTCGGCAACCAGCGGCGGTAAGGTCAGCTTCGTTTCGCAGGTTGCACCGATCTTGATCAGTAAATGCGGCAATTGCCACGTCCGCGGCAACAGAGGCAATTTCAGCGCGGCCAGCTTTCGCAATTTAGACAACAGCGCGATGATCGCGTACGGTGTGGCCGACGATAGTCGCTTCATCGAAGTCATTGAAACTGGAGAAATGCCCAAGGGTAACCTCAAGGTCTCTGAAAGCGAACTTGAGATTCTCAAACAATGGGTGAATCAAGGCGCGGAGTTTGACGGTGACAACCCCAACGCGAATCTGGCATCCTTCGCAGCGCCGGCCGCGCCGATGGCTTCCGAAGCGATGCCGCGTGGACCGATGAAACCGACCGGTGACGAGACCGTCTCGTTCGGGTTGCACATCGCCCCGATTCTCTTGGAGAATTGTGCGGAGTGTCACATCGCGCGCAATCCGCGCGGTAATTTTAACATGGCGAACTTTGCTGGAATTCTTCAAGGCGGCGACAGCGGGAAGGCTTTCACGCCCGGCAAAAGCGCCACCAGCGAAATCGTATTACGTTTGAAAGGCGAAGATCGCGATGTCATGCCACCAACGGGGAAACTGGACGACAAACTGATCGCGCTGGTGGCCAAGTGGATTGACGAAGGCGCTAAATTCGATCCGGCGGACGTGCGTTTGACGTTGAAAACTGTGGCCGCAAAAGGGTTGGCCAATTCGTTGGATCATCCAGGATTGACCGAACTGCGGAAGCAGACATCAGGGGAAACCTGGCGATTGGCCCTCTCAGATGTCGCGCCTTCGTCGGTCACGACAGATAACTTTCACATCGTGGGTACCGGGTCGACGAATCGGTTGCAAGACATCGGAAACGCTGCCGAAGACATCGCAACGCGGATTCAAAAGATACTCAATGCGCCCTCTTCGGCGCCGTTTGTAAAAGGCGACACGACCTTATTCGTGGTCGATAAGCGTTACGATTTTGCCGAATTCGGACGCATGGTTGAGAAACGTACTTTTGCGAAGAACTTGGTCAGCAGCTGGCAGTCTGATACCGCGATCGCCCATATTGCTTTATTGTGCGGCATTCGAGATGGCGTTTCGGATTACGAGGTATCGCTGGCGCGCGATATTGCCTCGGTCCACGTTGCCAACTGGGATGCCAGTGTGCCGCGCTGGTTTGCAGATGGCATGGGATATTGGGTGGCGTCCAAAATGTTCCGACGTGACCCCGTCGTACAGCAATGGCAATTGGATTCCCAATCCGCGCTGGCGTCGATGAAGAAGCCGGATGACTTTTTGGGCAACTCGATGGCGGCCGATCAAGCAGCCTTGGTCGGTTTCCGGTTTGTGGAGATGCTTCAGGGGAAGAGCCGCCAGTTCAAGATTCTGGTTAAGAAGCTTCGTGAAGACGGGAATTTTGAATCGGCGTTTTATGATTCCTACGGGATCACGCCCGAAGAGTTTTTCAAACGCTGAAAGTAGTCGACGAAAACTCGTTTAACGACAAGCCGGCAGGCGACCTCGTAGGGAGTCACGGACGCCTTCCGGCTAGTCGTTAAACTTGTTGTGGCCTCGTCCTCGATATGAAAAGAGAGCCAACCTTTAGTAAGGCTGGCTCTTTTGGTCTATTGAATGCTTGGTTCTGAAGCGACGCTTAGTCTTTCTTCAGCGGTTCTTTGCGTTCTGTGATGTTCTCACACTCTTCGGACTTGTCCGCATTAATTTGAACGAAGCTTTGCCATTCTTCGGGCACTTCGTCTTCGTGGAAAATTGCTTCGACAGGGCACTCAGGCACGCAAGCCTCGCAGTCAATACACTCATCGGGGTGAATGTACAGCATCGTGTCGCCTTCGTAAAAACACTCAACGGGGCAAACCACAACGCAATCGGTGTATCGGCACCCATCACAAGGCTCGGTGACAACATGAGTCATTAAAATCTCCTGCAAAAATGTTTTGACCTTAGCGGCCAAACATGAAAAAAACTCATCGGGTTATCCAAAACAACGGACGGCTCGTCTATCGCAGAGCCCACCTCCCTGCCAGAACTACCGGCGGAAAAGTCTCGCTGAATCAAACCCGAGTTAACTTACGTAAGATATTAGGGCTGTCTTTTGTGTGTGTCAAGCTAGGCGGCAGAGCGTCACATGGTGGCGCAAACGACGCTTTGGAGACAGCTTTTTGAAGTATCGGAAGCGTTTGCACGATTATTAAACCGAATTTTCGTCGCCCGCACTTTCCAATTGTCCGTTGCGGCTACCTCGGCGGGCTCAGGCGTCTGCGAAATTCCATGGCTGGCAGCAAAGCGGCGGTTTGTTAAGGCCTCGGCCCCGTGAGCTGACTTCGCCAATTTCCGGAACTTGGTTGCGTTTGCAGTTTGCGCGACGTGGAGGCCGGCCGCATCTGTGACCCGCCATAAGAAGGTTGCTGCGTTGAAGGTTGCGGCATTGACGTTGGCGGCGTAGGAAACGTTGGATACGCCGGCACCGCTGCGGCGGGCTGACGCGCACTGCTTTGCGGTGCGGCTAATCGCGGCGCTTTTCTTTGCGGCTGCCCACCGATTTGCGAGAGGTCGATGCGCTGCACGTTGGTTGGCTGAGGCATCGTCCACATGCGTTGGGGGTCGCCGAAGAGGCTGTTGATGTTGTAGCCAGTGGTGGTCACGGTGAGTTCTTGTTCCTGCCCATCGGAGGTGAACAAGTGCATTTCGATGTTGTTGGGCAGGCTAATGTTGTGCTGGGGATAGTACTTGTAGCCCGTCGAATTAGTGTAAGCGATCAGGTTGCGATTCTCGTCGTAGATTGATTGTTGTTCGATCAGCCCGCGCGTGGCGTCGATCAGCGTGATGCGATACTGCCGCCCCGAATCGGCGTTGCTGACGGTAATTAGTTTTAATCGTCCTTCGGGAGTTAGTAGGGGGCCTTGGTGGAAATCGTCCTTTGAAAATTCGACCAGCCCCAGCGCGTTGATCAACCAGTTCGGCTCCAGCGGAATCGCTTGACGCACAGCGCCGCTTGATCGTTTGAACTGTTCATGCAAGGCATACATCAACGTGGGAGACTGGCCACCAATGGCGGCTCGGGTCCAGATCCAAAACAGTTCATCATTACTACCGACATCGACGCCCATTTGGTCGACGCCCAGCACGCCCGCTTTCAGCCGCAGACGCAATGGCCGTTCAATTTGAATCGTGCCTTTGAGCTTGGGAGCGCCTTTGATCGCGACGCTGACACTGGCGTCCACTTGTTTGACCGCCGCGGTCTGCGCGGACAATCGCTGAAGCAATTGCTGTTGGGTTGGGACGCCGTTGAAGGCCGCGGGGATCGCAGGCGCTGCCGGGCGGCGAAAGCCCTTAAACCATTGAGCCTCTACCGAGGAGCACAGATCGAAGCCGAAACTGCCCCAGACCAACGCCAACACGATCCAAAATCGCAGCACCAATAGTGTGGTTTTTTTCGGTGATGATTCAATGGATGGCAAGTGGTTTCTTTCCAGTTTTTGTGAGCGGCGCTAGCCGCTGGTTTGTTAATTAGCGTTTTCCCGATGTTACTGTTCTTCGCTTGGCCACCCGCGGCTAGCGCCTTGCGGCTCAGTTTGTAAAGTGAGCGGCAGGGCGCTAGCCGCTGGTTTGTTTGCCCGACCTACACGCAGTGCCTTTTTTTTCTGGTTCAACCGCGGCTCAGTGGGGTGGGCGGTACTTCAAACATTTCTAACTATCGGCATCGTCTTCTACGAAAGGTTGATCTGAGAATAAATTCAGGCAAAGCTGTTCTTCCAGTTCCTTAATACGTTCAGGGGCGATGTTTTGTTGGAGAACCTCAAAAACTTCGCCAGATTCTCTTTCACGCAACACCAGCTTCGTCTCGTCCTCCAAAACTGAATCTTGCAGCGTCAATAAACGCTTTTGCACTAACAATAACGCCATCACAAAAGCGGCTTCGGCTTGCTGCGGCAATTGCATCAACGACCGAAAGTAGCTCAGCAGCACATCGTCTGGGGCCCAGTAAATTTTCCCCGATTCCAATTCGGGAACCGTTTGTTTCCACCAGCCGATGGCGTTCTCCGCCATGCCCGACCACTGGTCCTCGGCATAGTCTTTCCGCTGAAGTTGGCCATCTTCGGTTTCCACCAATTCCGAATAAAAACAATCGCCCGGACGAAAAGTTTTTTCGCTCTGACAGCACTTCCTAGCATTGCGTTTGATGTCAAAGTTCTGCATGTACTTCCGGTAATTCAGCGTCGGGGCTGTAAATATATTTTCTGCCGAATCGCGCAAATTTGAGTCGGCTTTCCTTTGCCGAAAGATCATTTGCTCATGCGGCGGCGGCGGATGGTATCGAAATTTCCTATTGTTCTCAATACGCTTTGCCGATTCCACTTTTTGGATCGGTTATACGCCGTACCTAAATAGCTAGCACTCCGTCGGACCCAACGTTGGCGAAGCTGGCTTGCGGGAGATGCAGAGATAGATTTTGGCAGAGTTGCTTCCCGCCACACCTGAATCCTCACGACCTACATAGCGCGAAGATCCAGGGCAACATTGAAAACACAACTTGAGTCGACTCATCCCGCTTTTAGGCGCGGTCGCCTATCTCGCTGAGTTCACAATTTTGACTCACCACGCTTAGACTACCCAGAATTTTATTGTGACCCGGAGGCCCAATCTCATGCGCTCTTTCTTTAAAAAATTATCGACCCCATCACACACGACATCGTTCAACCGCAGATCGAAAGTCAAACGCCCCCGCAAGTCGGGAGTCAGCTACGGTACGCTCGAAGAACGCCGAGTTTTGGCCACCACAGCCGCGTTTGCTTCGGGCGTGTTGACCGTTTCTTTGACCGAGGCCAACGATACGGCCATCATCAACGTCACCAATGAAAATGTTACCGTCAACGGTAGCAGTCAAGTGCTTGGCGGCAACAGCACCGGCACGCTATCGGCCAACGCCGTCCGTCAGATCACCGTCGTCGGTCAAAGCGGCGTCGGTGGCCAGTCTTTGGTGCTCAATGGTAATTTCACAGATGCCGCCGGACGTGACTTGGACAACGTGGTGGTCAGCAACGTCAATCAAGTCTCCGTACTGGGCGGCTATGACGTCGACCAAGCATTCAACGTCACGCTCGATGGCAGCGGTGGCGGAATTGGTGATGGAGCCCTCAGCGGCGGCGGCCGATTGGTCGTAGGCGGAACAACAACCATCAACGCCGGCAACAACTCGATCCGATTAGACAATGCCGCGAATGATTTCTTTCGTTTCAACGCAACGACGACAGGATCAATCAACAATGACATTGTGGTCAGTGATGCCAACGCAATTGTCTTCACGGGAATTCAGTCCGCGGGTGATTTGATTGTCTCCGCAGGTACTTCTGTCACCGATGTTGCCGGAGCTGACATTATTGTGGCACGTGACGGTCGTTTCTCAGGCACCAATATTGCATTGGGTTCTGACAACCAGACGACCAACTTCTTCCGAACGTCCTTCGATGCCTCTGGCACGGTTGAGCTTCAGGAAGACTCCAACATTATTCTGCTTACGACCAATGCTCAGTCACTTCGATTGTCGACACCGGGTGCGATTTTTGACGGCAGAACGACAACGATCACGGTTGATGGCTTGGCGGAACTGGAAGCCAACAATCGAATTCGATTGGGAGACAACGGCACCGATACCTTCAACGCGGGCAGTGTGACCTTTGCCTCCAATGGCCATGTTTCAATCAGCGAAAGATCAAACACCAATGTCGTCGGCGAAAACCGAGCCAGTTCTTGGACATCGCGTTCGATTGGAAATATCACAAACGGCGCCAATACCTCGATTGATGTGACGCGTCAGACTGGTTTGGCCGCGGATAACGTTTTCTTGGGCGCTCAAGCCGGTGACAATTTCGAAACGGGGCAGTTGTTCTTCTTCGCAACCAATCGGTTCGAACTTCAAGCCGATTCTGATCTGATCATCATTGAACGCAAGAACGAAGCCGGAATCATGGATCTACGATCCACCGGAACCATCACCGATGACGATCGAGCCTACACTAACATCCGTGGGTTGGCACAGTTTACCGCATCGGCGGTGAATATTGGTAACTCGCGTAACGACCAGTTCAACGCAGGTTCGATTCAATTCGATACCGAAACTATTTTCCGTTTGAACGAGGACAGCAGCACGAACATTGTCAACGCGAGCACTGCCGGTCTGGGAACCTCGATCATTAACTCGACCGGTGACATCACCAATTCCGCTTCGGCGACCATGAACGTGGAAGGGTCGATGGGATTCCTGGGTGATAATATTCTTCTGGGGAATCAGGCCAATGATGATTTTCGATTTGGCGTGTTGACATTCAATACGGCTCCCGAAGCAGATGGCTTGGTGAACATCACCGAAGATGATGCGACGTTGATTGCCGGTCAAAATACGGCAACGGTTGCCCGCATCCAATCTGCTGGGGCGATCCAAGACGGTCAGAATTCGACAATCAATGTCTTTGGAAACACTTCCTTCACCGCGCTAAATGACGACCCAATCACCATCGGTGATCGCGGCGATATTTTTGCAGGCGGTGTCGACACCGGCAGAGACTTCGACGCACGATTCAACTCAGGTTCACTGACGGTCAACTCAGGCGGAGACGTCTTCATTGAAGAGGATACCGCCGTTCTTTTGACGGGCAACAGTCGCGCCAATAACCTGACCATCAGCGCTGGGTTGGGTCAGTTCAATGTGCTCGATAGTCTCAACGCTCGCACGAACGTTACCGGAACGTTGGACGTGACCGGTAATTTGATCAATCTGGGAACGGGTGTGGAAGAAGGGACGGGCGTCGAGACAGACCGGTTGGTCATGGCCGGATTG
>CAKZVF010000095.1 GCA_937921995.1 uncultured Pirellulaceae bacterium
CGACGCTGCTGCTGACGTTTTTCTACCGCCACATGCCGCAGTTGATCACCGCGGGAAAACTGTTCATCGCGGTGCCTCCGTTGTTCCGCATTGATATTGGCAAAGAAACGCATTGGGCAGCGGATGAGGATCACCGCGCCGAGATCCTTGAGAAACACTCCGGCCGCGCCAACCCTGAAATCACACGCTTCAAAGGCCTTGGCGAGATGCCCGCCAAAGTGCTGTGGAACACCACGCTCAATCCCGAAACCCGTAAATTGCTAAAGGTCGAAGTCGACGATCAATTGGAAACCGACCGTGTGATCAGTGATCTAATGGGCCGCGATGCGTCAGCCCGTTTCCGATTCATTATGGAACGCGCTGAAGATGCGTCGGATATTGATGTATAACAAAGACGTGTTCTAGGCAGCATTACTGAAGTAAAAATTCACGGTAATTGAAAGCCCGTGATTCGAAACGTTTTCGGAACCTTTACCACCAACCGGGAGAATCAAATGAGTACTGAATCCGTTGCAAATCAATTGGTAAGCCTGTGCCGCGAAAATAAAAACATGGAGGCGTTGGAGTTGCTGTACGCTGATGATGTCGTGAGCACCGAACATCCCAATGCACCTCAACCGATCACCGAAGGCAAAGCTGCGGTCACTCAAAAGAGTATTGATTGGTTTAGCAATGTCGAAGAATTTCACAGCGGGTCCGTCTCCGACCCGATCGTGGCAGGCGATCATTTTTCCTGTTCCATGTCCTTCGACGTGACATTCAAAGAAGGCGGAAGAATTCAAATGGAAGAAATCTGCGTCTTCCATGTCGTCAACGACAAGATCGTCGCTGAGCAATTCTTTTATTCGATGCCTTAAGCACGCCTCACGCGCTCTACAGCGGTGGCGGTGGAATTCTCCAAAGCGTGAATCAGGTTCCGAACGTTTGCTCTCAATACTGGCAGGCAACGGTCAACCCGTACAGGTAAGCCAAAACGCGTCAATGTGGCCTGTACTGGACGACAATAAGATTGACTTTGCACTTGGCGATTGTTAACATTGTGAGGCGGCGAGTCTCTTTATGTAGCCGCATCTGCCTTAACTCGGGCAATCTGTGAACTTTCTTGGTGTTAGCCAAAACTTGGTCGCAACCACTGTGCGCCCGACGACGCCATGATTTGGAAACTCTATCGGAACCCCACCATGCAATCGCGCGATTCCAAAAGTCTTTTCAAAGGTCCAAGCACCAAGACCAGAACGGTCTTAAATCGCTTGCACTACTGTGCGCTTGAGCCTCGTCAATTGCTTGCCGCCGGTGCCGATTTGATGCTAAGCCAGCCGCCGGAGTTCGTAACCATCGCGCCCGTACCGGTTACCAATTCGACCACAACCGCAACCCGATCAGGTAACTGGACCGACGCCACGGTTTGGAGCAATGGCTTACCGTCGAACACATCGCGCGCTATCATTCCCTCAGGCAACACGGTTCTTCTGGACGGCACCGACCACTACGCTAAAGAACTGGTCATCCAAGGCATGCTGCTTGCCACCGAATCCCCGGGCGTCGACAAGTCACTGACGTCGGACTGGATTCACGTCAACAGCGGTGGTGTGTTTCAAATTGGAACGGCGGCCAACCGATATGATTCGAATGACTTTGTGATCAACTTGGTCGGAACCGATCCAACGGAGACCTTCAACATTGAAGGCGTTGCGATGCCGATCACTGATAACAATGGTTTTCTGATGGCCGCCGGTGGAGGACGTTTGCAGTTCTTTGGCAAACAAAAGCTGACCTATACGCGGCTGGCGGCAACCGCAAATGCGAACTCAAACCAAATCATCGTCGCCAACGCCGTCGATCGAGATTTTGACGGTGACACCGATGCGGCTGATGGCAGCGTCAACTGGGAGGTCGGCGACCAAATCGTCATCGCCAGTTCCAGTGAAGACTACGATGACGAAGAGGTCCGCACGATCACCGCGATCGTTGATCTGGGCAATGGAACCAAACGCATCACGCTAAATCAGGCGCTCAATCATCGTCACTATGGAGAGATCGAAACTTACAGCAACGCAACTCGAACGTGGGACCTTGATCTGCGTGCCGAAGTCGCGTTGCTTAACCGCAACGTTAAAGTTCAGGGGCTCGCTTCGCAAGACACCGACAATTCATTTGGCGACCGGGCTCGTTTCAACGCGGGCACCGGAGACGGTTTTGGTGGTCACATCATGATCATGGAGACCGCCGGCCAGATCACCGTCGACAGTGTTCAACTTGACCGCATGGGCCAAACGGCGCGAGTGGGCCGGTACCCTATTCACTGGCACCTCGCCGGCGATCGCTCGGGTGATGTAATACGCGGTGCCAGCATCACAAACTCCAACAATCGCGGGCTGACGATTCACGGCACGCACAATGTTTTGATTCAAGACGTCGTGCTGCACGACATTCACGGTCACGGATTCTTCATGGAAGACGGCGTCGAAACGGGGAACCAGTACCGTGGGAATATTGCGTTCGGCATCCATCAGGTCGGCCGCACCACCAGCGGGACGCCACAGCCCAATCCTAACGACCCCTTCGTTGTCGACACGCACGACCACGTTGGGCAAAACAACTCTCGATTTCTCAGTTCGGCCGCCTACTGGATTACCAACCCCGACAATACTTGGGTGGGAAATATTAGTGCCGGCGGTCAAGGAACCGGATTTTGGTTCATTCTCCCCGGCAGCGCGATTGGCGTTTCGGCCAGTGACCCGCAGTATAGCAATGTCCGACCTGACCGCATCAATTTGCGGCAGTTCGATTTCAATTCATCGCATTCTTCACCGGCCGGATTGAATTTTGATCGCGGTTCGGATTTGGAAGTGCCGGTGGGTGCGACGTTGAAGGCGAATTTCGCGGGTGACAACTGGCTACCATCGCAAGAACCGCAGATCAACAATTTCACGGCTTACCAGCACAATGTGGCGATTTACCATCGTGGCTTTGATGCGAACTTTCACGACAATCGTATTGCCGACAGCAACATCGGAACCTTCATTACGTTTACCCAACGGATTACAGACACCCTTTATGTGGGCCATTCGCGCGGCAACGCGGATACGTCTGACTTTGTAACCGGCCATACGATTTACGACGGAGCCAACACGCTCGACGGCACCCACTTTGCCGGCTTCGCGGCCAGCAATGCGCATACGTTTCGAACTAACGGATCGGCGCTGCGACACACAAGTCATGTCATGACCAATACCTCGTTCGAAAACGATGGTAGCGGAGGCCATGTAAGCGTTGCAACGCAAGGAGGTAGTTCGTCACAAACATCGCCTTTTGATTTCTCTGCGGCGTCCATCTATGACGCTGATGGCACACTGACAGGGCATGTCGGAGGTGGAGCTGGCAGCACGGTCGTGTCGAACCATCCGTTCTTCTACGATGCCGACGATTTTCGGCCTGCTGGATGGAACGCCGTGGTGACCGATGATATCTATGCGATGCTTCACTTTGATCCCAACAATGATGGCTCGCGCTTTCGTGTGACCGCACCGGACGGAGATCAGATTACCGACGAAGGTTCCTCACGCCGAAATACTCACATCAAGACTGGCGAAAACCAATCTGGCGGCACCCTTAACCCTAGCAATGACTACCAGATCAGCCTTGCCAGTGGATCGCTGAGCAACGGATTCGATTTTCGATATTGGACCCGAACCGGTCCTGCTGATGCGACGGTGCTGAGGTTTGTTGGATTTGGCAATACGCTCAGACCCCAAAACATGAGTCGAGCGACCACGTTGGATGAACTGCGATCGGCCAGCGAAACCACGTTTACGGTCGTCAATGGAGACGTCTATGTCAAAGCGTTCACCAGTTCCAGCGATATTAACATGGAGCCTTTCGCTTCGACCAACCCCAACGCCGTCAATGATCAGGCGGTCACGACAGTGGGTACTCCGGTCAATATTGAAGTACTTTCCAACGACAGCGACAACGATGGCGATTCGTTGACTGTGAATTCAGGTTCTTCAGATCCGACAGTCGTTGTGGCCGATTACGTTGATGATTTCCAAACCGGCACACCAGCAGCGGGTTGGCAATATTTGTGGAACGAAAACGGGACCTTTGGAAACGCGAATAACTACTCCGTCATGCCTGCCAACGGATCGGCCTACCGTCCAACGTCAGAACAATTTCTGAATTTGGCTCCTATTTCGGGCCATCCCGGTGGCGGCATTGATAACGGTGAACCATTTGATCTGCTCACCATCGCTGCCTACACCGTCCCCACCGACGGACAGTACAGCATCGACAACAGTATTCTCAATCGCGGCGGAACCTTCGGAGATGGTGTCGGCGTTCTGCTGCACGTGGGGAACTCGGTCAGCCAGATCGGCAGTATCGCCGCAGAAAGTTCCGGCAGCTTCGATACGTCCATTGGATTTCTAACGGCCGGAACAACGATCTACGTTGGCGTTAGTCCTGACGGCCCTGGCAGTGGATCAAGCGCAGGCAATGACTATTTCACATGGGACTTTTCCATCGTTCGCCAGGTCATCACCGGCGGCAACAGTCAAGTCACAGTCAATCCGGACCAGACGATCACCTACACACCTGCACCGGGGTTCAGCGGGAGCGATACCTTCAGCTACGTCGTCAGCGACGGCCGCGGCGGGTCAGATACCGCCAGTGTTACGGTAACCATTGATGGAGTTGCGGCGTCTGGCGTTGTCGGGCAGCACCTGTTTTACAAAGACTCCTTTTTCGACTCCGGCAATCACCGCGCCGCGATTGCCACCGATAAATTGGCGGTGTTACCCGGGCAAGCCACCCAGTACAGCAACTACTCGAACTACAATCGCGGCATCAACGGTATCATCATCGATGTCGAAGGATTCTCGGGTACGCCCACGGTCGATGACTTTGAGTTCCGCGTTGGCAACGACAACAACCCCGCGGCTTGGCCCATGCTGACGGCCGCAACAGGGATTGAATTTTTGCCTGGCGCGGGTGCTGGTGGCAGCGATCAAATCACGCTCACCTGGGCCGACAACACGATCCAAAACCAATGGCTGCAGGTAACGCTGAAGGCCAATTCAAATTCGAATTTATCCAGCGACCACGTGTTCTACTTTGGAAATCAGATCGGCGACACCGATGGTGATACGGACATCAACAACCGCGTGCGGGTTAACTCGTTCGACACCATCAGAACGCGTTTAAACAACGCGACGATCACCTACGCCCCGATCGACAACGTTTACGACATCGACCGAAGTTCGCGCGTCACGCCGCTTGATACGGTCCACGTTTTCTTGAACCAAGAAATTTCCGGGCTGCTGATGTTTACGACGCCCGTAACCCCTCCTTCAGTACCTGTGCTGGTCGCGCCTATCACTTACGACGCCATCGTTGCTGAACCTATCGTTGTTGAACCTGTGATTGTTGAACCAATCGTTGCAGAAATTACTGTTGCTGAACCTGTTGTTGCAGAAACCGCCATTCTCGAACCCGATATTTCGGACTCTGATATTTCGGACTCTGATATTTCGGAACCTGTTAGCGTCGACCCTGTCGTCTTAGTAGCCGCACCTAAGGTAATAAAACTGGCACCTCAACCACAAAAGATGGTTGTCGTCACCAGCAACGACGTGGTTGCTCTTGATGCTCCGGTTGCAGTGGAACCTGAATTCAATTTTGCTTCGTTCTGGCCGGCGACCACCGATCAACCAGCCCAATCATCTGTGGCAGATCAGCAAGCATACAATCTACGGATCCAACCGATGACAACATTCGCGGGAAAATTAGCCGGTGCAAAAGAAGATAGTTTCAATTCTCGCCAAGCACACGACGATTGGTTCGGTCGGTATCAAACCGCAAGCGATTCGAACGATGGCAAGTTCGAATTTGATATGCTGATCGAGAACGAGGAAGTTTTCTCGTTCGCTTAACCACCGGCTAGGATGCCAACGCTAAGAGGCCACCGCCATCGCGGCCAAGACCTTCAGCCGCTTGATCATCGAGAAAAGACCGTTGCGGCGTTGCGGGCTCAGATGTTGGCTCAGCCCCAGCGACTTGAGATATTCCGAGGCGTCGCTCTCCACAATTTCGCCGGGCGTTTGACCGTTGTAAAACGACAGCAAAAGAACGATCAGCCCTTTGACGATGATCGAGTCACTGTCGGCGTCAATCTTCATCGGCGATTGAGCGTCCTCGGACTGGGCATGCATCCAAACGGTGCTCATGCAACCTTCAACGATATGATCTGCGTCCTGATACTCAGCCGGCATCTCGGGCAGCTCTCGACCTAGATCGATAATAAAATCATAGCGTTCGTCCCATTCTTGGAGATCTTCAAAAGTCTCTAAAAGTTCATCAACGGTAGGCGGAAAATCGGACACTTGGGGAATTCTCGAGGGCTGTTGTGGATAGGAAATACCATTAGCCTAAACCAACGTCGATTTTCATCCAGCCCAAAAGCAATGCAATAACGCCTCATGCAATTGTGACACCGTTATTCAGTCGCCAACGCCGACGTCTTCGTTGAACATTTGCATGATCAACTCCATTTCGTCTTGCTCGTGATCGGCAAGGGCTTCGCAGAAACGGTCAAACAAACGCCGGACTTCTTCGATCGTCAAATCGCTGGAACACTCGTGGTAGACAATCTGTTCGGCCACGTCGACAACTTCGCTCAATTGCAGAAATAACGTTTCATGTTCCTGCGTTTTCTTTGCGACCATTTTAGAGACGCGAATATTGGTGACTTCGTCTTGCTCAAAATAGCCGTAAAACTCCTCAAGCGCGAAATACGTTTCCAACTGATCCCGCAGTTCGTTCAACCAGCGCACGATCTCCGGTGGGGGCGCGTCAGGTCGCTTGTTGACCTGTTGGTAGACTTTATTCAGCGTTGATCGGAAATCGAAATCAGATTTAATCTCCTCCAAAAAGGCGACATTAATCGTCATCCCGACTGCAATCGCACCGCTCTGACGGTACTCTTTTTCGGTTAGCCAAGTCGTCATTTCTTCCTCCACAGTAAAATACAAAAATGGATCCAGATAAGTTGGTGGCGAGGTGATAATCAGTCGGTCAATTTTTTGGGTCGGTAAGCTTCTCTTTTAAATTTCAATTTGGTTGTCAATCTTGAAACATCGGTCACAATCTAGCCTATCGCGCGGTGGGTCCTGAGTCCAATTTTTTTCACCAAAGTGATATCACTGTGTGTTCTCGTAATACGCGTTAATCTGCCCTTGGGCCAAACGATATAAGAAAATGAAGCAATACGGCCCTTGGCAAATAAAAGAATCAAATACCGTCTACTCGGATCCTTTCGTGGATCTTCAAGTCGATCAAGTGATCCGGCCTGACGGGAAAGACGGCCAGCACGTCGTGGTCACGATCAAACCGGGCGTCTGTGTCGTTGCGCTCGATGAAAAACAGAACGTCTATTTGACCAAAGAATTTCACTATGCCGTGGGGCGCGATTCGCTGGAGGCCGTCAGCGGCGGCATCGAACCGGGCGATGAAGCACTCGCGACAGCGCGGCGCGAACTACAAGAAGAAATCGGATTTATCGCTGACACTTGGCAACATCTGACCACGGTCGATCCGTTCACGACCTGCATGAAATCGCCAACGGAACTTTATCTGGCAACCGGTCTGACAGCGACTGAGTGTTCCCCAGAAGGCACCGAACTGATCGAGTTGGTGACGATGCCTTTGAATGAGGCGATCCAAAAGGTTTTTACTGGGGAAATAACGCATGCACCGACGTGCGTTGCATTGCTGATGATCGGTAAACTGCAATCGGCGAGTTAGCGCTGCGTGCATGCAAGGCGTCTTGAAAGGGATTGAAATATTCTAAAGCGGTACGGGGGTACCGCACTCCAAATGACTTACTCCATCTGTCGCCTGGCAATTTGGAGTGCGGTGGCAGGACACCGCTTTTAGATATTTTTTCAAAAACTTTCTTGACATCGCCAACCCGCACCTCTACTGTACTAGATAGATAGTTCAGTAGACACCGGGAGCGAATCTGTGGCTCAATTTTTCTTCGACATCAATACCAACAATGGCGTGCCGGTCTACGAACAGGTCGCCCGGCAAATCGTCAGCGCGATCGCCAGTGGCGGTTTGGACGCCGGTCAGATGGTGCCCTCGGTCCGCGAAATGGCCAAAGAACTGGCCATCAACCCCAACACGGTCTCTCGGGCCTATCGGCAACTGCAGGACTGTGGCGTGCTGGAAACCGTCCGCGGCTCGGGCGTTGCCGTTGCCAAAGGGGCCAAGGCCCAATGCAAAAAGATGCGTTCCCAAGCCATCAGCGCTCGCATCGCGCACGTCATCGTCGAAGCACGTCAAAGCCAGCTGACCGACGACGAAATTCTAAAAATGATCAATTCCGAAATGCGAAAGAAACACCCACAGTAACCTTCCGCTCCGCGAAAGTGCACTCAATCGCAAACAAAACAACGTTAAAACCTGATTCCCAAACGAGGTCCAACGAATGAATGCTGATCAAACCCTCAAACCGGTCGTGGAAATTTCTCGGTTGTCAAAACGGTACGGACAAACCCAAGCCCTAGACAACGTTTCGTTGACGATCCCGCAAGGCGTTGTCTTTGCACTGTTGGGCGAAAACGGAGCCGGCAAATCAACGACGCTCAAAACGTTGCTTGGGTTGGAGAAACCAGACTCCAGATCCGCAACGGTCCTAGGCATGGACTGCGAAAAAGACGGCATCAAAATTCGATCCGCCGTCGGTTACGTCCCCGAAAGCCCGGCGTTATACGACTGGATGACGGTCAAGGAAACAGGCTGGTTCGCCGCCGGTTTCTATGGCGACGGCTTTATGACGGAATTTGAAAGGCTGGCAGCCGAGTTCGATCTT
>CAKZVF010000096.1 GCA_937921995.1 uncultured Pirellulaceae bacterium
GCTGGGCGGATTATACAGCGGCCAAACGCTGACCGATGAAGACCTTCCGATCAAGTTGTGCGGTATCAGTCACTGTTATCGCACCGAGGCCGGCGCGGCGGGGCGTGCCTCGCGCGGTTTGTACCGCGTCCATCAATTCACAAAGATCGAAATGTTCGCCTACACGCTGCCAGAGCACAGCGACGCGATGCACGAGGAACTGCGGCAGATTGAATGCGATCTGTTCGACGCGATTGGCGTTCCCTATCGCGTGGTCGATACTGCGACGGGTGACCTTGGCGGTCCTGCCTATCGTAAATTCGATTTGGAGGCTTGGATGCCCGGTCGCGGAGACGCCGGCGAATGGGGCGAGGTGACCAGTACCTCTAATTGCACCGACTACCAAGCCCGGCGTCTGAATATTCGCTTTAAGAAGACGGGTGAAAAGGGAACGCATTTCGTTCACACGCTCAACGGCACAGCGTTCGCGCTCAGCCGAGCGTTGATTTCGATTCTTGAGAACCATCAGAACGCCGATGGATCGGTCACGATCCCCGAAGTGCTGCGGCCATGGATTGGCAAAGATAAAATCGGGTAAGCGTCCGTAGAGTACGCTTCCAGCTTGCGTTAGTTGCAAATGTGGCGCTGTCTGATCAGAGTTAGATCAGCAGTAAGAAATTTGCCCGATGTTATCGAGATCTTACGGGATTTTTAGTTTTCCACTTTTGATTCGGGCACCAATTCAAATTCGAAACGCTTCGACGTTTTGCTGATTGGTTTGGTAAATCGCACGCGTTGGCGAATAGAGTCGCCATCGACCGCGCTTTCTATGACGCCTTCGCGCGCTTCGATTTCCTGAGGTTCACTAAACAAAGCAAAACCTGGCCCAAGATGACCAAGTTCATAGCAAGTTTCACCAATGTATAGACTTAAAACGACCTTGGCGGAGAATGTGCCATTTCCAACCCGAAGGTGGGAGGTTTGTTTTGATATCATGGTTAGATGACCAATACGGAAATTGAACAGCAACTGATTGCTTACGCCGAGTTACGCGGATTATTTGTCCATTCGAGACTCGGTGCCGGAACGCAAGGTAGCGTTTACCGATGTCAAATTATAGACCATTCCAACCAGCTTGGATTTCAAACTGGCGTAAAAATTCACCATAATTTTGATGCTTACAATCGTGAAGTGGGTGTTTACCTGCGCTTGCAGGATCTCGAAGTCACACACGTCCTCGGTTTACGAGTACCGATGCTTATTAACCACGCCGATGATTGCCTTGCCATCGAAATGACGATCGTGAGCCCGCCGTTTTGTCTCGATTTTGGCGGAGCTTACCTTGATCGACGACCGGATTACTCGCCGGAAGTCTGGGCCGATTGGCGGAAAATGAAAGCGGCTGACTTTGAAGACAATTGGCCACGCGTTCAAAGTGTTCTATCACACTTTGAAAGCATGGGGATCTACATCGCTGATGTGAATCCGGGGAATATTAAGTTCGAATGAGCACGGAAGCTGCGTTCGCCGGTGATCAACTACTGCTGATTTCTGCACTCCAACATCTGATGTGTCGTTTAGCCGCCGAAGTTGAATCCGGAGCCACTTGTCGGTGGCTTGGGCGTGGTTGTCGGGGGCGATGATGCGCCGCTTGCTGATCCGGCAGGGGCGAAAGGATTAGGGCGTGCAGCGGTTCTGTCGCTGGCGGGGAGCTGTGTGTTGGGGCGCTGCTGGAAGGATTTTTGAGCCGGTTGGTTTGGCTGGCTCTGACCCGCGGGTGAACCTTGGCTGCCAACAGCCGATGAAAATGGGCTGCTCCCTGACGCCGATTGCTGGCCGGGAAACTGCGAGGGGCGTTTGATGTAACTGGTTCCCGCAGGGGATCTTTCAGTCATTCCGTTTCCCTCGGGACGGCTTGTTGAAGCTTGACCGCCTGAAGCTTGGCCGCCTGAAGCTTGGCCGCCAACATTGAATCCTGATGATTGAGCGGCGGGACGGGCGGTGGATTGTTGTCGCGCGTCCTGCATCAAACTACGTGCCGACGTTTGTCCGGTATCGCTTGGTCCGTCAGGTCGCGGCCCTGTGGAATTGGAGGCGTGTTGCATGTGACCGCCGGCGGCAGAGGTTGTGCCTGACGCATTGCCGCCGCTGTAGGGGATGCTGTAATCATTTCCGGCTGTGGTGTTTTTCGAAACGGAGTTTGAACCTGATTCGTTGGAAAGATTGGGGCGTCCGTTAGCGATTTGGTTGTTTTGGTTTTCACTGGTGGTCGGTTTGACGATCAGCATATTGACGACGGTTTCGATCGGGCCGCGTCCGTAGGGAAGCGCTAATGCGTAGTCAGCGTAGGCCTTGTTGTATTCGACGACCGACGCGATGAAATCCGATTCGGCGGTGCGCCAGGTTCGACCGGCGGTTAACACGTGGTCAACGGTGGATTGGTTACGGGAGTACAATTGTTGAGCTTCTTCGGCACTCTTTTGGGCCATCGCAACGGTGTTGGCGCGAGAGGCGATCAACTCATACATCTGTTTCAGCGTTGCATCGATGCCTTCGAATTTTGGAGCGATCATGCCACGGTTTTTGAATGCCTCATAGTTTGTTTTGACGCGGGTTACCGTTGGGCTGTCCATCGGCACGATCGGTTGAGCATTGCCCGTGAGCGCTTTCATTTTGGCTTGGGACTTACCGAGTTGAATCGCGGTGAATGTGATTTCATTCTGAGCGTTTGATTTGGCAACTTCGATGGAGGAGGCGTCGTTTCTTTGGGCGGAGCTGATTGAGCTTACCCAATCGAAGTGGTGTTTGGCGCTGACCGATTGAGCCCAGTCATAATAGACCTCCCAATATTGTGGGATCAGCTGGGCACGACTTGCGCGACCGGCCGATTGCTGAAGAACGTCACGCATGCGGATCGGTAAACCTTCAGCGATTTGTTGATTCGCGTCGAAGGAAAATTTTGCAATTGTTTCCTTGGCGACGTTTGAATCGGCCGCTGGCGATTGTTGGGTTTGCTGCGTTCGGGGTTGGGATTGGTTTTGACGCGGCAGATCGCGCTGTCGCGTGCGCTGCCCCTGCGTTGCCAGTTGGGCAGATTGATTCCGCTGGCCACGGCGATTTGTCTGAGGCTGGCCAAACTGGCGATTGTTCTGTTGTGACGTGTTGTTTTGGAACTGCGGCTGTGCGGGAGCGGCGGGGCTCAGGTAAGCCGTTTGTTGGACGAAGTTTTTTTCGCGCACTTGGAAGTTTTGATCGTCCGACGATGCCTTGGCCTGCTTCACCGTCGGCGCCAGCGGCTGTGAGTTGGCCGATGAAGCGAACAGCTCCTGAACACTTGTGTCGCGCTGTGGTCGTTGGTCGTGCAGGTAAGCCGATTCGTATTTCGGTTCTTCTTTCTGATCGTCTTGCACCTCTGGAGCGGTCGTTTGGTTGTAGGTAACCGTTGTGGAGGTGGCGGCCTGGGTTGCAACGGGGTTATAATTTGCGAATCCCTCGGCGTCATTGAACTTGGGGGATTGTGCGTCGCTGACGCGGTTGGCCGAAGTATTGGTTGGTCGCTGCGGTTGCTGATGGGCTTGGTTTTGAACAGCAGGTTGCAGGCGAGCAGCCGGTTGCAGGGGCTGAGCGCGTAAACTGTTGACGTTGCCCGATGGCTGAAGTTGGGGGGCTTGGTTCTTGGCCGCGTCGTGACTTGTCCGCGCGTCGCTAACTGGATTTGAACCGGTAAAGGTACCGGACGAATCGCCTTCAAACGTGCCCACATTGGGGGCCAGAGGTTTCGCACCTGTCATACGTGGCTTGGGGGCGACGGGGGCGTCATAGGCCGAATCGTTTTGGGCGATTTTTGTTGGAGCGACCGAACTGAATTGCATCGTATGGGTTTCAGGCGAAGCGGCTTCTTCTTCGTCAGCGACTTCCAAAATCGAATGGCCAGCGACTTCCAAAATCGAATGGCCAGCGGATTGCTCAAACGCCGCGCTATTGACGATTTGAGAAAACGCATCTCCGCCCAAACCGAAAGAGGTTGCGACAGCGGCAACCGGTAGAAAGAAAGCGACAGCGAAACGAGCGATTCGAGAATTCTGGATCATCTCATGCATCCTTGCATTGAAAATTAAGTCTTCGGCAGCGTACGGCGTTGGGAGCGCCCTGCAATCCTTACAGGGCTGGCCGTTTCGCGCGTGATTAAAAACGGTGGATATCCTCAGCCAACCGTTAATGTGTTCCGAATCGAATTTTGGGTCAATGCTGATTTTGTTGCGGTGATGGCAAGATAGATTCGCGCCCGGCAGGCTTTTCTTGAGCCGCAAAAGTCTCGTCAAATGCCTGACAAAGGTTGGATATTTGTCAATCGCGGAGGGGAATTCGTTTACTTCCTAGAGAAAAAATCTAATAATTAATCAAGGCGGACTCGAATCGGGGCATCATGCCACCGCGACGCAAGCAACGCCAACCACTTTTGGGAACATTTCGTGATAGCAACTATTTTTCAAGCACTTGGTTTTCATACCGTTGGTCGGACCTTGATCGCGTCGGTGCTGCTGATGTTCGTGGCGGCGATGGCCAATGGGCAGCTGATTCAAACACCAGCGCTTCCGGTCGAGGAAGGTAAACTGGTGAAATTTTGGCTGGACGAGGCCTGGGACAAAGGCATTGAGAACAACGACAAAAGTGTTCAGGTGTACGAGGCGGCAGCCCCTAAAGATTCCAACGTCAATTTGGCCTACGCCGTCAACCGACTTCAGCACAATCGCACGTCAGAGGCGCTGGCGGTGGCCGAGTCTGCCAAAGCTGCGGATCCGAAAAATTTGGACGCCATCATTTTGTTGATCTGGCTGAAAGTGTTGCAAGACGATTTCGACGTGGCGCTGATCGAAATGCAAACGTTTGCTGATACCGTTAAGAAGACGAAGTTCGACCGCGACAAACTGGATGTGGCGTATCGACGATTGGGGCGGTTGCTGGGCTATGTTAACGGCCCTGTCGCAGGCCAGTGTAACCCGGACATCCTTCTACGCACCACCGAACGACTAAACGAAGGACTTGACGATCGGCAGAGAAAGATTTTGACCGATCAATCAGACGCCGTCATCGCGAGATACGAACAGCTGCTTAAGGATCTAAGTCAGGAAGTCCATGATTCGATCGTGCAAAATGAAGCAGCCGACAAAGCATCCAAGGCTGCACTGGAGAAGCAGAACAACGTCTTGGAGACGCAGACGGATCAGATCCAAAAACAACGAAACGCCTTAGAGTTGGAAGGCGAGCAGAAGATTAGCGCGGTGGCCCAGAAGTTACCGCCGTTGGAAGCTCAATTGCAAAACGTGATCTTGGAGATGGATGCCCTGCGATCGCAAATTCAGTACAACCAATCAATTGTGCTATTTGGCCAGAACAATCTGCAAGGATCCCTCTTGGCCAACAACTTCAACCGGTTTCAGTTGCAGCAAAACTATCTCCTTCTCAACAATCTCCGTTCCAATGCAAATGCGATCGCCAATGCAATCGCGGTCGAGCAAAGCAGGATCAATCAAATTCGCGCCGCATACAATGCTCAATTGCAACGTCTAAACAAGGACATCAAAAAATCAACAAATCTTCAACGACGCAATACGAACAAATTGGTCAAGATCGCGGAAGGGCCCGAACCTGATGCGGGAAAAGTGAAGGCGCTCAATAATCGCACCTCAGCGCTGAGGATCTATGACCCACTCCCGCTGGAACAATACCGCGTCGATTTCCAGCGGCAGTTGCCGTAGCACGCGATGCCGGAAAACTGACGCGCTTGGGCCAAGAATACAAAACAAAAGCCTGCTCAACAAATCGGTGAGCAGGCTTCGTTTTTGCGAACGTGCACTCGGGAGATACTCCCAAGTTTGCATCGCGTGAAATTTTTTATCGAGGCGTTAGCTGCGTCGGCGACGAAGTAGAATCAGGCTCGACGCCAGCGCTAGAATCGCAGTGGCCGATGGTTCGGGCACGGAGCTGGCTGCGGTCCGGAAGCCGATCGCGTAGTTGTTGTTCAGGTCCAACGAATTGTTCGTGTAGACATCGAAACCCGTGACGGGCTGATCCGAAACCCAGCGGAAAGGCGCGGCGTTGCGTTCCAAGACACCTGTGTCGGGACCAATGTAGGAAACGGAATAGTCATTGCCGTTGACGGTCTGCTGGTAATCAGAATCCAGCGCCGAAATCAGTGTGAAATCTTCTCCCAAATTCGCGATCAGCCCGTCCACCGAAGCGCTGCCGTTTTGGAAATCGGATGATCCCAAGTTCTCTCCGTGTTGGACGTATGCCTCGATGGGGATACTGCTGAGAATCGAGAAAGTGGCGGACTGTGTTTCGCTGACGGTCCAAAAATCAGATCCATTGGCGGTGTGCCCATTGGTGACTTGCAGTCGAATATCTGAGGCGTCGTGGCCGAACTGGTCTCCGATATCGAAAACTTGGTTGATGGCACTTTCGTTTTGACCAAGCCCGAGGCTCGACGGAGTCAGCTGAGTGAAGTTTTGCCCGTAAGATGTGCCGCATGTCGTGATGCCGCATGTCATGATGATTGCAGCAAAGATCGCAAGTTGTGTTTTTTTGATCATAGGTATTTTGCTATCCAAAGGTGAGGAGGTTGAGAGGAAATAGAAGCTCTCGGTTTTGTGACTGCTGTAACGAACGGCAGGCCTGATTTGCTTGTAAGGCCCTCTGCAATGATCTTTCGTTACTTTCAACCAGCAAAATCAGAAACAAAGTGTCCAGCCCGACCATCGAATCGTTCGGACAAACCACATAAATCGATAACGTTTCGCTGACCGGTAAACTCGCCTGTCGCGATCGGCAAAATGGCTTCGATTCGGGCTGTGGTTTTGCCTGTTGTCAGAAACTGTCAAACGGCTCTTCCAGCCTGCATGGCGAGACAGCATGCTTTGATGGACGGATACGCTGAGGCAAAGAGGTCTCAAATTTTGGAGG
>CAKZVF010000097.1 GCA_937921995.1 uncultured Pirellulaceae bacterium
CCAGCCGAACCAAAGGAGGAAAACGCCGATCGCAGCAAGTGGCATGCTACTTGGAGCCAACGCCTTCGGGCGACCGTCCACGTATTTGCCGTGACGAGCACCCAGCAGTCCCGCCATCACCAGAGCTCCCCAACCGCCCACCGAGTGGACCAGCGTGGAGCCCGCGAAGTCATAGAAGCCAAGTCGGTATAAGAACCCTTGCCCCCAATGCCAAGATCCAGTGATCGGGTAGCTGATCGTGACAAAGAGAATACAAAAGATCAAAAAGGTGCCAAGCTTGACACGCCCGGCAACGGCTCCCGAAACAATCGTGCAGCAAGTCGCAGCAAACATCGCTTGGAAGAAGAAGTCAGTGAAGAGAGTGTAGTCAGCGTAATCCGATGTCGTGTTGGCGTTGAACGCTTCGATCTGTTCGGGGGTTGAGTCGCCATCGACCGCAGCAAGAGCAGGACCATTGGTCAAGAAATCAAAACCAGCAAACTTAAAATACCCAGTATCTGCAAATTCGTATTCGCCTTGCTTGTCCGCGTCCCAATCATCGGGAATTGTGTCAAAACCAGGGTACATCAGGTTGAATCCACACACGCCATATGTAATCAATCCAATACAAACAATCATCGTGTTCTTAAACAAGATGTTGACAGTGTTTTTGGAGCGCGTCAGGCCGCTCTCAAGCGTGGCAAAACCAAGGTGCATGATGAAGACCAGCATACCGGCGATCATGATCCACAGGTTGTTCACGACGAACATGGCGTCGTATTCGTTGGCCGTCGCTGATCCGGCGTCAGCAGCAGGTTCGTCAGCCGAAGCGTCGGCCGCCGCTTCACCGACAGCTTCGGTTGCCGCTGCGGCGGCGTCAGCAGCGTCTTGAAATGCGTAAGTAGTGTCAGACAGGCAAGCCAAGCTTGCGATGGCGAGCAGTGTAAATAGTAGATAGGTTTTCGTTCGATTCACGGTTTCCTCTCGGGGTGTTCAATGGTGGTGAAATGTAAGTAGTAAATAAGCAGGCATCGCTAGATAGCACTATTTGTGCCAACTTTGTCGGGCGATAGCTTCAGTCTCCACGCAGAAGCGGTTAAGGAGCGATTAAGGCCGTAAATTGCTTATTAAAAAAAACTTTTGACTTTCTCTAAGAAAATGCTAACACGGGAACAAACACCAAGGATTGCACCGATTTTAGGCAGGCTTCTTTTGCCCAGAAACGTCCCGATCGGACGCAGGAAACTTACTCAAGGTGTTTTAAGGAGACATTAAGTGAACAATTTGGGCGCTGATTTGCTCGAATTAGCCCAAGTGTCGACCTGCACAGGATTTGCGCATCTTCAAAGCAGGGAGAATAGGCGAACGTGTTGCCTTTTGGCCCAAGAAACAGCCCAAAACCCGGCTGTTTTTCCGATGGTGTCGCTTAAAGTGGACGAGATCTTTGGGCGTAGTTCTTTTTCCCTTGCCATTGCTCTGTTTCTGGAGAAGCACAGCGCATGAAAAAACCCGCTGGCGGAAGGATCCAACAGCGGGGAAATTGAAATTTCAAACGGAGACGACAAGATTCGAACTTGCGGAACGGTTTGACCCGTTCACCTAATTAGCAATCAGGCGCTTTCGACCACTCAGCCACGTCTCCAAGACTCTCGAGAAGAAAATTTCTGGCGAAAAAGAAGCACCAAAGATCCGCTCTCAACGCCCTTAATATGTCCAATTCGAACGGTTCTTACAAGGTCTTGATCCAAAAACTTTCAGACGGCCCATTAGGAGAAAGAAAAACGCCGTTTTGCAAAATCACGAGCAAGCAAACCCAAAACACGCCCCGATTCGTCGGTTCTTCAAAAACATGAGCACTGAGTCCGACCTCTTGTTGATTTCCGAGCACGGTTACACGGATCTCCCAATCGCCGATTGAGTGAGTCCCGGACGAAACAAATGGGGAAAAACGTGAGCATTTGTCATAAAGTCGCAGGGCATTACGCCCGACCACCAAAGACTCAAACGTTCGTGAAAGGTGCTAATATCGTAGTCAAGATGGTTGGATTCCCCGTCGAGAACATGGCCTGCACGGATCTGGACGACGGCGAAATTGGTCGCTGGCTGTTCGTTTGAGCTGAGAGTAGGTTAAGCTCTCATCTTTTTAATACCCCACAAATCTTCAGCTACGCTTCCGTCGGGCTTGCCCCGGTCGGAGCGAGCAACTGACAGGCTACAAGAACACACGACAAGCACCCTTCTGCTCCCCGTCGGGCTTGTCCCGGACGGAAGCCATGATTTTCCAAGCAAGTAATCGTTGCTTCCGCCGGGGCAGGCCCGAAGGAGAGCCGTTTACCAAGAGAAACGTGGTGGTAGCTTGTCAGTTGTGATTCCGACCGGGACAAGCCCGACGGAAATCCAGGTTGCAAAAAAGATGTGGGGTATAAAAAGGCTCTCAGCCCAAAGCGGCTCATATTCAAGAAACAAGACACCCAGTTGGATCTCCTAGGAAGTTTTAAAATAGCTCCACGATGGAAAAAATAGCAATCCTTGTCGACGTGCAAAACATCTACTACACGACTCGCCAAGCCTTCGACCGCCAGTTCGACTACCGCGCGTTTTGGAGAACGGCGACAGCCGATCGCACGGTCGTATCGGCGGTTGCGTACGCGATCGAGCCCAGTAGTGACAAACAGGCTTCGTTTCAGCAGATCTTGCGCGACGTAGGTTTTGAAGTGAAGTTGAAACCCTACATCCAGCGCAGCGACGGTAGCGCCAAAGCCGACTGGGACGTCGGTATTACCTTGGACATGATGGAGTTCGCCGAACACGTCGACACGATTCTTTTAGCCTCCGGTGACGGCGACTTCGATTTGGCGATTGATCGCGCCCGTTTACGGCATGATGTGAAAACAGAGGTCTTGGGTGTCCGAGCGCTGACGGCTTCGTCGCTGATGAGAGCCACCGATGTATTTGTGCCGATCGACGATCGCTTTTTGATCTAAATTGGTACTTATTAACCCGTTAAGATCGCGATGAATTCTGGGATGTCTAAGAAGTCTACAACACCGTCCAAGTTGACATCTCCCAGTAGTGTTTGCGATAAAGCCGCCAGCGTGTAGACGCCTCCACCGATGACGTCACCTGCTGCTTGGTCTGTCCACAGAGCAAAGGCGACTTGATCGCCATCGGCGGGGAAAACGCTCGCTCCGCCGACAGTGTGAAAGGTTGAACGGTCAATTGCGAATTCGACATCCAGAGTACCGGTGCTTGTTTGCAGGCTGCTCATCAGGTTCACGGCTGAATTAATTCCATTGCTTGTGTTGAAGACATCCGTTGCGTTCTCGAATGGAAAGTCGCCCTGCCAACTGGCTTCGGCGCCGACAACACCGAGGCTGAAAATATCGAATCCGGTTGCGACATCGCCGTCTTCATCGACTGATTTGTAAACGCCAAAAAAGTTCGCCGAAGAAATTGAATCATTGACGACGTACCGAACGTAAATGAAGTTTTCATCGTTGGCGATCTGCATTGACGTGAAGTCAATCGAACCGGCGTTGTCGACAGCATCGGTTGCGAAAACGGGAACGCCCGCCCACTCGCTGGTGTCGCCGTCGATTGTCGCGGTAGGAACTGATGTCGGAATATATGCCAACGAGGTAACCAAAACCACTTCTGGTATTGCAAGAGTCAGTACTGAATGTGCGCTGTTGCGGAATCTTTGGGCCAAAAGATGCAATTGGCGGCACATAAAAGCGCTTTTGAGCAAGGACTCATCAAAAGGGCGATAGGATTTTGAATCTGCCAATGCTGACCTGATTTTTGGTCCATCTGGGTATTTTATGGGTCTGTTAGAACTCTCCGAGAAACAGTCATTGGAGAAAGCAGATGGAAGACAAAGAGCTATATCAGCACATTCTTGGGCTGAAAACACCTTGGATGATTGGAGAAGTCAAGCTGGACCTGGAACAGTAGCAGCGGGGCGTACGATGATCGAGTTGATCCATGACTCGACTACGAGGAAATGCAAGAAATGATGTTCGGGGAGACGCCTGCTTTTGATGTTGTCCTTGATCGCTTGCGTGCACTGAAACGAAGTATTAACTCTAGAAACGAAAGCAGGGACAGGTCCAAATAGCGCCCCGGTCCGACACACCGATGTGAGGAAGGCCTGTTCTTTAAACTACATCGGCTTCATCATCCGAATGCTCGAATGAAGTCGCCATGAAATTCATCAAAAAGCGTACTAGAAAACCAATCCTTCGAGATTCCAACCGATGTCATTAGACGTCAGCTCTCCAACCGACCGAAAGGAAAATCCAACAAATCCATTGCTTGCAAGAGCTTCAACTGTTCTTACGGTAGCAATCGTATTTTGATGTTTCGAAAGTCGATCGGAGCGCCTTCGGACTCAAGACACAGATAACCGGTCGCAGGGGTGCATTGGTTCCCGCCGGAGACTTCATGGCCGTTGACCCACAATCTGACTTCGCCGTTGATCGCCCGGATGAAATACCGATTCCATTCTCCAAACCCGTTGGAGTGATCTGAGGAAGGGAAGCTGCGTACGCCGTCAGGAGACAACGGCGCGAACGGCTTCATCTGCGACTCGCCGACGGGAAACACGTCTCCGTTGGTCGTAAACCAATCAGCCTTCTTTCCGCTTTGCTGCTCATATTGTTTGACGTACCCATGATCGAGGATCTGGCATTCGATACCGGCGGGAAGTGAATTGGGTTTCAGATCAGTAAGTGAAGATTCAGGCGTCCATAGAAACACACCGGAATTGCCAGCGGATTTGTGATGCTTCCAATCCAGCATCAGTTCAAAGTTCGTAAATGGCTTCTTTGACTTGATGACTCCGACGCAGTTTCCGTTACACGAAAGCATGCCCTCGTTCCAGCTCCAAGTATCCTCTTTGCAATTGACGTTCGAAAAATCCGACAAATCGAAGTCAACCCAACCCTGCCCATTGCCGCCGATGGCGATGTCCAACGCCGATTCGGTTTCCGCAGCAACATCAGTCGCCGGTGCTGCGACGTTGTCTTGGCAAAATCCGATTGATGCAAACGCCAACACATTGCACACAGCCAAATAAAATAGATTCTTCACGAGGACTCCGATAAAAAGTGAAATGGATCAAGCAAAACAAACTTTACTCTCATCAGCGACAATGCTCGGCCGCTTCCTTCAGGTTGGTTAATTTGTCGAACTGTTTTCTGTGACTCCGACCTAATTGCTGCCGAAAGCGATGGCGGCCTTGTTGCGAAACTGCCGTGGGGGCACGCCTTTAATTTCTCGAAAGCGCCGATTGAAGTTTGAAAGGTTCTTAAGCCCGACATCAAATGAAATGTTGAGAATAGTTTGGTTGGAGTCGGCCAGTTTTCTAAAGGCAAGTCCAATCCGAAGTTCGTTTACGTAACGAGTTAACGTTCTACCGGTTGTCTTTTTGAAAAACCTGCTGAATGCGGAGGGGTTCATTTTTACTAAATGCGGAATGCAGCTGTCTTGCTTCTAATGGAATCGGAATTTCTTGGAGATGAGTTGCTATACTCATATCATCTTAGGAAATTTCAATGTCCCGAACCAGAAGAATGTCTGATTCAACCCAAAAAGCCAATGCCGTCCGGCGTCACTTGAAGGACGAAGTGCCTGTCAGCGAACTAGCCAAAGAACTAGAGGTCCAGCCCAGCCAGATTCATCAATGGGTCAATACGGCGCTGACGCAGATTGAAAGCTCCTTTCAAAAGCCTGGCGAAAAAGGCAAGACACATCGGCGGCAACGATTTTGATCCTCCAATGTCAAAACACCGGGTGGTTTCTATGAGAGAGTTTTTCTTGCTAGATTCAAGTGATAGTGAAAAGGCTTGAGTTTGATTTCTACAAACAACCTTACCACCGTGTGTTAATCGATTTGGATTGCGATTCTACCGGCCCTGAACGGGGGGCTTTTCAGACACGAATTTACCAGCCAACAGATCATCGTACTCAGAATCATCGGAGACTTCTTTGGGCGGCAACGATGTGAATCCCACCAGCCGATAAACGCCTTTGCCGATTTGCTCAAAGACGACCGGTGACTGAAACATGGGGGCGTCTTTTACTCTAAATCGGAATTTAGACTCCTCGCCGTCACGTTCGCTGACGAACAAAGATTCAATGTCGTCAGCGTCGACTCCGTACATGCTCAAGCGGTTGGCCGATAATCCTTTGATGAATTCTTTCATGTCTTCAACTGACTCTGGACCGCGCCAATCATTTGTGGCTTGGTACAGCCGATACAGATTTGCAAGTCTTTGAATATTACTTTTGTTGGCCTTTTGCATCAGCGCCATTCCGCTATCGGTGGAACCGCATCCAAACATGGAAGATGAAAACACTAGCAGCAAGACTAGTAAAACCGTTCGCATTGAATTGCCTTTTGTCAGGAAGAGTTTCTACGGGGCATGACCCGGCCGTGACCGAGGAACAGTCTTGGAATTAGATTCTTATTTCATAACCCGAACTTGTAAGTAGGGGATTGCCAGACGAGGTACCGCGGTCCTCGGCCAACGCATTCGAAGTTTGGATGTTTTGCATCAACCAAATACAGAAGTTGCTTCGGGACGAACAGTCCTACCCACTTTTCAGAATCGTTTGGGGAATCTCCAAGACCACTGACCACCGACGCGGAGCCGACAAAAACAAGTTTACAAATCGTTGATCCCAACAACGCCTCCATCGGCGCGCTTGCCCAAACGGTCAAGGACCAAGCCGTCAATGGTCAAAGAAATTGAGTGAGTCGATCCATCACCAAATACCGCGGTGCAAGTTCCAGGGTGAGCGGAACCAAATCCACTTTGCTCGACGGGCGGGTCATCCCCAGTGCTGTCATTTGATCGCCGCTCACTGTCGCCATAGAGTGGTTCGCCAGTCTGACGCATGTTGGCGTAACTTGCACCGTCATAGTATCCGTTCAAATCCCAATAGGATCCTCCGCCGGAGGGAGCAGTGTAATACTTGGCTTGAACGGATTTCTCCATCAAGCAAATCGTATTGGAGCTTCCATCGGATATTCTTCCGAAGCCGACCTTGGTGAATTTTGTATTTGCATTGCCTGCCTTCGCAATGATGCCCGTCCAAACCCATTCGCGATCGGACTCATGGGGCTGTCATCAGCGTGTAGGGAATCGCGGCCGAAACGTCACCGGCTCCCGCATCGGTCCAAACAAGAACAGTAAATTCGTCATCGTCGAAAACCGGAGTGGAGTTGCCGTCATTAAAAACGATGTCTAGAGAAATGGCCCATTCCTTTTGAGCCGCGTTGACGCCGGCAGCGGGGGGAGATTAAAGCCGCTCCACTACCGAAGAAATCTCCGCTCATTGCAACACCGTTATTGAAGACTCCGGCGGCATTGGTGAAAGGGAAACCGTTTTGCCATGAGGCCTCGACCCCGGCAAGCCCCAGACTAAATACGTCAAACCCTGTCGATGTATCACTGTCTGTATCAATAGAGATGTAGGTAGGGACAGACAACACGTTAGGATAAGTGACCGACAGGTAGAGAAAATCGTCATCGTTGCCAATTTGAATATCTCCAATATCGACCGAACCAGCGTTGTCGCCTCCATCAGAATCAACGACCCAAACACCCGCCCAGTCACTAAAATCTCCATCAATGGTCGCGGTAAGATAGTCGCCAAAGACAGTCGGAGTCATAAGGCAGCCAACTGCCATCGCTGCGCCGAAACGTTTCATTAAGTTGCTAATCATGGTTTTCCCTGAGAGATGAAAATGTTTAATCCAGCTGCAAAGAAGCCAATGGGAAGTGCAGTTCGATCTTGCTGGATAAGAACTCATTCTGTGAGTACATCATCGCGAAAATCTGGAAACCACTTCTGCTATTGCAAGAGGTGGTGCTGAATGTGCGCCAGAACGTGTTAACTGGCGATAAACTGCAATTATCGGCACGTTCTGAGCGCTTATTTAGGAACCTGCATGAGTGGTGACCTTGTAGTGCCGCACGTAGGTTGGGATCTCAGACCGACAGGCACTTACTTTAGAATGATTGGCGTCCGCGAATACCAACCCGATGCCCGAGCGAGTGGGTATCTCCCGAGCATTCGCTTCCCGAGCATTCGCTTCCGGTTCGCTCCTTTGGGAATTTTGAGATAGCCCCCCACGATAGAAAAACAGCAATTCCCGGCGATGGGCAGGACATCGTACTATACGAGTCACCAAGCCTTCCACCGGTAGTTCGACCATCGAACGATTTAAGGAATGGCGACATCCAATCACACGCCAGTATTGCGAGATTGGGTACGCTATCGAGCCCAGCAGTAACAAACATGAATCGTTCGTTTCACGAGATCCTGCGTAAGATAGATTTTGAGACGAAGTTGAAGCCCAACCTCCAGCACAGCGACGGCAGCGCCAAAGCCAACCGGGACATCGGCACTGATTGGGCCATGTTGGAAATCGCCGAACGCTTCGACACGATCGTTGGTAGCTGTTGCCGGCGCCATCGCACTGGCGATTGATCCCGTGGACGGCAAGCGATGAAACCGGAGGTGTTTGGAGTCCGATCGCTGACGGCTTCGTTGCTGCTCACGGTTCTCGATGAGTTTGTGCCGATCGGCGATCGTTTTTTGATCTAAGTAGTTCAAAGGTGTCCACTGGCGGTGTTTTTTGGGTTTATTCAGCGATTAGGCTTGGAGAAAGGCGGGTTAAAAAAGCCTTGAAATTGTGTGCCCCTCGGTAGTCTGCCTTTGTTTTTTTGATTAGAATCCTCGTTTTGAAAAACTGGACCTAAGCCCCTCAAGTGACAGGTTCAGGCTGACGATACAAGACGCAGAAAGCCGTAGATACATCTGCGGCCAAGCAAAGATCAGGCGGTGTAGCTCAGTTGGTTAGAGCAGTGGAATCATAATCCACGTGTCGGGGGTTCGAATCCCTCCACCGCTACTTCCAAAAAGCCCGTTGATGTCGGTATTCACCGCCTCAACGGGCTTTTCTTATTGCGAAATCGCCAGTTGCTGGCTGGCGTATTAATCCAGCAGCCTTTAGAGGCTTGCAGCAGGATCAATTCTGGGCGAAGAAGAGCCAGTCGGTTTGTTGTTCGTTAATCATTTGGTTGTCGTGGGTGACGGGTTCGACGCGGACGTTTTCGAATACAGTGCGAAGGGCCTTGGCAAAGGGCGAGCTTTCTGCGTAAGACCAGATCGCTAAGACGCCGTTGGGAGCAAGGTGCGTTTTGGCGGCTTGGAGACCGCCGGCCGAATAGAACGATGCGTTCTGGTCTCCCAGACGGTCGTCGGGTGAATGATCGACGTCGATCAGGATGATGTCGAACTGAGCCGCCGCGGGGCCGGCCAGTCGCCCGTAGATGTCGCCTTGGTGGATGGCCAATCTTGATTCACTGTTCAATTCACTCGAAAGTGGAACCATCCCCTGCTCAAGCCACGCGATGACTTGCGGGAGCAGGTCGACGACATCGACTTTGGCGACTCGTCCGGATCGAAGCGCCGCTCGCGCGGTGTAGCCCAACCCAAGACCGCCAACCAAAACCCTCAAGTCGTCGCCCAAATGCATCTCGATCGCGATGCGCGCCAGTGCGCGCTCAGAATCGGTGTACAAACTGCTCATCAAGAACTCGTGATTGAGCGTCACCTCAGTCACGATCGTGCCGGGCTGGGAAAGCAGCTCGCGCCGGCGTAAACACAACGGGCCCAGCGGACTATCTTCGTACGCCAGAATCTCTAGGTTGGATTTGCTCATGGCATAGGCTATCGCGGAATCAGTAAGTTAACAACGAGTGCAACGAAGCGGAGGCGGACGCCGAAGCGGCGTATAGATTCATCAGGGTGGAGGGACGCAACTGGCAAGTGCACCGTAAGCGCACAAAAAAAGAGAGCCAGTATAAAACTGGCTCTCCTTCTTCGAAATTATTTTGTCGCTTGTCGGACGACTTTGGCAGCTAAAACGCTGCCGCAAATCGCGACCCAACGAACACGGATTAATTTCCGGCCAAGATATCAATGAATGCTTGGATATCCAAAAAGTTAACCTCGCCATCACAATTACAGTCGGCTTCGGCTTGAGAGCCGTTTGACGATAGAACGCCGATGAATGGGTTGATGTCCAAGAAGGTGACGTTTCCGTCGAGGTCAACATCGCCCTTGAGAACCGTCGCGACATGTCCGTTCCCAACGAGAACAACATGCGCTGAATCGACCTCGAATACAAAGTCATCAAAAAGGATATGCCCGGTTGAGGAACCAGTGCCCGCGCCTTCGATTCCCATAACGGCTGCGACGCTGTTAATTGGATTTCCAGCAGCAATTCCCGCATCAAGATCAGCCTGCGTTAGCGTGTAAGATACTGTGGCTGTTTGGTAGGCACCAGCAGCGTCAAGGTCAGCGACCCCAAGTCGTGTGCTGACAACTCGTGGAATGATATCAGGAGTTTGCGAAGTCGTACCATCACCGTTATCAACTACGCTATTGAATTCAAGTCTAACTTCTCCTGTCGCCGTACCTGTAAGTGGAAAAGCTGGGTCAGTTGCAATCTGACAAGTCACGGTGAATGTCGCACCTGCAGAGAAATCAACATAGCAACCATTGCCATTGGCGATAGCTGTGGCTTGGTCAGTGAATCCACCTGAACCATTTTCAGTGTTCGCACCACACCAAGCCGCTCCCCAGCCATTTGTAGCGGCTGGATCGGTGGCCCCGACATCATTCACGTAGGAGAAAGAACCGCTGTTAGGATTGCCGGCCGAAATTCCCACTGAGTCACCCGTTGTTAGCGGGTTGCCATTGGCAGAGAATCCGATCAGATCTCCACCAGCATCGTTAAAAAGCATTGTTTCCGATCCGAGACCGAAACCGACAGTTGATTCGGCTTCGAAATCACTCTCGTGAATAATTTCTGCGTTCGCCGAAAAGGCCAACAGTGCTACCGATAGAGTAGCCAAAAAAGACATTTTAAAATTCATAACGCGCTCCGAAAATTGAAAGTGTATGAGTGCCCAAGTAGACGGTGTGAAATTGACCTATGTGAGGAAATCTGAAAGCGATTTCTTAGGGAGCTTCCAGCTTACCACAATCAGCGGTGTATTCAACACCAAAAAACCATCAATTAAGCGCACGTTTGACCCGTTTAAGAGGTTGTAAACAAACGTGTTCAATGCTGAGTAAATTTGCAGGTATTGCATCTGCTTTGCCAATACCGATTCCGACACGCGACTTTCTCTGCATCGAAACCGAATTAAGGGTGGCCCAGGGGCCGTTGTAACAGGCATGCTAGGTTCTAGCGGCAGTCGAACACTTTCACAAAACGCAAGTCGGGCTCAATCCAGAAAGATGATTGGCATTTATTAAATGGGCAGATTTTTGGCTGGCCTCGTTGGTGGTAGAGGAACTACCGTTTGAGGTACTAACGTATTGCGGACTGGTGTTTTATCGAAAACGCAGTTTTCAGTGGATCACCGCCGTGTCACTGAGGTCTATTAGCCGCCGCATGGAGTGGACCAAAAATGCGACGGAGCTTGGGAAATTGCCAATTAAAATTGCTTCGTCCCATTGATTCGCCTTCGGGTTTTAGGGGGCCGAAGGCTTTTTTTATTGACCTCGTATGTCTCGGGCCGATAAATAATGGGAAGATAAAATATCTGGCCGGGAATAATATTTATTAAAAACACGGGTTGTATGAAGGGTTTTTGGTTGTAATAGATATTAAGCCTACTACAATCGCTACTTAAGGGGAGGTAAGTCCTTCCTTAATCACTTTAATTGAAACACATTGCCAGTTCTCTCCTTAAGGACAACTTCCTATGATCTCTTTGAACATTCTGCGTCGTGTTGTATCCAACGCGATAGTGATTGCGGCTGTTGCCGTGGCTAGTTCTGCTGAAGCCCAGATAATTTTTAACGATAGTTTCGCAGACGGCGATCGCGCACAAACGGGCTCTTTGGACACCAGCTGGTGGACGTCAAGCTCCAGCGCCGGTGATGAAATCGCCGTTGGATCTTTGGGTTTGGTAACGGGTGGTTCAGGTCGCGGAATACACACTGTTTTTGCGACTCAGTCATTGGGTGTCGGTGATTCGCTCACAGCAACCTACACTTTCACAACTCCCGCTACGATTGGTTCCGGTTCAAGTTCGGTCCGTGTTGGTCTATTCGATACTCTTGGACGCACTGGATTGGATGATGACATCTCGGCATCGTCAGGATCACCAGCCTACACGCTTTACGGCGGTTTAGATCCTGCAACTATGGTCAACACCCCCGGTCTCCCTGGGTACTTGCTAGACCACGATGTGAATACTGGAGTCGCAGCAGATCTTAACTTTCGCGATCATAACACAGGTTCGGCGACGGGCCGATTGATGGCAACCACCGGTAGTGGAAGCTTTTCGTCATTTTCTTCGGGACCTGACGCGGGCTACACGTTCCTGCCAGACACTTCTTATACAGGTAGTTTCACCATTGAGCGGTTGAATGCCACAGATCTTGAATTGACCGGGACACTCGATGGCAACACTTACTCGGTCACCGACACGGCAGCCGACACTTTTGATTTTGGTTTTCTCGGATTCCATGTCAACTCAAATCAGTTTGGCAGCTCAAATTCAGCTGATACTCCGGACAATGGAATCGATTTCACCAACATCAACGTCGAATTCACGCCTTCTCAGGCCATCCCTGAGCCTAGCTCTGCCGCATTGCTTTTGATCGGTTTGGCGGGCTACTGCAGTCGTCGCCGTCGATAATTAGAGTCAGCAACTACAACCAGTGCCAATCATTTGCCTGCCGGAATTTCTGGCAGGCTTTTTTCGTGAAATTTTGAGCCAAAGAAAAACGCCTATGTCAGTGGTTTCCGCATTCTCTATAGGTAACAATCGCAATACGTGAACCCCCAATTGTCGTAAATAGCATATTTAAAAAAGGAGCTGAGAATGAGCAACCGCCGCGACTTTTTGAAAACCAGCGCTGCTCTATCGCTGCCATTGATCGTCAGTTCAACCGTCTTCGGTGACAAAGCTCCCAGCGAACGAATCAATGTGGGGTTCATTGGTACCGGGAACCAAGGCATGGCAATGCTTAAGCGGTTCATCAATCGAGACCTTGGAAATGTACTGGCCGTTTGCGACGTGAACGAAGGTAGTTTGGGATACAAAAAACCAGACCACTTTTACGGTCGTGAGCCTGCCAAAAAAATGGTCGAGCAAACGGCGGCGGCAAAATCTAAGAGCGGCAAGCCCTATCAATGCGACGCTTACAACGATTTTCGTCAGGTTCTCAATCGTGATGACATCGACGCGGTGATCATTGTGGTGCCCGACCATTGGCATAAGATCATTTCGGTGATGGCGTTGGAAGCCGGCAAGGACGTGTACTGCGAAAAGCCGCTGACGTTTTCCGTTGCTGACGGGCGCGCGATGATCGACGCCGTTCGCAAAAATGATCGCGTCTTCCAAACCGGCAGCCAAGAACGCTCAAATCCTGTCAGCCAGTTCGTCTGCGAAGCCGTCAAAGCGGGAAAGATTGGCCCTATCAAAAAGATCATCACCAAAGTTGGTTTCAACAACATGGTCAGCCCCAAACCTGGCTGGAAACCGATGCCCGTTCCCAACACGTTTGACTATCGGACGTGGTTGGGCCCGGCACCCGAGTTGCCCTACCATGACGATCGGTGCTTGTATCGTTTTCGATTCCACTACGACTACTCCGGCGGTCAGATAACGAATTTCGGTGCACATTGTAACGACATGGCTCATTGGGGCATGGGGCTGGATGTTGGCGGGCCAACGGAGATCGAGTGCGAAGGCGCGGGGTTTCTGCCTGAGGGAAGTCTTTTTAACACCGCCACCGAAACCAGATTCCGCTGCAAATACGAAAACGGAGTCGAGCTTTTTTGTGAAAGCGGCTCCGAAGGCGTCCAGACGCGATTCGAAGGTGCTGACGGTTGGATGGTGACGGGCTATCGCGGGACCTATGCTTCCGATCTGGAACTATTGGCGGGCTGTCCCACCAAACCCCAAGGCGTTGATGATCCTCACAGCGCCCACATGGCCAACTTCATCGACTGCGTTAAGTCGCGGCAAGAGCCAGCTGCTCCAGTGGAAGTCGGAAATTCGTCGGCAGTGCTGTGTCACATCGCCAACGCTTTGATTCGCATGTACCCCGAAACCGGGCCTGGCTATGTTGCTAAATGGGACGCCAAAGCCGAACAGTTCATCGACGACGATGCGGCAAACAAGATGCTTATCCGTGAACAACGGGACCCATGGTCTTAAGCGTTGGCCAAAGAGAAGAGCAAAAGAAATTAGCACTGAGACGACTTCATGAAGACCTTTCTTCTGGCCATTTGATTGCTCGCCCTCGCGACGTGTGCCAACGCTCAGCAGCAGACCTTCAACGTCGCAAACGCTGATGAGTTCGAGGAGCTGATCGAATCATCGAAGGTTGCGGCCGGCGATACGATCGTTTGGTCTGCCGGGACCTTCACCGATGCGGAAGTGAACATCGAAGGCATCGACGGGACCGAAGATCATCCCATTGTGTTGCGGGCCGAGACACCCGGTTCGGTGGTTGTCGAGGGGGAATCGCAATTCAAAATCGGAGCCAACTGGTGGGTGATTCAGGGGTTTCAATTCAAGGGTTCGCCCGCAAAATTTAACAACTACAACACGTTTCAGTTTCGAGGCAACAGTGGCCAGCCATCTCAGAACGTTCGAATGACCGATTGCGCTTTTACCAATCTCAACGCCGAAGATGAAACATCGAAATGGGTGTTGCTGTACGGGCAATCGAATTCAATTGATCACTGCCATTTCAGCGGCAAGAATGAGAAAGGCGCTTTGATTACCGTCGAATTGGGGTATTTGGACGCCGATGCAACTGCCGGGCACAAAATTGCAAGTAACTATTTTGGTGACGTTTCTTTTCAAGAAGGCAGTGACAACGAGACGATTCGTATCGGAAGTAGCGGGGATCAAAACAAAACAGCAGGCTGCGTTGTACGTGGCAATTACTTCTTTCGCTGCAACGGTGAGAACGAAATCATCAGCAGCAAATCGAGTTACAATGTTTTCGAGCGAAACACGTTCCGACAGTGTAGTGGTGCTTTGGTATTGCGGCACGGGCATCACGCGCGAGTAGACGGCAATTTCTTCTTCGGTGACGGAGCCGAAAACTCGGGCGGCATCCGTGTGGTCGATAGCCATCACACGATCACCAATAACAATCTTCATGGGCTCACCGGGCTGACTTGGAACGCTGCATTTTCGATTCTCGGCGGGAGCCAGAAGTCTGGCGGAACCACCAATGGTTATCAAGCAGTGGACAACATTTCGGTGATGCACAATTCGATCATTAAATGTAAAAGAAGTTTTTTGCTCAACAAGAAGAAGGGATCGCGCGCCCCCACGGGAACCTTTGCCAACAATCTGATCACCAGCAACAGCGGCCCTTTGGTGACTAAAGACCTGTCGGTGGAAGGTTTAACGTGGATGGGCAATTTGATGTACGGGGCGCCTATCGGTGTGGACTTTGATTCCATGACCTCCGATCCAAGGCTCAGTATGAGCGAAGGCCTGCTTCGCCCTGACCCTGAAGGGCCGGCGGCAAATGCGGCCGTGAAATGTGACGCGGACGTCAACACGGACATCGACGGGCAAGCACGGCCTGAGACGAAAAAGGACATTGGAGCGGACGAAGTATCTGGGGCGATAGGCTCAGTTTCATCCCGACCGCTTCGGCCGGAGGATGTGGGAGTTAGCTTTCTTCGCGGTAGGGGGCCAGAGAAGTAGATTTTCTCACGGATGAAAGCGTTATTTTTCAGGGCGAGACGCTGACGCCTGCCGGCTTGTCGTTAAACGGGCCGCGGCAAGGATTGGGCGATGAATTTTGAGTCCGGTGGAGACCGAAAATTTGAACCAGGAAAAAAACATGACAATTGATCGACGCCGCTTTTTGAAGTCCGTTTCTGCCGGTGCCGCAGGTGTTGGTGCCGCCTCGACGATGTTGGCCGGCGGTACTGCGCGCGCGGCACAAGAGAGCTCCGAAGCCACCACAGGATCCGTGTTTAATCTTGGGCTCGCAGCGTATTCCTTCAAACCGCACTTTGAATTCAACAAAGGCAAGCCGCAGAAGCCTGAGGGCGGGAAGTCAATCAACATGTTCGAGTTCATTGATTACTGTGCCCAGCAAAATTGCGCTGCTGAATTGACCAGCTACTTCTTCCCGCCCGATGCGGATGAAAAATATTTTCATAAGATCAAGCGTCACGCCTTCAAAAACGGCGTTCCCATTTCCGGGACGGCCATTGGAAATAACTTCACGATTGGTCGCGGCGAAAAACTGGACAAGCAAATCGCCGACGCGAAACGCTGGATCGAACGCGCTGACCAATTGGGAGCCGCCCACATTCGATTCTTTGCAGGAAAACGCAAGGAGTTGGAGGCGGCACCGGAGACGATGAAGATTGCGATCGATTCGCTACAACAGTGCGTTGATTATGCCGCAAAGTATGGGATCTTTATCGGAGTTGAAAATCATGGAAAGCTAACACCAGAACACATGATCGAGATCGTCAACGGCGTTGAAAGCGACTGGTTTGGAGTCAACTTGGACACGGGCAATTTTGAATCGGCAGATCCGTACGCGGACTTAGTCAAATGTGTGCCGATGGCGGTGAACGTACAGGTGAAAGTCAAAATGAAAGACGAAGAAGGGAAGGAGTATGATGCTGATCTCAAACGAGTCGCGGAAATCTTCAAAGACGCTAAGTATCGAGGCCACGTTGTGATGGAGTATGAAGAAGATGCGCCATTTGATAACGTCCCCGGCGCGATGGATGAAATGCGCAAGTTCTTTGTCAGCTAATATTGTTACTTTGGGGAGATTGAAGTGAACGAACTCAGATTGAACCGTCGTCAGTTTGTTGCCGGAACATCCGCGGCGCTGGCGGCGAGTGTACTTTCGGCTTCACGGGCCAACGCGCAAGAATCGACGCAAGGCAGCCCCTACGAATATTGTACTTTCATCAAATTCCTTCAGGATTTACCGTATGAGCAGCTGGCCCAAACGCTCAAGGGGATTGGGTTTGATGGCGCCGAGGTTACCGTCCGAAAAAAAGGTTACATCTTGCCTGAGGCGGCGGCTGATGAGCTTCCGAAATTGGCGGAGGTCTTTGCAAACCACGATTTGAAAATCAACATTCTGACCACTGATATTGTGGGGATTGATTCGCCCCATGCGGGGTCAATTCTCAAAACGGCCAGTGAACTGGGGATTGAAAACTATCGCATGGGATATTGCCGCTATGACATGGCGGCTCCGATCCTGCCTCAGCTTGCATCGCTTAAACCGAAATTCAAAGAACTGGCGGCGCTCAATCGTGAGACCCGAACGTCTGCGCTCTACCACAATCATTCTGGCGGAAAATACGTGGGCGGAACCTTTTGGGATTTGCGGCAGTTGCTCAGCGACATTCCGCGCGAGGAGATTGGATGCGTTTTTGACATTCGGCACGCTGTCGCCGAGGGCAGTGGTGCTTGGCCGATCTTTTATGACATTATCAAGCCACATATTGCGGCGTTGGCGGTGAAGGATTTTAATTGGGCATTGAAGAAAGAAGGCGACACGCGCCTTTCGCCAGTTCACTGTCCGCTGGGGAAAGGACAAGTCGATTATGAGACGTTTCTTCAACGGTTTAAGCAAGACTTTGATACATCGTTGATCACGTTGCATGTTGAGTACTTGCGCGATGCGGGGACCGAAACCAATCGCGCGGCGATTAAAAGAGATTTTGGTGTGCTGCGAAAGGCGATGGGAGAAAAGAGCTGAGTTTCCGTCGCCTTGTACTTCGGCAAAGGCGTACTCCGGCAAAGGCCAATTTGCGTAGATCGGCGAATTTGCGTAGATCGTTGCCAGTTCAATAAGTTCAACACACGGGGGATTTGATGACTCAAGAAACAGATGCCGGACAACAGATCAAAGCGCTGATGCTGGGTAGTTCTGCGTCGGCGTGGGGACGCGGCGTCATTGGCGCGGTCATCGGCGGTGCGGTGGGGTTCTACGCTTTTAAATGGTTGCTGACCCAAGGTTATTATGGCTTGGCGCTGCCTGCGATTCTGTTGGGAATTGGGTTTTCGATGTGCGCCCGAAGGCCAATGTTTCTGGGAGGAATGTTTTGCGCGATCTTAGGTTTGGTGCTGATGATTTACAGCGAGTGGTACACGTCGCCGTTTATCAAAGATGAGAGCTTGGGGTTCTTTTTGCAGAACCTCACCGAGCTCCAATCGGTGACTAAGATTTTCATGGCATTGGGATCGGCGGGAGCGTTTTGGTTCGGTCGCGGGCGTTAACCTAATGACACTTACTTTAGATTTAGATTTAGAAAGTAAGAAGAGTTTATCGTTTGAAGCATGATCTACTATCTGTTTAACGACAAGCCGGCAGGCGACGGTGTTTGGCGGCACGAAACGAAGTCGCCTGCCGGCTTGTCGTTAAACGGGTTTCGTGTTTCGTGTTTCGTTTAAAGTAGGTGACATTAGGCGTTGAACCGATGTGCCGGTTGTACGCTCCGTCGGCTTCTTAATACCCCGAACCACTTGCGCTGATCTGCTCGATCGGGTGCCACGTCGTCTTCGTTTCGCAGAACTTCTCGATCAAGTACGGACTCTCGGCTTGGCCGGCATCTTTCCAGTCGATCTGCAGATTGGCGACGCGCTTTAAATTGCCCGCGGCGTCCTCCCTCAGCGATGCCAATTCGGTCTTCCCAATCTTATCAGCCGCGATGGCGTTCACGTCCAAGTGTTTGGCCGCATGTCCCATCAACTCGCTCAACCGCCCCGTCAGCACATTGACGACGCCGCCGGGTAGATCGGAGGTTTGAAGGACTTCGCAAAACGTGATCGCCGAAAGTGGCTGCGTCTCGTTGGCGATGACAACACACGTGTTGCCGCCGGCAATGATCGGCGCGATTGCGTTGGCCAACGCCAACAGAGGACTGGTCTGCGAAGCCAACAGCACCACAACTCCCGTCGGTTCCAGCACGGAGAAGTTAAAGTGAGATGATGCGACGGGATTGACGCTGCTGAACAGTTGCTGGAATTTGTCGCACCAACCGGCGTAGTAAATCATGCGGTCGATAGTCAGTTGAACTTCCAGCCGCGCGTCTTTCTCTTTTAACCCTTGGGTTTGCAGTTCCGCGACGAATTGCTCCTGCCTTCCTTGAAGCATTTCGCCAATGCGATACAGGATTTGGCTGCGATTGTACGCCGTTCGTGACGCCCAGCTCGCCTGAGCAGCCCGCGCCGCGACGATCGCGTTGCGGACGTCCTTGCGCGACGCCAAACAAATGTTGCCCAAAGATTTCCCGTTGATCTCTGGAGAATAAAACCTACCGGATTCGGTGCGCGGGAAATTTCCACCGATATACATTTTGTATGTTTTGAGGATCTCGACGGACGCGTCGGATGGTGATTTTGCTTTTGCCATGGTCTTAAATTTTATGCGTTTGAGTTTGGTTCTTCGAGGCCTTAGAAAACGGACATGAGTAACCGGCGGCTAAATTTTTACGTAAGCCGCCAGACCGTGCATACCGCCTTCGCGTCCGAAACCACTTTCTTTATAGCCACCAAAGGGCGACGTCGGATCGAACTTGTTATAGGTATTGGCCCAAATGACGCCGGCACGCATCTGAGCCGTCATGTTGAAAAGCTTAGAGCCCTTGTCCGTCCAAACGCCGGCCGACAAACCGTAGGGCGTGTTGTTCGCTTTTTTGATGACTTCGGCAACGGTTCGGAATGTTTGCACCGCCAGCACAGGGCCGAAAATTTCTTCCTGAGCGATTCGGTTCGATTGAGCCACGCCCGTGAACAAACACGGTGGGCACCAAAATCCCTTCTCAGGCAGGTCTGATTCCAGCTGATAGAAATCCGCCCCTTCGTCCTTGCCGATTTCAATGTACTCATTGATCCGTTGCAACTGTTTATGACTGTTGATCGCACCGACGTCAGTGTTTTTATCCATCGGATCGCCGACGTTCAGTGTGTTGATGCGATGCTTCAGCTTTCGCATGACTTCTTCGAAGACCGACTCCTGCACAAACAGCCGACTGCCGGCACAACAAACGTGGCCTTGATTGAAGTAGATGCCGTTGATGATGCCTTCGACTGCTTGGTCAATCGGCGCGTCATCGAAAACGATGTTGGCGGCTTTTCCGCCAAGTTCCAACGTGCAGCTCTTTTCTGTGGATGCGATCGCGGTCTGAATTCCTTTGCCAACGGCCGTCGAACCGGTGAAGGCGACTTTGTCGACGTCGGGGTGATTCACAATCGCCGCGCCAACCGGGCCGTGGCCGGTGACGATGTTGACGACCCCCGCCGGAAGTCCTGCTTGTTGAATGATCTCGCACAGTTTCAGCGCCGTCAGTGACGTCGTTTCGGCCGGTTTAAGCACAACCGTATTCCCACAGGCCAGCGCCGGGGCGATTTTCCAGGCTGCCATCAACAGCGGAAAATTCCAAGGGATGATTTGGCCGGCGACGCCCAGAGGTTTGGGCGTCCGGTTGGGGAAAGCGTAGGCGAGTTTGTCGGCCCAGCCCGCGTAGTAGAAAAAATGAGCGGCGGCCAAAGGGATGTCGATGTCGCGTGATTCGCGAATCGGTTTGCCACCGTCAAGCGTTTCGATCACCGCCAGTTCGCGCGCCTTTTCTTGAATTAACCGCGCGATGCGGTAGATGTATTTGCCACGATCGGCCGGCGAGGTCTTCGACCACACTTTCTGGTACGCCGTCCGTGCCGCCTTGACCGCTTTATCAACATCGGCGTCGGTCGCTTCGGTGATTTGAGCGATCGTTTCTTCGGTGGCGGGGTTGATGGTGTCAAACATCCCGCCGCCTTCGGATTCAACGAATTCGCCGTCGATGAAGAGGCCGTAGGATGACTGAAGCGACACGTGATCGGTGCTTTCTGGTGCAGGGTCAAGCTTCCAGAGACTGGTTTTCACTTTGTTCATGATGTTTGTTTTGTTTGGCAAATATTCTTTTGTTTTGGATCATTCAAGATGATCTATTCGTCGGCAATCACAAAATACTAATCAATCGAAAAATAGTCTGCTGACTGATAGGCACCGGTGTTTTGTTTGACGATCTGCATCAACACGTCGTTGGCCAAACTGCTTGCACCGAATCGGAACCAATGATTGTCCAGCCAAGCATCTCCTAACGTTTCCTGCACCATGATCAAATACTGCAGCGCCAGTTTCGCTTTGGAGATTCCTCCGGCGGGCTTCATGCCCACCATTTCACCGGTCTTGAAGTAATGATCGCGAATCGCCTCCAGCATCACCAGCGTCACCGGCATCGTCGCGGCGGGTTTGATTTTCCCGGTCGAAGTTTTGATGAAGTCACCACCGGCGGCGATCGCAATGTCGCTGGCCTTTCGGACACTGTCGAACGTTCCTAACTCGCCGGTTTCCAGAATCACCTTCAACCGCGCCAGACCGCAGGCGTTTTTCACTTCCGCGATCTCGTCATGCACATAACTGAACTCACCCGCGTGGAACTTGCCGCGCGAAATCACCATGTCGATTTCGTCGGCACCTTGATCGACGGCCATGCGGACATCGTCCAGTTTTATCTCCAATGAGGTGTTGCCGCTGGGGAAGGCGGTGGCGACTGAGGCGACTTTGATTTTTGAATTCCCCAATTCCTTCTTCGCCAGCGCGACGAAGTTCGGGTAGACGCAGACCGCGGCAACGGTCGGGAGGCCTTCTACTGAATCGTGTAGGTGCTGAGCCTTGTAGCACAGCTGTTTGACTTTGCCGGGCGTGTCCATGCCTTCGAGCGTCGTCAAATCGATCATGCCGAGGACCATTTTCAGTCCTTGTAATTTGGATTGGGCTTTGATGCTGCGGGATTGGAAACGTTTGGCGCGTTCGATCACGCCGACTTGATCGACCGGTGGTGAATTAATGGTGAAGGGTTTTGTCTGTGACATAAAGTGATCTCTTGTTACTTTTCTCTACTGAGCCGTCGTGTCCAAGGTGTGGGGCCTTCGACCAATTGGCTCGATCTGTTAGCGGCAAGGCGCTTAGCCGCATTGGTTAAATCAATTTGAGTTCAACAAATTCAATACCAGCCCGACGCGCCAGCGAGGGATTATAGCGGATGAGATCCCTCGCTTGCGCGTCGGGCTGGTATCAGATTTGATTTGTAAAACTCGGCCTAGTTTCTGGTCCGTCGCGAAATGTTTCCTCGTTATTACGGGGAAAGCTTCCGCAACCCGCGGCTAGCGCCCAGCGGCTCAGCTCAGTTAAGTGCTCGTTGGACAAACCTCTGACCTCTGACCTCTGACACCTCTGAGCCAAGCAATGCGTGCCGCTAGTATAGCTAATTGTTCTCTTGATAGCTGATTGTTTTATCGTCTGGCGACCAAGTGTTGGGCCCAACGGTACCGGATATGCGGTTTGCGTTTGTCGTCGAACGGCCCAAGGTTCTGGTGACCAACCACCACATTGTTAATGTTAAAGCCAAAAGTGACAACAACGCGATCACCAACAGGCTCCATAATCGCTGGCTGAGCGTGTTCACAGGACCGATGACGTTGGCATAGTCTTCCACGGCAAATACCTTCAGCCCCGTGGCGATTTCGTACGTACCATCTTCGCCTTCGATCGGCATAAGTTCTGTGCTTTGCTGCGTCGTAGCGGGTTTTCTTTTTAAGACGACTTCTGCAGGCGCCGCCATTGATCGCCGTCGATACTCGGTCCCTTGAGGTTCGTCGCCCATCGGGTCAATGAAATTTAAGCCCGCGATCTCATCAAGATCTTTTTCAAAGGACATCTGTTTCCGCGATAGCGATTGGGGAATCACGCCCGTTTCGGCCTCCAGTTTCGCCAGCAGCGGATGTTCTAAAATCGTGCCGGTGAAGCTCCCCGTTCGGCCGTCGACCATCATGACGTATTGATGGGAACCATCGGCAAAATCAAAGTCAACAAAATCACCCAGCACTTCGGTCATCGCGACAACGCCTTTGATCTCCTTGTCGATGATGATCGGCGCAGAAAACGCCACCTTCCACTTGTTGTTGGCTTGCGAAAGAAAGATCGCCGACAGGTGGGGCAACTTTGTGATAGGCCGTTCTGCTCTGTTGGCGCTGACGAAGTAACGCCCTTTTTCGTCCTTGAGGTCGAAGTCCTTGCCGGTGAAGTAAGTTCGATAAGCGTAATTGTTCAGCTGCGTTCGGTTTGCGTCGGTGAATACCGAAGCGACCTGATTCCCCCAGAGGTCACTGACAAACCAGCTACTGGCTGCTGGGTATTCTTGATCGACGTTGTCCATGCGCTTTTTAAGGAAGGGTTCCAATGCCAAACGCAGCTGGGCCTTCATCAGCGTTTCTCTGGCCTTGGCGACGACGGGATCCGATTCGACGCGTTCACCGTCAACCACAACCGTATTGGTCAGCGGATTAGAAATCTGTTGCCGCGCCTGTTTCAATTCTTCGTCATTGATAAACGCGGTGTAAGCGGCGCGGAATCGGTCGTCGTGCGTCAACTGTTCCACGGCGCTGAAATAGTCTTGCATGCGATCGGCTGCCGAACGGGCCGCCAGCCGAGCCTTGAACAGATTGCTCTCGTCCGCCTTGGCGATGACCGCTTCGGTCGTGTCGGTGGTCGCTTGTTGAAACGCCCAACCACCGAACAGGGTCATCACGCCCAACAGCAACAACGGCCCGATAATCCCCAGCAACATCAACGGCCGTTTTTGTTGCAGCGATCGACGATCGTTGAGCGCTTGGACAACGCTTTGAACGCTGTGGAAACGGTTCTTAGGGTCGACCGCGATGCAGCGATCAACGATGTCCGCTAAAGCCCGGTCAACGCCCGCAATGGTACGATGAGCGGTCGGTGTGGGCGCTGAAGAGAGCGCTTTCCGATAGGCTTCTAAACGCTGGCCGATTCGCTCGGAGGATTCGATCTTCTCAGTAAGTTTGCTGCTGCGAAACGGAGGCGAACCGGTCAGCATGCAGTACAGCATCGCACCCAAGCCATAAACGTCCCATCGCGCGTCTGGCACCGCGTCTAAATCCGCTTGTTCGGGCGCCATATAATAAAGTGTGCCCAGCGCGCCGGTGTCTTCGGTGCTCAGGCGTGACTGGCCGAAATCTGCGACGCGCGGTTTGCTGTCTTGGTCCAGCAACACGTTGGCGGGCTTGAGATCGCAGTGCAAGATGCCTTTACCGTGTAAATTCATCAATCCTTGCGACAACTCCTCGAACATCTCGACGGCATCGTTGGGCGACAGTCGAACCTCTCGTTGCAAACGATCCTCCAACGAACCGTGCTCGAGAAAATCCATAACGTAAAACGGCGGCGTCGAGTTCCAGCCTACGTCCAACAACTGTACAACGTAGCGATCGGTGGACAAGGCCAGCAATTTTTCGACTTCTTGAGCCAACATCTGCACATCGTCGGCCGTTTGCTGCGTGTAGAACTTGACGGCCACTTTTTTGCCCGTTTTCTGATCCGTCGCCGACCAGACTTCGCCGTAGGCCCCCTGCCCTAGAAAATTTTCCAGCGAGTACCCCGGAATCTCCGCCGGCGGCCGCGTCGGTGCGATGCTTAGTGAACGCGCCTTCTTCCGAGCGTCATCGGATTGATGTTGTGTATGATCAGACGTCATATCTTATAACGTAGTGGATCTTGTTAAAGATCCCAGCCCTTACTTTGACCGCCCCATTTTTTAGTTCAGGATTGGATTTAATAAACGCCACTGGTTCACGATTCACTTTTCTCGAAGTTCAAGCTAAAATCCTCCGCTTCTTGGGATCTTTAACAAGATCCACTACGAAAGTCACTCAGATATTGAAAGCCCTCTATGAATGCTCCTATCGCAATCGTACTTGCCGCCGGAAAAGGGACTCGGATGAAGTCCGACTTGCCCAAAGTTCTCTGTCAAGCCAATGGCCGTCCGCTGGTGGAGTACGTTTTGGATTCTTTGCGAACGGCGGGCGTCGAAAAAGTTATCGTTGTGGTTGGTTACAAAGCGGATGAAGTCAAGCAGCAATTGGCTCATTACGACAACATCGAGTACGCATTGCAGTCCGAACAAAAGGGTACCGGCCACGCCGTGATGATGTGCACCGAGAACATGAAGGACCACGACGGAGCGGTCGTTGTCGTGGCCGGCGATTCACCCATGTTGCAATCGACATCGATCAAGGCGTTGTTGGACGACTTTGCGACGTCACAGCCTGGATGCATTCTGGGCACTCTGATCCACGAAGACCCAACGGGGCTTGGCCGCATCGTGCGAGACGACACCGGAAAATTTACGGGCATTGTCGAGGAGAAGGACGCCACCGAAGATCAGCGGAAGATCAACGAAGTGAACATGAGCACTTATGTGTTTGATGGTCAGAAACTATTGGGT
>CAKZVF010000098.1 GCA_937921995.1 uncultured Pirellulaceae bacterium
TTTGAATACGTTGTCGATATGATCGCGGCGGCAGTCCCCAAGATTTACGAACATCTGATTGGGTCTGAAGATACGCCCAATGGGCGCGACAACGATTCCTAAACGGCAATTCATATCGGGGAATCGTTTGGACTTTCTCAACGACATACTGAGACAGACTTTAGGCTCTCAGAGCGATATTGTTTCATCAGAATCGGTATCCGGTGGCTGTATCAATCGCGTGATGAAGTTGAATTTGAAATGCGGAAAGCCTTTACTGGTGAAACTCTCTGGCGACGCGAATCTAGGGTTCGGTCATGAAGCCCAAGGGCTCGCGGCAATCTCTCAAACCAACACAATTGCCACGCCGCAGGTGATCTCCGTCGGAGACGCACCGCAGCCCTATTTAGTCCTTGAGTGGATTGAGACCGCGTCGCCTCAATCACTTTTTTGGAAACGCTTGGGGCGAAAATTGGCAGACTTGCACGATGCCAATCACGAAGCTGATCCTGAGCGTCAAAGGTTTGGTTTCACCGAGGACAACGTCATCGGCGCAAAACCTCAGATTAATCCGTGGACCGATTCTTGGGCGTCATTTTTTTGCCAGCACCGACTGAGATACCAATTCGAGCTTGCCTGTGGCGAGGGCTACTTCACCGAAAGTGACGTTGCTCGGTTCGAGGCGTTTCTGGAAAAGGTTTCAATCATGCTGGAGCAAGCTCACGCGCGGCCGTCGCTGATTCATGGCGATTTGTGGAACGGGAATTTTCTCTGTGACGAAAATCAACAACCTGTTTTGATTGATCCGGCAGTTTCTTATTCGCACAGCGAAGCGGAATTCAGTATCATGAACATGTTTGGCGGATTTGATCGTCAATGTTTTGATGCGTATCATGAAATCCGTCCTGCCCAACCGGGGGCAAACCAGCGAATCGAAGTCTATTCCCTCTATCACTACCTCAATCATTTGAATCTCTTCGGACGCAGTTACCTAAATGATTGTTGGCGAATCATCAATAAGTACATTTGAATCGAGCCTCCCTATGCGACTGTCTCTTCTTGCGTTGTTTTTATGTGTTTTGATTCTTGCTACAGAATCCGTTTTAAGCCAAACGGAAAATGCGGATGCTGAGAAAACGACGGTTCGTTTTACTACGTTTAATATCTCTTTCCACCGCAAATCCGAAGGCCTGTTGAAGAAGAAGCTGGCGACTGGCAAAGGATTGAATTTTGCTCGCATCGCAGAGATCATCCAACGGATTAATCCCGATGTCATTTTGCTGAACGAATTTGACTACGACGAAGCAGGGCAGGGCGTTGCTGAATTTGAATCAAAGTTTTTGGCGGTCAGCCAGAATGGTCAATCGCCGATTCATTTCAAATACCGATATGTTGCTCCCTCGAACACCGGCGTCGACTCGGGAGTTGATCTTGATGGCGATGGAGAAAAGGGAACACCCAACGACGCGTTTGGCTATGGACTATTCCCAGGGCAATACGCGATGGTCGTGCTCTCCAAATATCCAATCCTAAAGGACCAGGTTCGTACGTTTCAAAAATTCCTTTGGAAAGACATGCCGGATGCGGCTTGGCCGATTGTGCCTGAAACGAACAAGCCCTTTTATTCCGACTCCGCGGTAGAAGTCTTTCGGCTGTCTTCGAAGAACCATTGTGATGTTCCCATCGACGTTGATGGGACGACGATTCATTTACTCGCTTCGCACCCGACGCCGCCTGCGTTTGACGGCGATGAAGATCGCAACGGCAAACGCAACCACGATGAGATCCGTTTGTTCGCCGACTACATTGGCAATCAGTGCGGTTACCTCTACGACGACAATGGCAAAAAGGGTGGTCTGGCTGAGGGCAGTAATTTTGTCATCGTCGGAGATCAAAACGCTGACCCCAACGATGGAGACAGCCACAACAAAGCCGCCCATTTGTTGATCAAACATCCTTTGGTCAACAGTTCCTTTACACCGCGCAGCACCGGCGGCAAGCAATATTCAAAAGACCAAGGCGGGCTAAACGATTCGCACACCGGCGACCCCAACGAAGACACAGCCGACTTCGGCGACCACAATGTCGGTAACCTGAGAATAGATTATTGCTTGCCCTCAAAAACCCTGACCGTCGTCGACAGCGGCGTCTATTGGCCGCCACCGGGCGAAGAAGGCGCCGATCTGGTCAAAGCAACCGATCATCGATTGGTGTGGATTGATGTCAAGAAGTGAGCATTGGCTTTGAAGTCATCCCAAATCAATCACAAAGTGATAATGGATAAAATCGCGAAGCGATGACATGCAATAGCCTCGGACGCAAGTCCGAGGTGTACGTGCTCCCCCCCCTCTCTCTCAAGTCGCGAAGCGACGACATACCCGCCTCTCCCCAACGATTTCCGATTCGAAAATATATTTCATTTCGAACTCAATTCTGTGTTTCTTTAACATCTGCAAATATTCATCGCGGAATGTTAAATGACGGTGATGTTCTCGTTGGTTGGCGATATAACGCTTAACCGTTTCAAACATAAATTGACTGACGGAGAATGCACCATATCCGCGCTGCCAGGAAAACCGTTCTTTTGTTTTTGACTCTTCATTAATCCATTTCGACGAATTTGCTTTTAGGAGTTGGACCGTTTTTGAAATCGCAAACTCTGGATGAATTCTCAACAATAAATGAATGTGATCTTCGATACCGCCTGCTTGCAATAGCGCAGACTTGTGGTCACGCACGATACCACCGATGTAAGCAAATAGTTCGTCACGCCAAGCATCCGCAAGCACGGGTTTGCGATACTTGGTCGAGAACACAACATGCAGTAATATTCCGTGATGAGTCGACATGGCGTTCTCCTAGTTTTGCCTGGTGCGAGGTACGACGTTTTCTGTCGTCGCTCCGCGACTGTTCATATTTGTGGGTTTCCGTATCCTCGGACTTGCGTCCGAGGCTGTTGCATGTCATCGCTTCGCGATTAAATTTTTAATGAAATTCGCGTTTGCGAAATTTCACTTCGGCAACCTTCTCTGACAAACTTTCGATACGATTGACCAACACGTGCACCACGCGCTGGCGGATCTCGAGCTTTCCGTGCACCAACCACGCCGATGATTGACGCGCGATGCGATAATGTTTCTCCCAAATGGGTGGCTTGATTACTAGATTGGCGACGCCCGTTTCGTCTTCCAAGGTCACAAACGTGATGCCTTTGGCGGTGCCGGGGCGCTGTTTCATGATCACTAAACCCGCCACGTGCACATACCGGTCGTTGGGGTGGTTGGCCAAGTCACCACAGCGCGTCACGCGACTGGCGTTCAGCTGATCGCGATGAAAGGAAATAGGATGAGCCCGCAATGACAGCCCCACGGACGAGTAATCCTCAACCACTTGTTCCTGCGGCGTTAGTTTGGGCAGCGCCAGCGTGTCATCATCGTCGACCTCCAGTGCGCCAAACAGTGGTTGATCCAGCGGCGTTTTTTCTTGGCCAAGTGATTGCCACAACGCTTCCCGGCGGTCCTGCTTCACCGATTCAAACGCGTCAGCATCACTCAGTTGCTGCATCACGAACTGTGTCAGACGCGTGCGTCGTGCGAAATCGGCCACACTTTCAAAAGGTCCTGTGCGTCTTGCTTCGATTACGCGCTCAGCTTCCGGTTCACGCAAGCCACGCACCATCCGCATGCCAAGCCGGAGTGGGATTCGTGTTTCCTGTTGTGCTGTGGGCTCCAGCGTGCAGTCCCAATGACTGAAGTTTACATCCACACCCAGTACCTGCACGTCGTGGCGCTGCGCATCGGCGACCAGTTGAGCCGGTTGATAGAAGCCCATCGGTTGGCTGTTAATCAGCGCCGCGCAAAATGCCTCGGGGTAGTAAAATTTCAAATAACACGACACGTAAACCAATAGCGCGAAACTGGCGGCATGTGATTCGGGGAATCCATACGCGCCAAAACCGGCAATCTGACGAAATACCTGATCGGCAAATTTCTCCGACAGCCCGCGCTGCTTCATGCCCGCAAACAGTTTCTTTTGAAAGTGTTCGATCGTGCCGGTCTTACGCCAGGCTCCCATCGCCCGACGCAGTTGATCCGCCTCGCCAGGGGTGAAACCAGCGGCCACCACCGCTAACTTCATCGCCTGTTCCTGGAAGATCGGCACGCCCAAAGTCCTTTTCAACACCTCTTTGATCGCGTCATTGGGATATTCGACCGGTTCGACGCCACTGCGCCGGCGCAGGTACGGGTGGACCATGTCGCCTTGAATGGGGCCCGGACGCACCAGAGAAACTTCGATCACCAGATCGTACCAGCAGCGCGGTCGCAATCGCGGCAGCATCGTCATCTGAGCCCGGCTTTCGATCTGAAACACGCCTACGGTGTCCGCTTCGCAGATCATGTCGTACACCAACGGATCGTCTTGGGGTAGGTTCGCCAGGGTCAAGTCACGGTCCCAATGCAGACTGACAAGATCGAAACATTTTTGAATCGCCGTCAGCATTCCCAGACACAAACAGTCAACCTTCAACAGCCCAAGCTCCTCAAGATCGTTTTTGTCCCATTGGATCACCGTCCGGTCCGCCATCGACGCGTTTTCGATCGGAACCAATTCATCCAAGCGGCCGCGCGTCATCACCATGCCGCCGACATGCTGGGACAGGTGGCGGGGAAAGCCGACCAATTCGTTGACCAAGAAGATCAGGCGCTGTCCGGTCTCGGATTGAGGATCCATCCCCGCTTCGGGCAGCCTCGTCTCCAGCTTATGGTCTTGGGAGAAATGTTCGATCTGTTTCGTTAACGCGCCGACGCGATCAAGCGACAGACCTAGCGCCTTGCCCATGTCGCGAATCGCGCTGCGCGAACGATACGTTACCACCGTCGCCGCGATTCCCGCTCGGTCGCGTCCGTATTTCTGGTACAGATACTGAAGCACCTCTTCACGGCGCTCGTGTTCAAAATCAACGTCGATGTCGGGAACTTCGTTGCGTTCGCGGCTGATGAAACGCTCAAACAATAAATCCGTCGACATCGGATCGACGGCGGTGATCCCCAAGCAATAACAAACGGCCGAATTCGCGGCCGAGCCTCGGCCTTGGCAGAGAATGTCGCGCTCACGAGCGAACCGGACAAGGTCCCAGACGGTCAAGAAATAGGCTTCGTAGTTCAGTTCCGCAATCAGCTTCAACTCATGTTCGACTTGCCGTCTGACCTTCTCGGGCGTGCCATCGGGGTAGTGTGTTTTGATTCCGGCTTCGGTCAATCGCCGCAAGTAATTGGTTTCGGTTTCTCCTTCGGGTGAGAGTCCCTCGGGATACTCATAACGCAGCTCACTCAGACAGAACCGGCAACGATCGGCAACCTCCATCGTGCGCTCAAACGCGCCGCTTAGCAGCGCGAAACTTTGCTGACGATGGGAAACGGTATGCAGATGCCGCTGAGCATTTGGAAGCAGACGATCGGCGGCGCCTGTAATAGTGGTTTTGTACTTCACCGCGGTCAAAGCATCATGCAGCAACATGCGCGCCGGTTCATGGTACAAAACATCACCGCTGGCCACCGGCGGCAGCCCTGTTTTTTGGCTCAACGATTGGATCTGCTGCAACCTCCAACCGTCGTCGATCCCTTTGTAAAGCGCCGCCATCAGATAAGCCCGATCACCGAAGGTCTCGCGGACACGGTTCATTTTTTCGACGGCGTTGTCGTGCGTCGAGGCTTGAGCGAACCAGTCGTAGCTGGCGTGCGTGGGATCGTCCAAGATGAATTCCGCGCGGTCTCGGTCACCGGTGAATGAAGGCAACACGCCCGCCAATAAACCTTTTTCCAGTCCGCATACGTCATCCAACGACAACCAACATTGTCCTTTGGGGGCGCGGCGGCGACCAATGGTGATCAGTTGGGATAGCCGGCCGTAAGATTTCCGATCCGTCGCCCACAGTAGCATCGGGGGTGCATCGTTGAGGATGATTTCGGCGCCGATGATTAGTTTCAGTTGTTGATGTCGGGCGGCACCGAAAGCACGGACGACTCCGGCCAGCGAATTTTCATCCGTGATCGCCAGCGCGGCGTATTCCATTTCCACAGCGCGATCAACCAATTCTTCGGCATGCGAAGCGCCGGTGAGAAATGAGAAATTGGTTTTGCAATGTAGTTCTGCGTAGCTCATGTTTGTCATTTCAATGTTGGGTTGGCGTGCTGCGCATGTATTAGCGCAGTTCTCTTAAGTGAGCGGCAAGGCGCTAGCCGCTGGTTCGTTGCCCAACGTTTTCACGGTGTTTCTGTAAGAGACTCGGCCACCCGCGGCTAGCGCCTTGCGGCTCAGGTACCTGTTAAAACTCTCCATGGACAAACCATTTCCCCTTTTTTAAATCGCAGAACACCCAAAACTGAGTCCCCGCTTCAAGGACGATACTCCAGTAATCACGTCTGACCGTCGCGCCACGCCACCAACCTGTTTCGATCCGCTCAGGTCCCCACGACCGCACGATTTTTTGTGTGCTGCGGTTGACGCCACCGTCAAAGGCAATCTGTACGGGCTTGCGAAAAACGACGGCGCGTTCTTCCAGATCCGAAACCGTTTCGCGCTTAACAGACACCGCAATCGGCGGCGACAACAACCGCAGCGGCCGGCCCAGCACATGAGATGTCGACACCGTTTTCGTGCGTCTGCGTTTACGATAGGGATCGACCAACGGACGAAACTCAAACGACAGCTCGGGTTGAGCCCCTGATCGAAACGTCGGATAGACCACGTTGTCAGCGCCCAAGCGACTGCTGAGCCGGTTGATCAAATGAGCTAACGTTTGCCGGTCCAGACGAGGGTTTTCGTCGAACAGTTGGCGCTGTTGTTGGACCAGCAACACGCACGAAGAAACCTCGACCACGATCTCGCTGACGCTTAATTCACGTTTGTCGCGCGCCATCAACGATTGCTCCAGCTGCATCGATATCAGCGGCATCACGTGATCGGCGTTTGCGGTGGCTTGGAATAAGCACACGCGGAAATCTATCCCCGACGCCTTCTGCGTGGTCCGTGCCGGCAGTAATCGCACGGTCCAAATCAGTGATCCCAGTTGACGCGATTTCAATTCCCCGCACAGCCGAGTCAGCAACCGGTCGATCACCACTTCGATCGTTTCGCGGTTACTGGTGGGAAACTGGAGCACTTTGTTTTCGGAAAACTCAGGCAGCTGGCGACTGACGATGACCGGTTCCTCTGTTCTGCCGGATAACTGGTCCATGCGACGGATTAAATCGGAGCCCAACCGTGATCGTAGATCGCCGCGATCAATCGCCAGTAGTTGCCCCACGGTTTTGATGCCTAAGCGGTCGAGCGTCTTGTGGGTGGTGGCATCGATCCGAAGTGCCGCCACCGGCAGGTCGCCCACGATCCCTTCATCGTCACTGTTTACGATCAATGGTTGGTCGAACTGACACGCGCGACTGAAGTGTGACGCTCCCCATGCCAAACCGATCGTGTTGGCGATGGCAATGCGCGTGTGATAGTCCTGGCGCCGGCAGTGCTGGGAAACTTGCGCCGCCAGCACGTCATAGCCATCAAAGAGGTGACTCAATCCCGTTACGTCCAGCATGATGCTGCTGGGTTGGATCCGAGGATTGGCGTTGGTTCCTGTTTTCTTGCGACTTTCAATTTGGCGTAGGTCTTGTTCGATGCCGATGACAGGGCTGAATTTCTCCAGCGTTTGAGCCAGTTGTTCTAGCGCGGTCAAGTCCGCGGCCGGGTCGTGTTCCGAGACATAGAATTCCAGAGCGTTTGGGTCACGCTGTTTTTGTGGCTGCTGTTGCTGTTTTGCACCTTGGTTTGGGTTCGGGTTTGAGTTCGGTTCAACGACCGCGCGGCGGAGGAGTGAACTTGCTTCGTTCATCGGCATGTCTGTGCGCACGCCCGCGCGACGGGCCAGCGGACTGGCGGCAGTTACCCGTTTACCTTTGCGTGAATCAATGCGGAACAGCACCAGATGCCGGTGACGAAGCTCAGGTTCCGCTGCGACCAAGCGCTGGATGGGCCACTCGGGCAGCCACAGGCACAGAATATGTCTGGCTGCGCGTTGGTGCCCGGGGGGGGGGCTGGGCGGAGATTGGCAAGCTTGGTTGGCCGATTGGCTGAATTTGTTCACGATCACTTCGCGCTACTCGCACGCTCCCTGTGACGGTGTTGATGGAAATAGAAATTGATTTACCGCCGTGTGTGCCTCGGCAGCGCGCAAGATTCAAACGCACCCCAAAATCGTTTTCGGATGTGCAAACATGAGTGCTGGGTGAAACCAGCCATTGAACTTCGGCCCAACTGGGCTGCCGCGCCAGCGCCAACGGCCGCACAAATAAACCCATCGAACCACTGGCCTCGGCCGACAATTGAAAACGGCGCTGCCACCGATCGTCGATTTTGGGAAGTGGACCCCAGACCGCTGCGACGGCCGGACAACGCAGCGATTGGTCGATCGCCCAAAGCAGGTCTTGGCCGATGGCGCGAATGTGACCGCCCGGTTTCTCGGCCGATCGCAATACGATTAAGTTATCCATGTTGATCCCCATCGCGGCCGCAGCGCTGGGGAAGAATTGCCGATCGGGGTCAATCACAACCAGTGCGCCTCCGTTTTCACAAGCTCTACTTGCTACTGATAGCGATAAAAAATCCGCCGCGCAGCCCGAAGGTGCGATCCAATCCACCAACGTCCCGCGCGCGTAACCTGCCCCCGGCAACATCCGATCGACAGCCACGCATTGGCTGCTGACGCGGTCCTCGCCATGTGCATTACGTTCCGATTCCACGGCGCGGATCTGTGATCTCAGTTGGTCCAGTACGTCGTTCATGTTTGTTTCATTTGTTGGTAGTACCGCTTTTAAGCGGATCATTGGTGAGCGGCGAGGCGCTAGCCGCTGGTTCGTTGAGTCGCGTTATTCCGATGTTTCTTCCTTTCGCTCGGCAACCCGCGGCTAGCGCCTTGCGGCTCAGGTTCTTGGCCGTCCAAGGCGATGCTGCCAACTTAAATCAGCCCGTTGACACCTTCGGTCTCAATCCGATGGGTAAATGGAAATAGTTACATGGGTGTACAAAACAACATGCTTTCACAAATTCGGCTATTTGCAAGCAAAAAATGCTGTCGCGGTTAAAACGTGCGTTTGTGCCGGTAAAGCAAGGGATTCTTGGCAGTGTCGGTGTGGACAACGTGTTCGCAAGTGCCTAACGATGCTTGCTTGATGAAATATATTTGGCAAAATTAGATACATGAACACATCAAAGCCCTCTGATTCATTTGCGCGGCGATATCAGCGCTACCGTCCGGTCATCGAATATGTGACCGGAGAAACCGAAGTCGATCTCCAGATGGCTCAGGCCGCATGTCGGCCGGAGAGCCCCGCGTTTGTGACGCGCGTGGTGAACGAACTGGCCAAGCAGGGATGGTTGATTCGCGAAGGTTCCGCATCAGCGTTTCGCTGGAATCGAGACAAAGGTGATTTCAAATCAAATGCATGGCTGGATCAGAAATTGTTCGGCACACAAATTAAAGCCGGTCCTCAGAACGAACGACCGCGCGAACGTTTACTTGCTGTGGGAGCGGCGGAGTTGAGTACCAGCGAGTTGATCGCGATCCTGATTCGCAGTGGTCGGCCGGGAGAATCAGCGGTGATGGCGGGGCAAAAAATTGCCAAAGCTTTCGACAACAAACTGGACCGATTACCCGCCGCCGGACGCGGGGAACTGAAATCCATCAGCGTCGCGGTCGAAAAAACGGCTTATTGCCAGATCATGGCAGGGATTGAATTAGGCCGTCGCATCACGGCCAGCCAAAATTCGAAAGCAGTTACCAAGATCACCGGCAGTGACGATGCGATTTCGTTTTGCCAAAGCCACTTTCGCCGCCTGATCGTTGATGCAAAGCATGAAGAGTTTCACATCGTTACGCTGGACACGAAGAACCAAGTCATCGACACGCACCAGATCACCGTGGGCACGCTGGATGCGAGTCTGGTTCATCCGCGCAAAGTCTTTCGGGCCGCGATCAAGGACACCGCGTCGTCCATCATATTGGCCCACAATCATCCTTCGGGTGACCCCACGCCCAGCCGCGAAGACATCGCGGTCACCGATCGCTTAACCGAAGCCGGAAAAATCATCGGCATCGACGTGCTCGATCACATCGTGCTGGCCAAACAGAACTGCGTCAGCATCCGGTCATCGAGGTAGGTTGAAGAGCTCTGCTTAAACCTATCACTAACATCGCTTCGACGCCTTCAGCTAACGCAACAGTTGATTATGCCGATCAATTCGGTCAGTCGCATCACACCTATTCAATGCCCGCTAGCACTTAGACTGCACCGACTTACATCCTGATTCCGATCATCAAAGAACAGATGCTAGCACTTTGAATAGGAATCCAACATGCGGTCATTAGCCATCCCTCTCTTTCTAGCGGCTTTCACCGTATTAGTCGTGTATGCCGATGACTGCCAAGCCCAGTTCTTCGGATCGCGACGTGCGCAGAACTTCCGCCCGGTAACTCCCGCCCCGCCGATTTATGTTCAGCCTCCAGGGCTCGCGGGATTCCACGTCCTGCAAGACCCCAATGCACGAACAAAGTTTCCGGCCCAAGACTACGTAACGCCAAGACATCCCAAGATCTCTCGGATTCTCGATGGCAAGATGACGTACAGATATCGCAACCCTGCGGAAGTCGACGCGCGCTATGTAGGTGGATTCCATCAAAACTATTTCAACAACATTGGCATCCCCAGCGGCGATATCGGTATCCGCGGCAACGCTTACAAATGGGATACCTGGTAAATCCCGGCGATGCTTTCCGCTCAACCGGTCGAAGATGTTCCAGCGACCCTTCATGTTGAACAGCCAGGCAAAGCGATAAGGTTCCCATATTCAAAAAACGTCCGTAAAGAAATCTTCCGTGTGAGCTTAGTGTTGTGCCGGGAATAAGCCCGACGTTCTGGCGATGATGCGTTTTTTCTTGAAGCTTTGGATCGGCGACGCAACCGATGCTGACCTATGGGTTCCATAAATCAATTTTGACTCTTGTGATTTACGGCCAGCCAACCACAATTGCAACTCCGTCGAAACAAACAACAACTTGAGAAAAAGACGCAATTAGGCGTATCCAAATGGCAAAAAAGAAATCCACTCCCGCTGTAAAATCCTCGCCCGTTGCTCGGCGAAAAAATCCGAAATCAGCCGCTGCTAAAAAAACTCGTGCGAAAACGGCGGCTTCGAAGGCGAAGAAGCCTCGCCAGCCAACCGCAAAGAGCGTTGACGGTATTTTGAAAGCGTTCGATAAGGAACGCGTCGCTCAGAATTCGAACCTAACTTCGACTCGTAAGAGAATTGAGCGGCTGACCAAACAAGTTAACTCGATCAAGACCGAGCTGGAGAATTTGAAGCGGAAGGCAATCGAAACTGAGATCGCCATCGAGACGCTCGACACGCGCCGCGACGCGGAAATCGGAACGCTGCTTTCTGGCATGGGCATCGACCTAAACAAAGCGGCTGCGGCGGCCAAGCCAAAAGCACCTGTTCAAGAGAGCACACCGCTTTTTGACAGCCCGGTAAAAGGAGATGAAACCGAGCCAGAGGAAAAGAAACCTGAATTCTCTCCGGCATGATTCGCGGTCCTGGAATTTCGCTGGAGGCAGCAATGTAGCCTTTCGGTCTCCGAAAGTGCGCCTCGCGCGCTATGGCGCGGAACAGCGCTTGGGTGTTCTTTCGGAGACCGAAAGACAACGATGGCTTAAGCTCTATCCCGACCAAGCCCCCCAACGGCAGCTTCGAGAACCTTGCCCAAATTCTCTACGACCCGTCGTATGACTCTGGATAGATCACCAGCTCGATCCGGCGGTTGGGGCTGACGCCGCCGAAAGATCCGGCGGGGTGACGCGGTCGATTGCTGGCCATCGCCATCGTGAACATCTGTCGTTCAGGCAATCCCAAACGAATCAGTTCTTCGAAAACAGCCAGCGATTGTGTGGCCGTAAGTTGATGGTCCGTTGTCCCCGGTGGGTTCAGCGGGGTGTTGTCCCAATGCGCTTCGACGCCAATGATCTGACGAGGGAACGAGCGACGGACGGTGGAAACGATGTCGCTCAGGACCGGGCGCTGTGACGGGGCGATTTGATAGCTACCGGAGACGAACATTCGGTCCGATGGGAATTCGATACGGATCACATCGCCATCCATTCGTGCTTCTCCACCGGGGATGTTGATGTCGTTCAACCGACGCATCAGACTATTGTTGGCGCGGATGGTTGCCGAAGCGAATTGATCACGGGCTTGGCCGTTGAAACTGTCGCTGCTGGCGAAACGTTCGTTGCGCCGCTGGGCGTCGCCTTGAGCCTGCCACGGTTGCGAGGAGACTTGAGCGAACTGGCCTTGGTTGATGTTGGGCTGCTGCTGGAGGCGCTGAGCCGTTTGCTGGGCTTCGATCTTAAATCGCTCGGCCTGAGCAAGTGCCTTGTTACGCTCGATTTCGCTTTGCTGGATGCGGCCGGAGGTATCGGCCAGTTGTTCCTTGAGCGTTTGGTTGTATTGGTTGGCCAGCTCTAATTTTTGTTTCAGTCCCGCGACTTCGGTGTTCAGCAATTGATTGTCCGAATCGAAAGCTCGAGCGCGTTGGTCGAGCGTATTGACTTGGTTGGCCATCTGCGAAAACTGTTGGTATTGCTGGGGCGAGTTCGTGGGGATACCGTTGGCAGGTGTAGGAGTGGCTGCCGTTTGGTTACTGCCGCGTCCGAAGATGTAGCCGAAAGGTCGGTTGACCGGAGTGCGATTGGAATAGTCCGGCTTGGTACCGCTGCCGGCAAGTGGATTGGGAATGCCACCGGGGCCGTTTTGAGCGACTTGCGGCAGCGGATTCTGTACGGCGGTATCGCCGAAGAAGCGCGGACGCTGGCTGAAATCGAATAGGGAATTGTGATTTCGAGCCGTCGGCGACGTTTGTCGACAGCCGGTCAATCCGACGGTCGCAATCAGGAGTGCCAATGTCGCGCACTTAAAAATTTGGTGACAGTGATTCATGACCGGGGGTGTCAATAACTGTAGGGAAAACCGGTTTTTCGCCGGCAGAATTGCAATTGCCCCGGACTTTAGCAACGTCCTTCTTGAGCGTAAATAGATATTTTTTTTGGGGAAATCACGGTCGTCCTTCGCCAAATTCCTCGTTGAAGAGTTTGACGATGCTGAGAAAAGGAAGGGCTATGCTCTTCGCCGATCTCGCGTTAGCCGTCGGGGATGTGTTAGACTTAATGCTGCCTTAATCGCAAAATAACCCATTTTTTGAGTTGTTGGCGAACGATTGTTCGATAAAGTTCCGCCCATACCTAGCAGACTAGATGAGTTAACGTAATTTCATGAGAGTATGTTGTCAGCTGAGAATTGAGAACGACCTGAAATTTGGAAAGACGAGAGAATGATCAAGCGAATTTACGCCAACAATTTCAGATGTTTAGTTGCTTTCGAAGCTACTTTCGACTCCTTTGGCTTATTGTGTGGCCCCAATGGCGTTGGTAAGAGTTCTGTATTTGATGTTTTGAAAATCATCCGAGATCTAGGAACTTCAACAGCGGTCCTAGGTGGCGATGGCCCCACTGATATCCGCGAACTGGAGTTCACCAACTGGCTCGATGAGAAGGTTGATCGAATTCAAGAGTTTGAGCTTGGTGTTTCCGCCAACGGTCATGAATTTGACTACAAGCTGCACATTGAGCAAGCCTACGGCAATGTGAAGCCACGGATAATCAAAGAAGTTGCCACGTGTGATGATAGAATTCTATTCACACGAGATTTAGATGGCGTCACATTCACGCGAGAAGATGGATCGCAAAGTGGATTTCCGCTTGATTGGTGCCAAGCCGCTCTAGGAGCAATTCAGCCTACTGGAGCCTTAAGGGATATCGAATCTCTTCAAGAAACGCTTTCCAAAATTCATATTCTTCGTCCAAGCCCGAGACAAATGGAACCAGAAAGCAAGATGGAGGCACGGCAACCGGTTTTGAATCTGAGCAACATCTTGTCTTGGTATCGTTCACTCGCACAAGAACAAGACTGGACCGATGCGCTTCGAGATTCGCTACAGAATGTGTGGCCTGACTTTAAGTCGTTCAAACTTGAGAACATGGGTTTGAATACAAAAGCGCTGCAGTTCCGATTCGACTCTGAGCTGGGCCGCGATTTGAAACCATACTTTTTTCACCAGCTCTCTGACGGTGAAAAGATGCTGGTTGGTCTTTACATGATCCGTGCGGCTATGGAAACTAGTGCAGCAAAAATAGTTTGGATCGACGAGCCTGACAACTATGTCGGGCTGCCAGAACTTCTGCCTTGGGTTTTGTCAATGCGAGAACTTCTGGATGATGAGCATCAGACGATCATGATTTCGCACCATCCGGAAATCTTGGGCAACGCTGGAGAGGAAAATGGCAAGTATCTTTGGCGCGATAACCACACTTCGCCCACGCGAGTTGGACCAATGAGAGTTCCAGAAGGTCTTACTCCTGCAGAAGCGATGGCAAGAGGCTGGGCCAATGGCTAATCGGACACAGATAGTTTGTCTTCACGAGGGTGAAAAAGGCCGAAGCATTGACCCCGTCTTTATCAATTCTCTTATCAAGACTTTGAAGCCAAGTTGGATCAGGCCGTTTAAGGGCAGTAACCTAATCAGGACGCTTGACTGCGGTGGGCGTAAGAACTTGATCGAACGAACGCCAACAGAACTAAAGAGTTGTCTTGCACAAGGAGGCAAGACAACGCTAATGGTTTGGGCGGACATTGATGATGACATGGAAGACGGCGACGCATTAAAGAAAGAATTTTGGAAGACCGCGCATGCGAAAGGCACTACGCAACAGCAATTCGATCAAATAGTGTTCGTTTTTGCTAAAGATCGGTTGGAGAACTGGATTCAATACTTAATGACGGGACAAACCGACGAATCCGTTGAGGGACCTCGTGTGAAACAAGGGCGGCTTGTTCGCGATGCCGCAAGACAACTTGGCCAAAGATGTCTTGGGAACCAAACTGCTCCGCCGCTCCCGCCATCATTAGAATGGTCGTGCCGGAATTGGCGTCAATTAGTGCAGCGCACGCAGAACAACTGAAATCAAAGCAAAGGCGGAGAGTAACTTGAATTCTGGGAAACAAAATCAGGCGTTTGGCGTTTGTATTGGTTGGTTACGCCGCCAGATTCTTGTCCGTCATTTATGCACCAAAAATTGATCTTTTGAGCCACCGAACAATCGGCAGCAAGATCACCATGCCGATCAAGCTGGCCAGCAGCACCAGCAGCAAACTGGGCCCAAAGAAGAACACTTGCAGCCTTGCACCTTCCCAAACGTTGGGCCAGTTATACACCGCTGCCACGGCGCCCATACTTAGATAGGGCCCAAATGCGATGTGGCTGTTGCGGATGAAAATCACCATGACGATCACGGCCAACATCGCGATCATGATCCCGTACACAAACGCCGCAATTGACGCTTGCCAACCAATGAAAGTGCCGACCATCGCCATCAGCGTCACGTCGCCAAAACCCATCGCTTGCTGGCCCATCATCAAACCGCCGACGATTCGGATCGCCCAAATCAACCCACCCGAAACGGCCAGCCCGACCATCGCGCCGAAGAGGCTGGCCCAGTTTTCCTGCGGCAACAGGCACCAACCGGCAATCAGCAAGGGCACTACCACTAAAAATATCGCGGCCAAAACAATCGTGATGCCAAACGGACGGCGTGGCTCGATGCGAATCGCACAATCGTTTTTGCGGCGCGGCCTCACGATTGAGCCGATGGTGTATTTAATACCGGGTCCCAAACCCAGATGAAACGGGCTGATGCGCGGCAACAACGCCAGCACCCAGATAACAAAAATTGCGATGACCGTTACCAATCCCCAGACGCCGTAACACCAATGTGCCGCAGGGATCTCATGCGGAGACGCGAACGTGATAGGAGCAACGACTGGCCCCGCCGCTACCGCACCTAATTCTGGCAGACGCGACCAAGGAAACGCGGCGGCGATAGACAAACCAATCAAAACCCCCGGCACCGTGAT
>CAKZVF010000099.1 GCA_937921995.1 uncultured Pirellulaceae bacterium
CGCTGATACAGGGCTTCGGCCAGTAGATTACTCCAACAAACCGCCTGCACAGCTACATGACTAACGAATAATTATCATGCTCAATTCCTTTCAATTGAGGAGACTAGTCAGACTTAGCCTGACGCACCAGAGATCACAGAGGGCTGATGAGTTGAGGATCGCGGCAGAAGCAAGATGTTGCTGCATTCCGGATTGAGACCTTGGTGCTAAGTCACGTTCCCCTCTGTGTCCTCTGTGCTCTCTGTGGTTAAAAACTGAAACTGACGGTTGCGACGCAAAACGTTCGCTAGCGTCAGCTAAATTTTTAGGTGACCGATTTTCAGAATATTAAATCACCGGTCCTCCGCGGATTCACCGCTGAGCAAACGTTTGATATACTTCCGACCATGAACGACGATCCCGAGAACGAAATTGATGATGATCTGGACGACGAGTTTTCGCTGGATCAGCTGAGCCGTGCTTACGCGGAAGTCATCCGGGAAAAGAATTTTGAATCCGGTGACGGTGAAGCGGAATCTGAATCGGGTCAAGCTTCAGCGGAAACAACGCCGGCTAAATCAGACGAAGGCAACAGCAACGCCGAATTAGACTCCGCGATTTCATCAATTGAGGTCAACACCGCCGAGAACAAAGCCGACGACGCTAATTGTCCTTTGACGCCGGAATCGATTATCGAAGCGATGCTGTTCGTGGGAACGCCAAAGGGCATCCCTTTTAAGCTCTCACAAATCGCGGCCGAACTCCGCGACGTTTCTGAATCCGAAGTTGAATCTCACATCGCCGATCTCAACGGCAAGTACAAACAAGAAAATTCCGCGTTCAAAATCGTGGTCGACGAGGGCTCAGTTCAAATGACTCTGGTCGAGGAATTGGGGCAATTGCAGGACGACTTCTTCGGTCGCAACAAACAAGTTCAACTCAGTCAGACTGCAATCGACGTGCTGGCGGTGGTGGCTTACAACCAACCCATCACACGCGCCGAGGTCGAAATCGCGCGTGGCAAATCCAGCGGCAGCATCTTGGCTCAACTGGTCCGGCGCAACCTACTTACGCTGGACATGGATCCGCCCCAAGCGGCCAAACGGACTTACACGACCACCGACCGCTTTCTCGAGCTGTTTCATTTGTCCAGCATCGAAGACCTCCCTCAGAGCCACGACGTGTCCGAATTTGAAGAATATATCGATGATTGATAGTGGCGCGGTATACTTGTTTCAGAACCCATCGATCAACCGAATATTTCTTAATGAACTGGTCTTTGAGCTCGAGTAGGTTATTTGCCATGACGGCCTTGTTTCGAAGGTTTTTGCGGCGCGAATTGCCGAGTCAATCCGGACAGTCCGCGTGACCCGAAGGCAGCTCAAATTGGCTTTCGCTTTCCTACGCTCAGATTGGACTGCCTTCAATTTGGAGGTTGGCGGTAGCTGGACCGGATGTAGTGATTAAACAGTTGCAAAAATCGAATCTCCTTGGATTTATTGAAGATTATTATTTGCCTACAGGATTGGTAATTATATTGAATGGTTGAATTTTTAGTAGTTCGCCCTATCGCAGAACCCATTGGGCCAGCCCCAGAACCAATCGAAAACGGAGAGAATTTAGATGAGAAACACGCTAAAAGTAATGGCGATTGCCGCCCTGATGACACCATTTTTTATGGTCAGTGCGTCAGCCCAAGATGACGTTGCCGAGCCTTCTGGCCCCGGCACGGTCCTGTATGTGAACCTCTCGCAAGATCGTGAATTGACGGGAACTTTGGTCGAAATGCAAGAAATGAAAGTCTCAACAAGCTTCGGCGACGTTTCTATCCCGTTCGAAAAAATCGACGGTATCAAACTCCACGCCGACGCCAACGATTCTTCGGTCATCGCATTCAAAAATGGCGACCTAATCACCGGAAAAGTTGTGCTTGAGCAGGTCAAGCTGAAGACGGACTGGGGTGCAGCTCACGTCAACACGACTCAAATTGACTCGGTAACGACTTTGGAGAATGCCAAGTTCTTCTCTGACAATATTGATGGGAAACGCAAATGGCGATTCTCAAAGGCGAGCGGAACCGCAACTCCGACTCCGACTCGCGCCACCACCACCACCGCGCCAAGCTTTGGACGTTAAAAAGTCGATTGTGTTTGAAATGGTCTTTGTCGAAGCTTTTCGGCACTGACCATTTTTCTTATCGCTTCCACTTTCCCCTTTCCCATTTCGTCGAATCGAAAATCAAGCCCTCCGCGAATTAAGGCAGATCCGTTATGAAAAACAAACTTTACTTACTGATCGCGATTGCCACGATCTTGGGATGTGTGGATCGGGTAAACGCTTCTGACACCACTGACACCGGACGGGTGTCTGCGGTAGTGGAACTGACTGATGGGGAACTGCAATCGCTTCTGCAAACGGGATCATTCAAGATGTCGATCCCGCACAGTCTGCGGAATAAGGTCAACTCGCTGATTCTCAAACGGCCGGATCGTTTTAAGGATGAAGTGGCGGTACTTTTTAACGACGTTGACAAACGTTTTGACACCGTTGCCATCAGCGTCGACGATTCAACGATCGAACAAATCGCTTACCAACCCGTCGAGCTGAAGATTTACGAATCTGGCTACTCGCACATCATGGTTCGTTACCGCCGCGGCAACGGTACGCAAGCCAAAAAGCCTTCCAAAACAGACAGCGTTGAAATGAAGATAACGCTCAACAATGGCAAGTCGATTACGGGTCGCCTGTCGTACATGACTCAATTCCCGTTGGAATCTGGGCTTGGAAAAGTCAAAGTCAAACTGGAAGAAGTCTCCCAGATCACGTTCGATGAAGACGGAGACCTTACCGTCATCATGCTCAACGGAGACACGCTCAAGGGAGAATCAAATTTCTCTTCTCTGGTCGTCAATTCACGTTGGGGCCAAGAGCGTCTGAAAACGAAAGACATCGCGTCAATCACGCCATCACTTCCCGATGCGTCACCTGCACTTTCATCTTTAAACGGTGCGGTGTTGCCGGGGGCTATGATTACCAATGGAACGATCGGCCAACCGCAAGCTTTCCCGGGCGTTATGGCACTGCCACCTGCCATGAATCAGACCCTTTACGCCCAGCCGATGCACCAGCATCAATTCCCGATGGAGACAGGCCGTATCGACACAGTTCCAAGGTCGCCGCGCGTGATGCAATCGCACCCCACTGTGCAGCCGATGCCGATGCAATCATTTTATGGTAATCAAGGCCAGCTGCCGAACACGCTTTCGCCGTACGCCGCCTTGCCTACACCGCAGCCAGTCCAACCGTATCATGTCTACAACGGTTACGGTCAATACAGTGTGCCGGCTCACAATGGAATGCCGGCGCACGGCGGAATGACCTCGGGCTACCTTCCCCAAGGAAGTCCCCTGATGAATCAAGTTCCGATTAGCAATCAACCCGTTATCGATTCACTTATCGGTCAACCACTTCCAATGATGACACCAAACCAAGCACTCGAGAACTGGTTGTTCCCTCAGGATTAATCTGTCGACCACCTAGAGAAGTATTTCTGAACTGACTCAAGGGCTTATTGCCGACATTCCATTTAACAAACTTCAAACATTCAAGGATTTGGGATCCAAACATGTTCACAAAAACAGCACCCATCATCGCGTTACTGATCGCGATTACCATGACCACTTCCGCGCTGGCCCAAGACAGATACTCACTGACGCTGAGCAATGAATTCATCAGCAAGCTGAAAGAGTTTGGCAGTTTGAAATCCGAGGTTTCTGAGTCCGCGCGAGACAAAATCGGAGTGATTGAACTGCGTTTTGAAGACACAAAGTCGGCGACGCCAGTCGAACTCGACATTGATGTCAATATCCTTGGTGAAGATGCGGTCATCGTTCTCGATGAAGGACTGATCGCGAAAATCAAAGGCCAGCCTGTCCGTATCCCCACCGATCAAAACGGTTTTTCGAGGGTCCTGTTGAAGTACGATTCTCCAGCGATGATCAATGAATCAGCAGTCGTGATGAGCGACAACACTGTCTTTATTCGGCTCTCGGACGTGAAGTCGATTGCCGGTGAATTAGAGGACTTGGATTCCATTACCATGACTTGCAAGTTTGGTGAAATCACCATTCCGCTGGAGCAAATCGCAGGCATTCAGATGCACGTTGACGAAAACAATTCTGCAGTCGCGGTCTTAAGTAACGGCGACTCAATCACCGGCGTTCCGGATGTTCCGATGCTGACACTGACGACCGACTGGGGAACGGCCGAGGTTCTCCCAGAAGCGATTAAGTCCATCACGACCACCGCCAACAGTAAATTCTCTCGTAAGAACACCGATTTTGGCACACGTTGGGAACTCAACACCGGCAACTCGTTTGCTCCGGGCATGTAGAGCCTTTCAACATGCTGCACCTTCCTTGGTCAGCTGTTAAATTTTGAATTCAACGACCAACGGTTCACGCCGTTGGTTTTTTTGTAGATGGATTTTCAATTTCTCGGTAAGTGCATTCCGATCCGGCAACATCTCTGAAGCCACCTGCGTTTCCAAAACACTTGACTGTTAGTAAGATTACTTCGACCTTGCCGCGGTCACCAACGACAACCCATGCCATCAACTTACATTCCGTTGCCACTATGACCGAACAAAACGCATCACCTTTTCGCAGTCCCATGTTAATGAACGCTGACGACACGGCTGTTGTAGTCGTTGACATGCAAGAGAAACTGGTCCCAGTTATCGAAAACGCCGCGGCGCTTATCGATTCAGTAGCACGGCTTATTGAAGGCGCAGGCATTCTTTCGGTGCCCGTTTACTTCACCGAACAGTATCCTGAAGGTTTGGGGAAAACGATTGCGGCTGCAAATGTTGGTGCGGATGCCACGATTGAACTGCCGAACGTCTTCGAAAAGAAAATGTTTAGCTTCCGTGAGTCTACGGCTTTGCTGGAAGAACTAAAACGATGCAAAGCTTACAACTTGGTCATCATTGGTATCGAAACCCACATTTGCGTGCTTCAATCGGCGCTCGATGCTGTTGCGCAGGGGTTCAACGTGTTTGTCTGCGTTGATGCGGTGGGTTCACGATGTGAACATGATCGTGGAATCGCGCTGCGGAGGCTGGAGGCCAGCGGCGTTACGCTGACAACGGTGGAATCGGCGCTGTTTGAATTGTGTGAAACGGCAAGCCATCCGCAGTTCAAAAAAATCAGCAAACTGGTTAAGTGATTTGACTGAGGGGCACGGTAGTGGATGAGGCAACGAATCCTGCATCTCCATTGAATGTCGCCAATATTCTTGCGGGGTCTAATTACCCGCGGGACTCGTGGCCTCGTCCACTACGCTGAGGTCGAAAACGCCGTGCTACGATCAGGCCAAGCGGAGTACGTTCAGCACGCGTTTGTTGGCCAACGTTTCGCGGATTGCCGAATGACCGCTGAACATGAACTCGTGTGTTTTGACATCGTCACTGCCCTTGGTCGCAACGGCCACTACGTACTTCGATTCCCCCGCCGCAACGATCGCTTCGTCTCGTTCAATCGGGCCGATCGCAACGCCAACATCCGATCCCGATCGTTCTAAGATCTCGACCGCGCGCGTAGTCACACCATCCTTTTCGAAATCAGCGATTTCTGCAGCGACCAAAGGCGCTGCCGATTGTTTCAATAGCACCCCGGGCGCTCCCAGCATTCCAGCATCGGTGATCGAGATCGTCTTTCGGGCTTCAACGTATCGCGCGGCAACCACGGACTCCAACGTGTCATCGTTGAATCCGAAAACAAGATCTCCCAAACACCCGTCGATCGTTTTCAACGTAGGAGCCATTATCTTCAAACATTCCGCGATGGAATCCGCCTTCGTCGTCAGCCGCAGCGAAATCGTGCCGCGGCTGGCCGTGATGCCGACTTGTGGATCACGGCCACGTTTTACCAAATCCGGAAGCAGCGATTCAATGTGGCTCTCTCCGGAACCAAAACAGCGTACGACGTGGTGATGAATGATCTGAGTTTCACCCGTGATGTCTTTAATACGTTTCTGCAACGTCTGAGCAAACATTTGTTTCATCTCTGCCGGGACACCAGGCAGGCAAAACACAAACGTCGCGCGTTCCTTACTGCGGTAGCCCAACTCTATCCCCGGTGCGGTGCCTTCGGGGTTGGGCACGACCTTCGCACCGGCAGGAAAGTGGGCTTGGATTTCGTTCGACGGTGTCATCGTGCGGCCGCGGCGTGTGAAGAACGCTTTTAAATGTTCTAATTGGTCATCGTGCAATTCAAGTTCCACGCCAGCCGCTTTGGCTAAAGCTTGGCGCGTAAGATCGTCGGCGGTGGGGCCCAGCCCGCCCGTGGTGATAATGAGGTCGGCGCGGGTGAAAGCGTGCCGAAACACGTCCACGTTGGCGTCCATGTCGTCACCGACGGTACTGTGATGCAGCACGACAACGCCAAGGTCACCCAACTGTTGCGCCAGCCACTGCGAATTGGTGTCCAAGCGGAAGCCACTGGTCAGTTCGTCTCCGATGGCGATGATTTCTGCGATGATGGATGAAGACATGGACGTTTAAATTTCTTGGGAGATCAATTTGTGGAACCAGCGCATCTCTTGGGCGATCCCTTCGTTCAAGGAACCGGAGAAAACGGTCTCCGGCAACACAGGCCAAGCGTACGTTTCGACCTCGAAATGATTGACGGTAACATCGTGTTTAACCAACGCCTCGAGACAATCGTTGATACAGTTTTGCGTCGTGCCGATCACCTGGGATCCTTGGTAGAAAATAGGCACGTGGAAGTGGACGCGCCACACGCCGGTGTCACCTTCGGCCGCCAAAGCATCGGGAAGATCGACGAAAAATCTACGCTCACCTTCCGCGCGTTGAACGCTGGTTTGATGCAGGTATTTCGGTTCGCAGAAACTGCTTAATTGTTTCCGCGCCTCCGTTTTCTCGTCGCTGTCCAGCCCATCGAAATCCACCTCAACGGCCGAAGACACTTGCACTTTACCGACCTCGATTCCGGCGTTTGCGTAGGCGGCGATCGCTTCGTCTTGCGATTCAAACATGACCGCCGAGTGGCAGACGTCATGGCAAACGCCGATGTGATTCCGGATCAGTGATTCGCCGCGCGGGAAAAGGGACCGCTGGAAAAAATCGACAACATCGCCGCAGCAATCCAACACACATCCGGGTTCGGGTTCGATACAGATAACATGACGCCGCCCGGTTTGCTGATAGCGCCGGTCAAGCTCCGTCGCGCACGTGGTCAAGTTCTCAGCACAACGTCTCAAGTACTCCTTCGGCGGCGATCCATCTTTCCAACGCTCCGCAGGCCAACCCAGCGGCAAAGTCGAAATCGTCGACACCGCTGCCGGCGGTAGCAGATCATGATGGAGATCAGCCAATTGAAGCGTGTACGCCAATCGTTTATCCGTCGACCAATCCGGCGTGTAAACGGATTGCTTGACAACGCGTTGGTGGAAATCGCCGTAAGGAAACCCGTTGACCGTAAACGGAACCAGCTGGTTTTCATCCAGCACATCTTTCAAACGTGATAGTGACTGAGGAGACTTCAATTGCTCCAGCGCCGTTGCACTGGCCCAAATCCCAAACGGCATCGGCTGATCCATTGCCAGCAACTGTTTCACTGCGACGGTGTGCTGCTGCAAGTTATCAATCAGCTGATCAACGGAAACTGCAGGATGTACGTTGCCGCAATATCCGATTTCAGGTTTCTTATTCACTTTGCTTTTTGGTTCTCAATCTTTAGTTTTCAACGGCTGCTTTGGGATAGGCTGCGACCGCGAAGGTAATCCAACCGGCAATCATGCAAACACCGCCGATAGGTACAAACGCGCCCAAGATGCGGAAGTCCGTATACGAATAGACGTACAGCAACCCAGAAAAGATCGAGATCCCAATGATTAAAAGCCAAGCCGCGATTTTGATCAGCTTTGGTTTGGCCGACGGTGTCAGGCCAACCAGGATCAATCCGATGGCATGGATGATGTGGTAGTGGGCGGAAGTTTTCCAGACCTCCATCCGCCGGCATCCGTTTTCACACTGAGCCAGATAATCTTCCATTGCATGTGCGCCAAACGCGCCCATAACGACCGCGGCGGCAGCCAATACGGCTCCAACCGCGATCCAGCGGCCGTTTGTGGTCAAATTTGTCTGGTCAATTTGATTCATGGTTTGTCAAAATAGTCTATAAATGAACGACTGCGTAGTGTAGCAAGGACGGCCGCAACTATGAACGATACCGCGCGGCAAAACAATCCTCCATCCCATGCTCGAAGAATGCCATGAAAAATCACTCCCCACAAGATCGCCGTCAGTTCTTATCCCTGGCGGCGAAATCATCAGCCTTCGCGGCGCTGGCGGCTTCGATGCAGCGCCGGTTGTACGCCGAGGATCAGGCCAGCGGCGGAGGGATTAAACACTCGGTTTGCAAATGGTGTTACCGTGATAATTCGATCGAAGAAATCGCAGTCGCAGGTAAAGCGTTTGGCCTAACCTCGATCGAACTGCTCGACCCGGCTCAGATCAAAGAAGCTCAGGGGCACGGTCTGACGTGCGCGATGGTCAATTCCCCGCGCGGAGAGACGGACAAGGGCGTCAAAGTCGGCGGGATATCGGATGCTTTTAACCGCAAGGAGCATCATGATACGCTGGTCGACATTTACACAAAACGGATCGAAGAAAGTGCTGCTTTGGGGATGAAGAACCTTATTTGTTTCTCAGGCAATCGCAAGGGTATGGACGACGAAGAAGGCCTTCAAAATTGTGCTGAGGGAATCAAACGCGTGTTGCCGATCGCCGAAAAACACAACATGACGATCACTTTGGAGTTGTTGAACGGATTCGACCATCAGGATTACATGGGCGATTCGACGAAATGGGGAACCAAGTTGGCCGATACGATTGGATCGGACAGCTTCAAGATTCTTTACGACATCTACCACATGCAAATCATGGAAGGCAACGTCATCAAGACGATCCGCGACAATCATCAGTACTTTTCGCATTACCACACCGGCGGCGTGCCAGGACGCAATGAAATTGACGACACGCAGGAACTGAACTATCCCGCGATTGTCAAAGCCATCGTCGACACCGGATACGAAGGTTTCGTCGGCCAAGAGTTCATCCCGGCCAGAGAAGATAAACTGGCTTCGCTGAAACAGGGCGTTGAGATCTGCACGCTAAATTAGCCGGTAGTGGATGAGGCAACGAATCCTGCATCTCCATTGAAAGTCGCCTGTTATCTTGAGGGATCTAATTACCCGCAGGACTCGTGGCCTCGTCCACTAACTACCTTTGGGCTTGAAGAGATCGCAGTGGCGAAACCTACTCCGATTCGCGCCCAGTGCGGCGTTCCTCTAAATCCTCTGACGTGGGCAGAGAATCCGGTTCCCCGTTGCCGTCTCGAATATCAATCAGCCACTGAAGCGGGAAATCGTCAGGCCATTCATCATTGCTGAAACTGAGCATCTCCTGATAGTGATGCATCTCATCCGCTATATCATCCGACAGCGGACTCTCCTGCAAATTTGGGTACAGCCGAAACACTTCGCTCCATTGGCGAAACGCGTCTTCGTATAGGCTGATCGCTCCCTTTTTCGTGCTGGTCCGTTTTTTGGTCACGTAATCAACATCGAATTCGTCATCGTAAATCGACGCTCGACGCATGCGGCGAGCATCATACAAAGCCTGCCGTGAACTGACGGTCAAATCCTTGGCCTCGGCTTCGTTCCGTGACCTCCAGAAATCGTAATTAACGTTTCCGGCATCCTTGGTTTCGGTTTTTCCCAGCTGAATATTTTCGTAGATCTTATCGCTCAGCCGAACCGCGGCCATCTTATTTTTACCTTGGGCTCTTTCGGCGATGCGGGAATCCAGTCTGTCGTCGCGCGACTGAATCCTCTCCAACAGTTCATTCACCTCACGTTCCTGTTCGTCGGTCAACTGATCTGCAGGGATATCCAACAGCATTTTCTGCTCCGACCCCAACTGCATATCGCGTCTCATCACAGCCACTAACTCGTTTCGCACTCCCGGAGCCAAGCGATCCAATTCGCGCCTCATGTCGGCCAGTTCTTCTCGCCGACGGTGGCTTTGCTCCATCCGGAACGGCCGCCCGTAGCTATTAAGAAGCTCTCGATTCCCGTACTCTTTCCAAGCCGAATCGGCGTACTGCCACACCTCTTGAATCACATCATCGGTGCGGTGTTCCTCCTGCAAAGACAACCCGCGATTACGGATCTGCGAAGGACGAAACTGATAAAACATGACGTCGTTTCGGTACTTCTGATTCCCCTGGTCATCGACCAACCGATTGGAAAGGTCATACCACTGATAGGCCAACAGCCAACTGTCAGGCCCAAAAACGTCAACGTCATACGATTCCGGAGGCACTAAATCGGCCATCGACTGATGGAATTCGTCATCCTTTTTAAACATCCGGCGAAATGATTTTTTCTCGTCGGACTTCCCAAATTTATTGCCCGTCATAAACCCCAACTGATCGGTCATGCGGTGATCTTTGACGTTGTAGTTGACGCCATTTTGCAGGAAGTCCAATCCCTTCTTCACCCACTGATATCGGTATTCATAGTCGTCGAACTCCATCGACACGTTGTAAGCCAGATTGTGAGCCTGATATTCCCAGACTTTGACGAAGTTGGGCTGGATCTTGGCGAGTGCTTTGAGCGTCGAGGCGAGTTTGTCGTAGTCCTCTTCTTTTTTGTGTTCGATCGACTGCATCCACAGCATATTGATCGCGACGCCGCGGAGCCCCAACGAGGCCAGCTTCATCGTTTCGCTGGCGGGGTCAATTTTGGTCAACTCCGCCTGCGTCAGTCTTTTTTCCCGACGCATTTTCGACAGAATGCCGCCTTCATCCTGACCGACGACTTCTGGACGAGAGATCATCGCCAGCGGAATCAACAGCACCGCGATGATGACAATGTAAATAACTTTTCGCACAAACGAACGGTTCACTTCGCAATCTCCCGTGTCTTGAGGCAAAAATAACCCAGCAGCGTCAAGCCCATGACGAAAGCCATCGTGACGGCAATCGCCACCAACAACCGACTGTTGTCCACCGCATAGCCGTGCACCAAATAGTTCGAAAAGTTCAGCTGGCCAAAGTCAGGTGCCAGATAGGTCAGCATCTGCAGCATCGAAACCAGCAAATAGTCCAGTTTTTCGATGATCGTGTCAAAGATACCGGTATCCAGATCCACCATCATGTTTTGTTGCGTCACGACACGCACGAAGGATTCGATCGGTCCGCCGCCCAGTTCGTTGATCAAGTTCCCTTGAGCGTCAACCTCGGCCAGCTTCCGGATAAATTCTGAATTGAAACCAACGATCATCACCGCCACCGCGGCCAACATCACCAACGGAGATCCGAGGAAGGTACTCAACGCCACGCCCAGCGCGATCATGATCATCAACTGACACCAGATGCCAATGTAACCCTTCAGGAAATTCCACCAGAAGGCTTGATCCTTGCCGCGCAGATACGCGTCGGATCGACCAACGCCGATGTACTGGTTGATGTCGCGGCAGCTGAGCACGACCATCAATTTCCCATTTTCACCGGCAAAATCTTGGAACAGATCATAAGCCCCTTCCTCGACCAGCGAACCGTCGGGGGCGACAATGCGGCCCACGATTTTCTTGGGCACCGGCAGCGTCTGAACAGCGAACTCTTTGGTTTCGAATTCGATGATCTCCGAGATGAACTTGTTTTCGACGTCGGGTTTGTCGGGGATGCTCTCAAACTGCAAACCCGCAATAACGCGTTTTTCGATATCGCCTTTATAGGACCGGTAAACACCCAGTGTCAGGTCGATCGGAACAAAATCGAGATCCGGAAAACGGTTTTCACGAACATTTTCAAAACTGAACGTGGCACGAGAAAGCGTTGAACGTTTCCGCGCCGAACCTCCATCAACATAGCCGCGGCGTTTGGATTCCTTCCCCACATTGGTACCCTTTTTATTGGGCTCGCCTTCGCGGTTGTAAAACGTCAGCTCCGAACTGTAGATCGGCACACGGGCTCGGAAGTACCCGACCGACTGCCCCAGTGTGATCTGCGCGTCGTCGCCTTCGCCGGTGACGGTGACAGGGTGCGTATGATTGCCCACCGGCAAACACATCACGCGCTGGTATTCGACCTTGCCATCGTCCCGCTTGATCGTGCGGATAATGTCCTCGGACTCCAGCGGCGGCTGGTCGGCTTCCCGCACGTCGGAGATGATTTCCAAACGGTGCGAATGATCGTTGTCGACGGTGGTCGTTGCCTCGAACAATGCGTTTTCCGAAACACGTTTGCCGGTAACAATTGATTTATGAGATTCGGTATCAACGGCAGTGAAAGCCGCCATCCCTTGGTCGCTGGCCACGGCCTTGGTCTTCCAATCGCCAGCAATCTGATGGCTGTGATCGAGACTTCGCCAGACGAAGAAGTAGCTGATCAATCCCATCAAAATCAGCAACAGCGTCCCCACCGTGGCAAACCCCAGCATCCGGCCGAGCACGACTTCGGAGCTGCGGACAGGTTTGGTCACAACGGTGTAGATCGTCTTATTTTTAATATCGTCAGGCAAACTGAACGCACTGAGCAGCAGCCCCATCAACAGCACCAACATTTGCGTGCCCCACAACACAAAGTTGACGTAAATCTGTTCGGGTTTCTCGGTGCCTCCGCCCATGAACCAACTGCCAAAGAGCACCGACAGCGCGAAGATGACAAAGGTCACCAACACGACGCGCCTACGCATGGCTTCCTTGATCGCCAACCGAGCCAGCGCGAACACGCGGCGCGGGGAAGTCTTCATGAAATCCGGCACCGCTTCGGCCACCACTTGAGCGACCACGTAGAATGCTTCAAAAGGGCCGTGGCGGAAGGCGGCAACAAGGTAACCGAAAAACAGCCCCAAAGTCGCACCCGAAACCAAGACCGCCAGAAACAGCAGCAGGCCAGGCAAAAACCATTCGGAAAAGTTAGGAAAACTTTCGACGTACATCGTGGGTTATCTTATGCCAAAAGGGATGGAAAAAATCGGTAAGTGAAACACGCTTCGACCAAAACAGGGACTCAAATTCGACCGTCAGTTCGACGAATCTGCCGGCGGCGATGTTCCGCCTGATGTGTCGGCGTTTTCAGCGCCGGCTGAGGAGGGTCTCATGCCCGGTCGTTCTTCACTCTCGCGCACAATATTCAAAAACAGATCTTCCAAGGTCGTTCGAGGATTATCCAGCACGATATTCTTTCCACCGTGCTTGGCGATCACCTGCCGGATTTCCTCATGAGCGCTCTCAGGCAAATTCTCTGCTGTGATCTGCGTTTCGCCGGAGACTTTCAACAGGCTGTCAACGCGTCCCATTTCCTTAAGGTCGCCTTGAAACAAGATCGCGATCCGGTCACAAACGTCTTCCACGTCCGCCAACAGGTGGCTGCACATGACGACTGTTTTGCCTTGATCGCGTAGCTTGAGGATCATGTCCTTCATGTCGCGGGTACCCAGAGGATCCAGCCCCGACGTGGGTTCGTCCAGAAGGATCAGTTCGGGATCGTTGATCAATGCTTGAGCCAATCCAATGCGGCGTGTCATCCCTTTGGAGTATTCTCGCAACTGTCGACGTTTGGCTTTTTCGAGCCCCACCAATTGGATCAGTTCTTGAACACGCTCCTTGCGGATCTTTGCCGGAATGTCGAACAGCCGGCCATAGAAGTCAAGCGTTTCTTCGGCGTTGAGAAATTTGTAAAGATAAGATTCCTCCGGAAGGTATCCGACACGCTCGTTCTTGGCGACGTTGGTCGCGTTTTGCCCCAACACGATCGCGCGGCCGCCGGTGGGGAACAGCAACCCCAGCAGCAATTTGATCGTGGTCGATTTTCCAGAACCGTTGGGGCCCAGCAACCCGAAAATTTCTCCCTTGCGAACCTCCAAGTCCAGCGCGTTGAGGGCACGCACTTTTTGACGGCCCCAGAAGTCGCGGTAGACCTTGGTCAAGTTCTGGGCTTCGATGACGATGTTGGGATCGTAATCAGGATTGCTTTGCTCTAAACGTCCGGTAGGTTGCGGCGATTGAGATGTGGCAGAGGTATCAGTTGCCATTTTGAATGGTTTCTCCAGAACGAATTAAAACGCACAACAGGTGAGACGACATGATTTTGATCCAATTTTTGATCCGTGATCCGATCGCGAACGAACCAAAAACTCCTGCAGAACGATCTCGGACATCTCAAACAGGCTTTTGGGGTGCTTGGGGGGTTCGTCCGCGTCACGCTCCTAAAGGCCGACCAGAACCAATGAGCCTGGTTGGATCCATAGTTTAGTCCATGATGCACGGCCTTTACAACGGCACGCAGCCATCGCTTTGATGACAATGACGAAGACAATGGCTTGGAGCGCCGTATATTCCTCCTGTTGTTTTACGAACCAAAGGGCAGGGTGGTTCGTACGATTTAGAAAAATAGTGGTCTCAAAAACCGAGCTTCGACTCCCTATTTTGGGTGCTTAATCGTCCTTCGATTGGGGATCAAGATACTCCATCTTCAGAGGGTGATCGCTTTTGGGGTCATCCACGCGGATCGCGACGCGCCCGTCGAGCACTTGGTCAATCAGCTGCCCCACGATTTCCGATCGCCAACCGGTCAACAACTTTGGTTTTTCCGGCAGTTTGAGAATCCCCAACCGCATGGCGGCCACGTCCCTGACCTCTTGCGCCGTCCCGACGATCGAAGGTGCGATCTGTTCGGTGCGGCACAGCACATTTAACGCAGTCGTCAAAAACTGCCCCAGCAACCCCAGGTTGATCGTCTTGGTGCTGGTGATGCGTTTGGGGTAGTCCGATTTGGGCATCTTCAGCGCTTTTTCGATCGCCGCCGAAATTCCTTCGATCGCGCTGGCATGAACACGATTGCCGAACCCTCGAATCGCCTTAATCTGCGCCGCAGCGCTGGTCCCGCGTCGTGACAGTTCCACAATCAAATCATCGGCAAGAACTCGTTTGGGCGTACGGTCTCTGCGTTGAGCTTCTTTGTTTCGCCAAATCCACAGCTCTTTCACGATCGCCAACTGAGCGGGCTTCAGTCGTGCGATGCCCGAAACGCGTCTCCATTGCGGATGAGTGATCGTTCTTTCGAGCGCTCCCTGCCACTGATCCATCTCATCCAGCACCCAGTCGGTGCGGTTGAGTTTCTCAAGTTTCGTTTTCAGTTCATTGTAGACCGGCCACAGATGAACGACGTCTTCAAGTGCGTACGCCATCTGGCGATCGGTCAACGGTCGCTGTCGCCAATCGGTTCTGGTTTCGCCCTTGTCGACGACAACGCCAATCATGCGGTTGACCAAATTCCCGTAGGCTGCTGGGTACTCACAGCCAACCATGCCTGCGGCCAGCTGGATGTCGAACAGATTCGCCGGTCGTTTGGCGACGTCACGGAAGCAAAACAAAAATTCTTCGCGCGCGGCATGAACGATCGTAATATGATCGCCGTCACACAACCAATCCCAAAACACCGTCAGATCCTCGATGGCCAACGTATCAATGATCGCATATGCCTTGTCCGTCGAAACCTGAATCAGGCACAACAGTGGCCGGAAACAATTCTCGGATACAAATTCGGTGTCGAAGCCAACGTACTGCGAGTTCCCGTTCTCGCTGCAGAACTTTTTTAGCGCCTCTGCGGTGGTGATGTGTTGATACTCGGTCTCGGTTGCCATAAATCGCGCTCAATTTTTCGGTTTTCTTGGCGGAAGCCGCTGGCCAGACGGTAATTAGTTTTGTGGCGACCGCCGCAAAAATGAGCGGCAATGCGACAGTCGCCGGTCGTTTACACCCGCGCTGCGCCAACATGCACCAGTTTTTCTTCACCTGCGGCTTGATGATTTCGTGAAATAACAACCTCGGACGGACAAGCGTGCCCATCTAAGCCGTTAGTCTTCATCCGTTACTAAATCAACAGACCGCCTGCACGGTGCTGTTTCGCACCTAAGTTTTTGTTTAATCTAGCGGTTACGACAATTTTTGAATAGCTGGTCTATCGATAGCTTCCCCTACACTCCCGTCCGCCAATGCTCGTCAGCGTCAAATCCCCCGCCGAAGCCGCCATCGTCGCCGCCACAGATGGAGTGACGGTCGTCGATGTGAAGGATCCGTCGCGCGGATCGCTGGGCTGCGCCGGTACAGCGGTCATCAATCGCATCGCCGCAGACGTTGCCGCTGTTGAGAAACAGTTCAGCGTGGCATTGGGCGAACTGAAAGATCTCGATTTCGATGACGTCAATCGGATCCAATGGACGCATGTTGACTTTGTGAAGATTGGCTTGAGCGGTTTCTACGAAAACCCGAACTGGCGATCGAGACTGCAAGACGCACTGGCAAACGTCCCCAAACGCGTCCGCCGAGTGTTGGTTTTGTATGTGGATCATGTCAACGCAGCGGTGGCGACCGCCATGATTCAAGACGCCAAGGATTCCGGCATGTCGGTGGTTCTATTGGATACGTATGATAAAACCCGCGGAGGAACCTTTGCTCATTGGGCCGACGACGATGTGCGGAGCGTTTTTGAATCGGCGCGGCGGCGGACGATGACCACCGTATTGGCAGGTTCGATTGGGTTGGCAGATTTTCCTCGCGCTTTTGGGACCGGAGCCGATTTGATCGGTGTCAGAGGCGCTGTTTGTGACGGCGACCGCAGCGGCAGCCTATCCAAGCAACGGCTCGACCGCCTGATTAGGGCTTATCATGAAGTAAGAATTGGATGAATGATCGTTCCGCCACGCCAATCGCCTCCAGCAGCATCGCGCGACGTTATTGGCTGATGCTGATAACAGTCACGGGCGTCGCCTGCCTCATGTTCTTTACGAACCTTGGCACCGCACAACTGTGGGACCGCGACGAACCACGCAACGCGGGTTGCGCGGCAGAGATGCTCGACCGGGCCGATTGGGTGGTGCCGATTTTTAATGACCAGTTGCGCAGCCAAAAACCGGTGCTGCTTTACTGGTTGATGATGTCCGCCTATCAGGCTTTTGGGGTGAACGAATTTTCGGCGCGTTTTTGGTCGGCGCTGCTGTCGGTCGGCACCGTTGCAATCACGGCATCCATTGGGCATCGTTTATTTGATTCGAGAATCGGATTGCTCAGCGGCATCGTCTTATCCAGCAACATTATGTTCGCCGTTGCCGCTCGCGCCGCGACGCCTGATGCGCTGCTGATCTTTTTGAGCACGCTGACGATCGCGTGCTATATCTGGGGTTCGCCAAAACAACCCCGCCATCATTTCGTGCAGTCCTTCGGCGCGTTGGATTGGCGTTGGTTAGTGGCGATGGGCGTTACCATGGGTTTGGCAATACTGGCTAAAGGCCCCGTCGGATATTTGATGCCGATGTCCATTATGGGCATGCATCTGCTGATCACACGCCGCGATCGGAGCCCGCGGTCCTTCGGTGTTCTCTCAGTCATTCATCCGTTGCACTTTACAAAGACCGCTTTGGCGATGCATCCGTTTTTGTTGCTGGCGATCGCGCTGCTGGTGGCGCTGCCCTGGTACTATTGGGTGGGGCTTCGCACTGAGGGAGATTTTCTTAAGGAGTTCTTCCTGAAAGAACATCTGGGCCGTTCGACGACTGCGTTCGAGAATCACAGCGGAGGGATTGGGTACTATCCGTTATCCATTTTGATTGGGTTCTTTCCTTGGTCATTGTTCTGGCTGCCGGTAGCCATCATTCTGTACCGGCATCTACGAACCGACAGCAACGAAAACAATGCCGTCGCGCTGATGCTTTGTTGGATCGGAGTACAGGTCGGGCTATTTTCGATCGCCCAGACGAAACTCCCCAGTTACGTCACGCCCTGCTATCCCGCGCTTTCGATACTGACGGCGGTGGGTTTGGAGGCTTGGGTGCGAAAGCGGATTGTGATTTCGGATGCCTGGATCAAAGCCGCGTTGGTGATCGGTGCCATCGTCGGAATGCTAATAGCGGCCATCATAGCATCAGTATCCCATCGCTACGTGGCGGAGATTTATTGGTTACCTATCCTTGGAGCCGCAGTGGCTGGCGGCTGTATCGTCGGACTATGGCGACTAATGAATCATGACCGACCGGCAGCGATTCACAGTTTCGTGATAGGTGCCGTTTGTTTTTGCTGGTTCTTGTTTGGCTTAGGAACCGGCGGCCTATCCACTGCTCAAAACAATCGCTTGATCTTGGACCGCGTCGCACAGATGCCACCGGCGGTTGCCGTTGCCAGTTACGAATGCCTGGAATCTTCATGGCCGTTTTACAGCCAACGTCCGATTTACGAAACGTTTGGCAGCGCCGCAGAACGATCGGTGAAGCGCGCGAAAAACTGGAAGCCTAAACCGGTTACTTCGCCTGAGAGTTTTGCTAAACAGCATCAGCGGTGCGTCTTCATCACCACCGATGAGCTCTCCGACGAGCTGTTAGCAAGGCTTCCCGAAGGTTTCTCGGTGCTGCAAAGGGCTGATTATTTTCTGAAGAACAAAGAACTGGTTCTGATTGGTAAATGATCGAATTTAACGCCGATACTGATTTTTTTGGTGCCAATTCGAGCCATTTGCAAGCGTTTGATTCGGATGAACCTTATATTTGAATCGCTGAGAAATTACAATCATTTTGCTTCCTCGGCTCGACCTATACTGATTCAATAACAGATCATCTGACCAAGGTTTCTTCTATGAATTGCGTTCGTGTTTGTCTAATCGTTTTGATCAGCTTGATTGCCTCTGCAGAATCAATGGCTCAGTCTGCCCTGCCAGAGGATGTCACTTTATACGCTGGGGGAACTTTGCAGTTTAACGGTTTCAGCACCATCTCTGGCGGAAGTGTGGTTGCCGGTGGGGATGTTGCGCACACCGGCGGGTCACTGACCGTCGATCAGATCTCTGGAGCCGGCGCATTTTCAGCCGATGGAGCCGCGTTTCAAGATAGCTTGGGCCCGGTGTTCTTTAATAGAGACATTACCGAATTAGGCGGGCCTGGATCGGTGATCGATGGACCTGTCACCAGCAGTCAAGGAAGCATCGACTTCTTGGATACCTCGACAACGATCAACGGTAACGTCACCGCGGCAAACGATATTGAGTTTGATTTTGTCTTCGGCACGATCAATGGCAACGTCACCGCTGGCGGGACGACCAACATCACCGCAACCGTCAGCGGAACGACGTCTACGCCTACCGTTGCGACAACGCCATTCGCGATCGAACCGTTGCCGCCGGGCCGAGGCCTCTTTGCGGGGACCAATGACATTAACCTTGCTACTTTTGAAGACATCACACTCCCACCGGGCACCTACGGCAGCCTTAATTTTGATTCATCCAATGTGGTGACGCTGACCGCCGGAAGTTATATCTTTGAGAACATCGTTTCAGATTTTTCATTAAACGAACTGTCCTTTGACACAACTGCAGGCAACATTGATTTGTACATTGCTGCCGACGATGTTGCGATTGATTTGATTCAGGTGATTGACGGCATCTCTTTGTTTAACGCAGGTGATCCTGATCCTCAACTTTCCCGAAATGTTTTCATTGAAGTGGCTGGAAACCTGACGATCGGATCAAGATTCTTTGGAACGTTTTTCGCTCCAAACGGAGATGTTACCGTCGAGAATTTTGCGGACATCACCGGACGTGTGTTTGCCGGCGGTAACGTGATCATCGAAGATGTTGATATTTTGTCCGTGGAGGACGTAGTTGTCGTATCGACAGATGAGCTGGGTGATGCCAATCTTGACGGTGCGGTGAACTTCCTGGATCTCGCTCCGTTTATCAATCTTCTGGCAACCAACACTTACCTTGCAGAAGCGGATTGCAACCAAGACGGTTCGCTGAACTTTTTGGACATCGTTTCCTTCATCCAGCTTCTGACGGCTAATTAAGGGACAGCAGTTAATCCGTTGTCGCTTAGTATTCGTCGTTGAAGTCGGTCTGACATAGATCTGGTTACACTGAGTCTTGCGGAAGGCACTTCCGTCGTTTGGTTGGCGGCTTTAGAATTGGTCTCAGCACTATTTTTCAACCGAGCCAACAGACCGATGCAAAAATTTCACGCCACGACGATACTTACAGTTCAAAAAGATGATCAAGTCGCGATGGGCGGCGACGGACAAGTCACACTCGGCGACGCGATCATGAAGGCCGATGCGATGAAAATCCGCAAACTGGGAGGCGGTAAAATCTTGGCCGGTTTCGCCGGCAGCAGCGCCGATGCGTTCGCGCTGATGGAACGATTCGAAGCCCAACTGAAGGATTCGCCCGGAAACCTCACCCGCGCCGCGACCGAACTGGCCAAACAATGGCGGATGGACAAAGCGCTGCGGCAACTTGAAGCACTATTGACCGTCACCGATGGGAAATCGTCGTTGCTGGTCAGCGGCACCGGCGACGTGATTCAGCCAACCGACGGAATCATCGGCATCGGTTCCGGTGGCAACTATGCGATCGCAGCAGCCCGAGCTCTGCTCAACCACAGTGAGCTTTCGGCCCAAGAGATCGTCGAAGAAGCACTCACAATCGCCGGCGGCATCGACATTTACACCAACACCAATATCGTGGTGGAAACGTTAAGCCAGAAGTCCGCTTGATTTGTTGAAGAGAAATCTCAACGGGACTTAAATGATGGCCGCCACCTTTGCTGATCGAAAGCGGTGCTCGATGAATCACAATTCGGTTGATTGATTGACCAAGATAGCGATAAATGGTGCGAGATCCAGGAAGTCAACGACTCCATTCTGATCAATATCTGCTTCCACTTGATACACTCCGTTTGTCATGGCCGAAATGAAGGAAGCGATGTCCAAGAAGTTGATGATCCCGTCCCTATTGACATCACCGGGAATTGACTCCACAAGAATGATCGAATTGATGTATGCGGAGAAAAAACCCACATTGGCATACGCGTCGGCATTTATACCCATGCAGAAATCACCAAAACTTGTGATCCCCAAAAGCGATAATGGAGATTCAGTAAACAGCGGTCCACCGCTATCGCCATTGCAACCATTTTTGTCATCGGCAAAAGCCCCAAGGTGCTCGAGCGTTATGCTGTTACCCCAATCACTTTGAAGCTGACTTAGGCTGACCGTCTGCGTTGTTATTTGCTGGAGCGGGTCAAGCAGGAGTTGCCTGTCACGATCGGCAAAACCCCAGCCAATTGCTTTCACTACCGTACCGGCAGCTGGTGTTGGAGAGGTGGCAATAGGTATGGGCGTGATGTTGGTGATGGGACTGTCCAACCGCAGTAGAGCAACATCAGCAGAAAGGAACCCTTCACTTCGGTAGTCAGGGTGGATAATAATTTCAGTGACGCCGCGTCTTTGGGCAGTGCTGGGCACGTTGCCCAGATTGGTGACGCCAACCACAACTTCGATGCCACTAGCAACTCCACGATCCACACAATGCGCCGCGGTCAACACATAGTCCGGACTCACCAGCATGCCGCCACAGAATTGAAACGCGCGGATGTTGGTCGAACCACCAGATGGGGAGCCGATGCTTGCCATCCATGGATAGGATCCCTCGGGGACATCGGTCCCACCAATAATTCTTGGTTGTGCGTGACTCGTGGTGCAAAAGCACAAGGTCAATAATAGACATGCAAACGTTCTAATCATGAGTAGTTTCATTTTGGCAGTTGGGAGAAACGAATTTACGGCTAGACCTTCGAGACCGCTCTATTGTCGGCTACAGAGGGATTACATGTCAAACTAAAAGCAGGAGTCTTTCAATCGCCGGCGGCATTAGCATCTGTACCAACACCAATATCGTGGTGGAAACGTTGAGTCGAGAGTCCGGTTGAGAGTCCGATTGAGTTATTGAAGAGAAATTTCGACAGAATCTAAATGATGGCTTGTCCAAGCGATCTTTTCTCCTCTAGATCGGCGAGTGATATAGGACAAGTCGGTTTATTAAAACTGCAGAATGAACCGGTCACGCAGGTTTCCGCTGATCGGCAATCACCGAAACTGTTGATTGATCAACCGTTCATTGACTAATCAACCGTTGATTGATCAGCCGTTGATTGACTGATCAAGAGTTCAATGAAAGGTGCGAGATCAAAGAAGTCAACGACTCCGTTCTGATCAATATCCGCTTCCTCTTGATACACTCCAGATGACATCACCGAAATGAAGGAAGCAATATCCAAGAAGTTGAGGGTTCCGTCTCGATTGACATCGCCCGGGCCTACCTCGAAGCCAATGATCGAATTTATATAATCGGAGAAAAACCCCACATCCGCGTACACTCCAGCCGTTTCATCTCCACACCCGATACCAAAGCTTGTGATACCAACAAGCGATAATGGCGATTCGATAAATAGTGGTCCACCGCTATCGCCCTGGCAAGTGTCCTTGTCGATGCCAAACGCTCCGAGGTGCTCGAGTGTTATTTCGGGACCGAATTCACTTTGGACCCGAGTTAGGCCGACGGTTTGCAACACAACCTCTTGAAGCGCTTCAGGAAAGTCGACCGTGAATTCGTCATCGGTCGTGTCGCCCCAGCCTATGGCCTTCACTACTGTGCCGGCTGTGGTTGTGGGAGAGGTGGCGATGGGAATGGGTGTAATGTCGGTAATGGGCGTTTCCAGTCGCAGCAGGGCGATATCAGCAAAAATGGTTCCAGTAAAAAAGTCTGTTCGGTAGTCAGGATGGAGAATAATTTCAGTGACGTTCCGCCGTCTGGCAGTGGTGGGCACGTTCCCCAGATTGGTGACGCCAACGACGACTTCCAGCCCACTAGCATCACCACGGTCCACACAGTGCGCCGCGGTCAACACGAAGTCCGGACTCACCAGCATTCCGCCACAAAATTGATTTAGAAAGATATCGCTCGCCCCATTGGATGGAGATCCAATACTTGCCATCCAGGGATAGGTTCCCGCTGCGGCATCGGTGCCACCGATAACTCTTGATTGTGCGTGACTCGTGGTACAAAAGCACAAGGTCAAAAAAAAGCATGTAAAAATTCTAGTCATGATTCGTTTGATTTTGGTTGTTAGGAAATACGAGTGTAGGACTAGTCCTTCGCAGGGTTCCATCGTCGACAAAATGGGATTGCGTGTCAATGAAAAAGTAGGCGGCTTTCTCTGGTTCTGGCTCAAAGCCTACCGCAAAATAGGAATGATAAGCTCGGACCCTTATTTTAGTTGCTTTCGAATTCAAAAAGGGGGTCAAAATCAAATAAAGGTGAAGGACGCAATAGGCTGACCAGACAAGCTTTCTTTTCAGACGCGCGAATTGTCGTCGTTTTTAGCCCAAAATCCTTTGCTATCTTAAGCCACGGCGAATTCTTTCTTGAACCCTGCCGATTTGTTTCGTCGTGGAGACGTTCTGCGAAGCGCATGCAAGACTAAGCGGTAAGCAGCACAATGAAGGGGCCAATATCCTGAAAGTTGACTTCGCCGTCGTCGTTGACTTGCCGCCCCCTCGAAGCCGCCGCGGCCAACAAATCGTCGACCACCGTCCAGTCATACTGGCCTTGATTTTGTACAACGTCGGAATAGATCAAATATGAAAACTCCAATTGGACTTTGTTGCCAAGGGTGCTTAGGTCAGTTAGCAGAAGAGATAGTCGATGATAGATCCCCAGTCGCTGGCAGACAAGCAAGAAACCACCCCGGCCTACAAATGGCAGAACTACTATATCAACGCGATGGATTCAGGGAGTTTAACACTCTGACAACCGTACCGTAGACGAACCGCTCGTCCCCGTTCGGTTAGGTACCACTCAAGAGGCCGATGAACGGACCAAGATCTTGGAAGTTCACCTCGCCACTTTGATCGACGTCCGCTTCAGCTTGATAAGTCCCCAACGTCAGGATCTCGATTAATGGCGCGATGTCTAAAAACGTAACCGCGCCGTCCAAGTTCACATCTCCCAACAGGATTGGTAGCTCGGTCGCCAATGCCACATAGACATGGGAACCATTGAGCGGTTGGGCCCGACTGGTGCTCGTGGCCAAGCCCGTGAATTCGACGTCGATCCGGCCAATGTCCGCATTTTGAGGAGCTCGCAAAATGCTATACGACCGATTGTAGTTTGTATTGTTCACAGCAGTCAGCCGGATGCCATCGGTGTTAAAAACAGTCGTTGGTACCGGAGCAACGATCGAACTCATCGCCGTGCCTGTGTCCTTAATCAAAGACAAATCACCTTCGTCGGCAAGCGTCCACTGCAACATGTCGATCGGATTGCCAGCCGCGTCAAAGGCCCGCACCGTCACGTCATCGCCTGAATCAACATCGGTAATAAAAAGATTGATCCTCTGATTAATCGGTGTAGCAAAGTGGTAGCTCAACGTTGACGTTCCGTTGGACGACATTTGCTGCAACAGTGGCAGCCGCGCCCCATAAAGATTCACGACGTCGAGATTGTCAAAGTTTTGCGGGCTACCATCATCGACATAGTTCTGCGTGTTGCGGGCGGTGCGTTGCGATTGGCCGACTCCATCAGCATGCAGAATCGATTCATCAGTTTCCAGCGTCAGCGTTATCGCAGAAGGACCGCCCGCCCATTGCGTCGGCACTTCGTGGTCCCCGTAAGTCTGCGGATGCGATGGGTACTCAATAAAACTCTGGCCCAATGCCTCGACGGATTGAACCGCGATCATCATCGTGCCGACGACAGACAGAACTCTCAATAGCCGTTTGAAAACTTGCATCGCCGCGCTCCCGAATTTCCGGAGAAAACTGTTGTAGAGGAAACTAATGTGATTGCCACTCAAACATCACAAGCCATCACAAGCCAAATAGCGCTGGAGTTTACATCGCTTGTATCGCCAGTCTATTCGCGTGAACAAGAGAAGAACAGCGCGTCACGCAAAACGATAGCCTGTCAGAGAAGGACCGAATGTCAAGTAACCAATTCGCTTCCGGGCGGCTTTCATTGCACTCAGCGGCAGCACTTTTTATAAGACACTGTGCTTTTCCATCGCCCCGCGTCAGCAAGTCCGATGGCAAATCCGCGACGGCGTGAACTACCTGAGCTTCAGCGCCTTCATGCCTTTTTCGATCGCCGTTTCAGACGTTTCTAGAATCTCGGACTTCTCATCGGGCGAGAAGAACCAATCCGAGCGCCATGCGATCGTCAGCAAAGCGATCATACACGCGGCGCCCATTACTGGATTTACCATCATCAACAGCGGCGTCGCCACGCAGGCCCAGATTCCGCCATCCGTTTTACAGCCAAAGCAGTGATTAAATCCAAACACCATCAACAGATTGATCAAGTTCCCAAGCGTCGTCGCGATGACGGCTCCGTTGAGCCCCATCACAGGAATCAATGCCATGTTCAGCAATATGTTTGAGAGCAATCCGACAAAGATCGCCAGCGCGGCCCACTTACCTTTTTCGGCCACCCATAAATAGTTTTGTCCGACAATAAACAGGCAGAACCAAGTGCAATAGACCAACGTCAATGGGAGTACTCCCAGGCCCGCGTCATAACGGCCTTCGAGAATCCACGTGAAGAGAATTGGAGACAAAAACATTACAAGAATTCCACCGGCGGTGAAACCGAGCGCCACCAGCTTGACCGTCCAGTTCAATTGCTTAATCGCTTTTTCAGACTTACCAGCTTCCCAGTGTGCACTCATAAAAGGCAGCAAAACGCCGGCCAACATCGCCGCAACGCTAACAAACAGCAGCGGCACGACGCGACCGCTGTGATACTGCCCAACCAATCCCTGTGCAAGATCCGCGGGAGCGGCAGACCAATGGATCAACATATAGCGATCCGAGACTTCGAAGAAGTTGTGGCAAACGTTCGACGCCCACAACCATATTGCAAACGGAGCAATTCGTTTCCACATTTCGATATGACCGAGATCGGCACCATCGTTGTTGATTTCTCCTCGAAATTTCCAAAGCACCCACAGCGCGGGCAAAATGCCTAAAACACACGCCGCCGCATAGCCAACCGCTGCCGCCGAAGCGCTGTCGTCCCAGATCCAAATCAGCCCCGTACCGACAACGGCAAACACGATGCCTGTTACAAATCGCATCGCCGTCACCACTTTGACTTGACGCAACGATTCCATCAACGAGGAAAGAAAATTCGAAAGCGATACGATCACCAGCGCGAAAGCGAGACCGTACACGACACCAATTTGTTGGTCGGATCCAAAAATCAGCTCCGACACTGTTCCTGGGAAAGCGAAGATCACGCCCGCCATCAACAGCGTCATCACGGCACTGACAAAACCAATTCGAACGATGAAACTACGGAGCTGCCCCCGGTTGCGATAGTATTCTGAAAATCGCCCAAAACAGCCCGGCAAGCCCAGCACCGCAAACGGTGCCAGCAGCATCAAAAAGCTCCATACCATTGACCATTGGCCAAGTTCTTGATCGGTCATAAACCGGCAGAACAAAATCCCACGTACAAATCCGATGATTTTCTGGCCCACCGTCATCAACAGCGCAAACACAACGCCAGCAGCGATCGTATCGGAGACCATTTTTGGTGCCGACGTACGTTGCTGGTCAGTTGCTGTTAGCAGACCTGCTTTTTTTGTGGGAGCTGAAGCCATTGATCGGGTAGGGTGGTGGTTGTGGAAAAAGGAAAGGTGGCGGGTTGTGGACTGCAGTGCTCAAGTGTTGGTCACGCACAACGCACCGAGGGAATCAGCACGCCAAAGGAACCAAAACTCTTTAGAAGGGTGGCAACTTTCTCGATTGTTCGGGTTATTCTGTTTCAGCGCTAACGATGGTTGACAATCACCGTGTGTTTTTACACAGCGACATCCGACCCAATGCCTAAAAAAGATCCGCGCGACCCGCACAACGAAAAAGAACCGCAGATCTTTCGACATGCGACTCTCAAAATCAAACTTAAATCTACGCGTTACTCGTTCATCCCATTCCGCAACACGTTTACTTATTTTGCTGGGAGGGGTCCATCGTCGAGTACAGCCGAGTTGTCTCGTGTTGTCCGCCGAGTCCGTTGTTGGTCACGTCTCGGACGTTGCCATGCTCCTGACCGGTGATCGAGTTGTTCCAAACGTAACCCTGCGAGTAGCCCGAGACATTACCGTAAGCATCGTAAATCGGCTTACTCACCCAGCGTTTGGTTCCGTTGTATTGGCTGCCGTTTCGACCGTAGTCGAAATAGGTGTTATCGACTTGCCCATTGCGAGTATCTAATCCACCGGTCCACGGATTGACGCCCGCGATCTAGTTGGGCGATACCATGACAGGATACTGAGGACGTTGAAAAGGCACGATGGGTGTGGGGAAATGCGGATGCCCTCCGATTTGGTGCGGGTGGCTGCCGGGGATCATGTGACCATTGATATGGTAGATTGGTCCTTGAGCCGATGCATCCTGTGCAGCAAAAATCCCCATCACTGCAACCAATAAACTTGCCACTGCCGAAACTGTAATTTTGTTTTTCATCTTTTCATCCCTTTTAAAAAGTTAGTTCACCTTGAAACAGATTCAGTAATCCGCTTGATCAGCAAATTGCCGTCGACGTTTTACTGAAAAATAACATTCGCATTGGCCGTGCCAAAAGTGTCCAACTTTTAAAAAACGCATCACTCACTTTTACAAAACCCAATGATCGCTTGGGAAGAACCTTAAAACAAATTCCAGCCCTCTTGATGGATGCCTTCGACACCGCACGCGCACGAAGCTGGTTCGTTAAAATAAAAATCCCAGCAGCGTCATCACTTTGACTTCAATGTCTCGCGAGAGCGACACGGTGGGCGATCTCTCTTCATGGCGTCGCAGTTTTCACAAACGGTAAACACAAACGATTAACTACGCCTAAGCATCAAAGCCCGTTGATTCAATAGACCTTGACGATAAACCTTCGCGATGAAACTTCACGAAATGCCCTCGCGAAATGGCCCGTCGCATCCATTTCCGTCGTCGAGATCGCCTAAATGCGTTGGCGAACAAATAGCGCTCCTTTGCATGTTTTTATGAGGGCTTAGCCCAAAACACGTCCGAACTACCAATTTCCATACAAACACAGGATCTCAAACGTTCTTTTAACCGCTTCACCGTTGCAGCTGAGCGTGATAAAATTTTTCCACTCCGTGTTATATCGGAGCGTTAGATGGGGACGCCTCCCCTATTCATCATTATCTGGTCAACTCCGTACCAGACTGCCAACCTTCTGGAAGACGATTCCATGAACATCGACCTCGCCGTTGTCGCTCGCGACCTTCGCCTACCTCCTGAAAAAATAGAACGTTCGGTTCAACTGTTGGATGAAGGCAACACGATTCCCTTCATCACGCGCTTTCGGAAAGACCTCACCGGCGGTCTCAACGAAGAACAGCTTCTGGCAATCAAACAGCGTGTTGCCAGTTTGAGGTCCTTGGCCGAACGGAAAGCGTTCATTCTGAAGTCGATCGAGTCTCAGTCGAAGCTGACGGATGAGCTTTCCAAAGAGATCGAGAAGGCAAGTACCGCGCGGCGACTGGAGGATCTCTATCATCCCTTTAAAGCCAAAAAGCAATCCCGTGCCCAGACCGCGCGGCATCAGGGGCTTGAGCCATTGGCCGAAGATATTCTTGCCGGCTCCACGCCTGACGTTGACATGTCAACCCGCGCGACGGACTACGTGCGCGTCGATAAAGGTCTGACGTCCGTCGACGAAGTCATCAAAGGCGTCGGCGACCTGCTGGCTGAAAAATTCAGCGAAGACACCGAACTCCGAAGCAAGCTCCGTACGATCTTATGGGAAACAGGCGCGCTGGTATCGCAATCCGCGGCGCCCACGCAAACGCCCGCGCCTGCCAACCCCAAACCTAAGGCTAAGCCCAAGCCTAAAAATGCAGCTGGCAAACCTGCGGCTGAAAAACCGGCGGCAGAGAAACCCAAATCGGATGAACAATCGGAGCCCGAAACCACCGGCACAGCTCCAAGCACCGCTGACGCAACCGCGTCCGCCGAAACCGCGACAGCTGAAGTTTCTCCAACTGACGCTCAGGTTCAAGATGTGGCCAAAGCCGCAGACGCTACGCCGCCTACGTCTGAAAAGTCTGAAACGTCCACCACATCTGAAACGTCGGCACCCTCTAGTGAGACAACCGAAACTCAAACTCAACCGACCAGCACATCGGCTGAAGCAACTGGCGAAACACCCGCGGCTGACGACAGCGCGACACCTGCCGAAGTAGATAAAACGACACACAAAATGTCCGCTGGTGAGAAAGAAGCTTCCGACGATGCCGATTCAAATCCTGCCGCCGACAAAGAAACGCTCAAGCCGACCGAACCCGAAAAACAGCCGCCCACGGTTGTCGCAGACCCCGCCGCGGAATCACAAGTCGTTGCCGATGCTGGTGCCGATTCCGATACTGGCACCGTTGCCGAGGCTGCTTCCAAAGGCGGTGAGGCAGCCGCTGAAACCAGCGGTATTCAGCCCAGTTCGCAGGAGCCAACGACTGAGGTAGCGGCCCCCGCAGATGTCAAACCAAACCCGGAAAAAGCGGCTGCCGACGCAACCCCTGCCAAACCGGCTGCGAAAAAGAAACGCAAAAAGAAAAAGAAGAAGAAAACCGACACGGCTTTTAAAGACTACTACGATTTCAAGCAAAAGTTGAAGTCGCTGCCTCATCACCAGGTCCTCGCGATCAACCGCGGCGAACGCAGCAACCGACTGAAGGTCAAAATTGCCTACGACGAACAGAAGGTTACCGATACGGCGATGGAGCACTTGGTTCCCGAAGACCATCCCTTTAAGCCATTCCTACAAAAATGCGTTCAGGATGCACTCACCCGATTGGTCATCCCCAGCTTGGAACGTGACATCAGGCGTGAACTGAATGAGAACGCGGAGAAACACGCCGTCAGCGTTTTCGCGTCGAATCTGAAAAATCTTTTGCTGACTCCGCCGCTGCGTGGCCGACGAGTGATGGCGATTGACCCGGGCTTCAAAAGCGGTTGCTCGCTGGCAATCCTCGACAGCCAAGGCCAATTCATCGCCTCAAGCCACCTATTCGTTGTGGGAAACAAACAGCGCCGAAAAGAAAGCTGCGAAAAGGTGGCGGCTTTGGTCAAAGAGCACAATGTCGACATGATCGCGATCGGCAACGGCGTCGGATGCCGCGAGACGGAGCAATTGGTTTCCGACGCAATCTCCGAATCGCTGGCCGATCATCCGGTGCGCTATGTGATTGTCAACGAAGCCGGCACCAGCATTTACTCGACCAGCGAAGTCGGCCGCGAGGAACTTCCTGATCACACTCCGGCGGTCCGCAGCGCTATTTCGATCGGTCGCCGTTTGCAAAACCCTATCAGTGAATTGGTGAAAATCAGCCCGGCCAACATCGGTGTGGGCATGTACCAGCACGACGTCAAAGCAAAACATCTCGCCGAATCCCTCGATGAAGTGGTCCAATTCTGCGTCAACCGCGTCGGGGTCGACGTCAACAACGCCAGCCCTTCGCTGCTGAAGTTTGTATCGGGCATGAACGCGCTGACCGCCCGGCGCGTCTATGAGTACTGCAAAGAGAACGGTGGTATCAAAAACCGTCAACAGCTGAAAGAAGTCAGCGGGCTTGGCGACGCGACCTTCGTCCAGGCCGCCGGTTTTCTGCGCGTCCGTGATGGCGACAATCCCTTGGATTCGACTTCCATCCACCCCGAAAGCTATGAGATCGCCGAAGACATCATCCGACGCGCAGACTCAACCCCCGCCGAATTGTTCGCGCCTCGCAAACCAAAGCCATCGAATGAACCGGCAGCAGCAGCAGCAACGCCAACGGCGGATGTGGCTGCCGCTTCTGAATCGACTGATTCGACTGATTCGACTGACGCCGTGGCTTCGACAGATTCCGCCGCACCTGAAACTTCAGCGGTAGACACGCCGGACCCAACGGAAGCGGCGGCTGATACAGCGCCGGAGAAAACCGAAGCATTGCCCGAAGGTTCTGATTCGGACGCTGCGGACACCTCTAAGCACACCAAACGCAAAGAGATCATCGACCGCATCGCGGCGCTGGACCTTGACGCCATCGCAGCGGAAAAACAAGTCGGCAAGATGCTGATGACGGATCTCGTTCGCGCCATTAAGAAGCCATTGTGGGATCCGCGTGACAAAATCAGCAAACCAATCTCACGTCGCGGCATCCTTAAAGCCGACGATCTTAAACCGGAGATGCAGTTAGACGCTCAGGTCGTCAACGTGGTCGATTTTGGTGTCTTTGTCGACATTGGATTGGGCGAAAGTTGTCTGGTCCACGTCAGCCAGCTGTCGACGCGCTACATTAGTGATCCGCAAATGGTTTATGCGGTCGGTGACGTGATGAAAGTTTGGGTTGCGGAGATCGACGGGGAACGCCGGCGAGTAAAATTGACGGCGATCCGTCCGGGATCGAAGAAAGAAACAGGTCGCGGACGGCGTCGAAGTGAATCAGGAGGTCGAGGCAAGAAACCTAGCGGCGACCGAAAACCTTCCCACGCTCGACCAAAATTCCAGCGGAAAAAGACGGTCTATCGACCGCCTGCGAAACCGAAACCAGTCATTCCCATCACCGACGATATGCTCAAAGGCGATGCCCCGATGCGATCGTTTTCGGATCTGCTGCAGTTTAAAAAGAAGACGCCCGATGACTCTAAAAAGAACGGCGAATCATAGAAAATGGATTTTGAGAAACGGCTCGAACAAGCCATCCAACGTGGTCAGCAAAAAGGTTCCGCGCAACGCGACCAGCAACGCCAACAGTCGCTCAGCGCCGAAGAACTTCGGAATCGGCACAATGATTTCCGGTTAGACCTTTCGGACTACATCGAAACGCACCTGAAGAAAATGGCGTCGCATTTCCCGGGCTTCGAGTTCGAAACGATCTACGGTTCGCGCGGCTGGGGTGGCGCTATTTATCGCAACGACATCACGCGCGGTTCCGACGGCCGCGCTGGATCGTTCTTCAGTCGTATCGAGATGACGGTTCGTCCTCAGAACGAATACAACGTCGTCAACATCGCGGGCAAGGGAACGATTCGCGATAAAGAGCTGTTCAACTGGAATCACTTTGTCGATCTGCCAGAGGCCAACAAGGAAGACTTCCACGCGAAGATTGATGCTTGGATCATGCAATTCGCCGAACAATTCGCCTCGCGTCCGTAATGCAAGACCCGCTATCTATTGGGGAAGTTGATATCGCCAACGAGCTATCAATGCCCTGATGCGCTGTGCGTTTAAAAAGACGTCGGTCGATGCCCTTATACCGCCTTCGTCTAAAAAACGCTGCCACGTCTCCTCATTTGGATACGCTGCCATCGGTATGCGTCCGAAACGCACGGTTTGCTCAACTAGCTCTTCGTGCTCTACGCCTTCCTCCGACAAAAGGCACATCGCCGCTGTTGTATAAAAGGCTCGCAGATCATCCGCGTGACGCAAAGACGCTGGTTTCCGCAGATCGTGACGGAGGTCAAAATCAAACCACGTCGCCGACCTCCCGTCGTCGGAAATAATAACGTTCGTAACCGACGCATCGCCGTGGCTCAGCAAAACCGGTTTTCCATCGACGACAATTTCAGTCTGGTGAAGTCGATAGAGCGCCTCAAGTGCTAACTTCAAGCGTTCGACCACTTCGTCAAACGGCAACTCGCGGCCTGCTGCATCGACAACATCGCAGAGAGGTTTGCCAGAGATTTTAAACAGTAGCAGCCCGCGCGGCGTCTGTGATGGAACATCAACGCCTTGGGCTTCGTGGATCGCTCCCTCCCATTGCTGCCATTGACGCCGGTGAAGAACGCGCACCGGGGCTCGCCGAAACCGGAAGACGCAATTTCCCAGCACGATCAAAATCCAGCTGAACCAGAGACGCTCTTTACGTATAAACTCGCCGCCTGAAATCGTCTCACGAGTCACACGATTGATACGCACCCGCGCGATGCACCAAGCCAGCGGTTTCATCAGGAAAGAGAAGAGCAGATGCTTCATAACGTTTTTCGATTGCTACGAATTGCGTGCTCTGCAAAGTTCACAACAACCGACAGAAATCAGCTCCGCATTCGATTCATTTTTTCGCGGTTTTAGATCGCGCGAAATCCACTTCCGCCTCCCAACGACGGACAACCTTTTCAGCCTCTGCGACGACCAGGGCCTTCGCATCGCGTGCTTCTCTCAGCGGCGCTGTCTCATCAGCCAAATTTCCAATTTGTTCGGCTAACACCGCCAGTTCAATCGCCAATTTCGATTCGTTCCCGTCCGCCGCAGCCAGTTCCGCAATCTTGGCGACGGAGTCTTGTTTTAGCTGCTGAAGTTCTACCGTTCCTGCGGCCAGTGCCTTTTCTGCCATTTTCAATTCGTCGGCCGCTGTCGTCACAACTTCTGAACAACGGGCGATGCGCTGCGCGATCATGGGCGGGTTGGAATCGAGCGATGCGATCTTCTCCGCTTGCCCAAGCTTCCAAACCAAGATCTCCCCACGCCAATCTCCGGCGATGACACGTTTGGTTTCTCCACACCATGCCACCGCCATGCCGACGTCGACCAAGCCTTTGAATTCGCCATCGGCTTTTCCATCTTGTTTCCAGCGTTTCACTTTTTTATCGCGTCCGGTCGTTAAGACGCGGCCATCACTGGCAAAGGCGACGCCGGTGGCACCTTCGCCATGAGCATCCCACGATCTGAATTGCTTACCGCTTTCATTCAACCACAACCTTGCCGTTTTATCTTCGCTGACCGAGGCGAGCATTTTTCCATCGCTTCGCCACGCAATCGAAGTAATGCTTTGCTTGTGTCCGGTTAGATTGAGATTCTCATTTCCCGTGGAGGCATCGGAGACGATCAACCCGCCGTTGCGATCAGCGGTCGCCAAATTCTTTCCATCGGGCGAAAACTCGATCGCGGTGATCCACTGCGTATGACTGTTGATCTGATATCGCTCGGCGCCGTCGGCGACCGAGAACACACGCACCACTTTCTTCGGTCCACCCAATGCCACCCATTGATGATCCGCAGAAATATCAGCGGCCAACACGGAATCCAGTTCATCGCCAATCGTTGTGACGACGGTACCTTTGGCGACGTCCCAGATCACGACTTTCCCCGATGCTCCACCGACTCCACCGGCCATCAACAGCAGTCCACCGTTTCGGCTGAACCGTAAATGTTCCGGGTTGCCATACTCAAACGGTACAATGCCGATCAGTTCAAACGTGTTTGTGTCGTAAAGCAAAACCTGCTTTGGCAACGCGATAGCAGCGATTGGTGACCAAGGATTCGTCGCGATGGACCGGATCTGCGATTTCCGCGCCGTGTGAAGCTGCGGCTCCAAAGACAGTCGAGGCGGCGTCGGAGGATTTTCGGGGCGTTTGTTAGCGTCCTCAGCGACCGCAGTGAGGTCGACTTTTGGTTTCTTGCGTTTTGCGGTGCTGCCTGAGTTTTCCAAAGCGCCTTTATCAACCCATTGCTTCAGCAGCGCGATTTCGGCGTCGGGGATCTTATTGCCGCCGGGCGGCATTTCGGGTGATTCGTCATGAGTGACCAAGCTGACCAGATAACTATCGTCGACCGAGAACGGCTCGATCACCTCTCCGCTGCCGCCGCCCTGCATCAAGGTAATGAAGCTGGTGACATCCAAATCGGCTTCGGTACGGTCCCCGTTATGACACGAAGAACAGCGACGGGCCAGAATGGGTTTGATGTGATCATCAAAGGTTATTTTCTCTTCTTGGGCTGGGCAGGGCGCAGCGAAACTACAGACGGTGGCGATGCCGACCAACGTCGCAAAGATCAAATTTTGGATGTAGTTTCTCATGAAGTTTTAGGGGCCGAAATTTCTAATTTCTAATTTCTAATTTCTAATTTCTAATTTCTAATTTCTAATTTCTAATTTCTAATTTCTAATTTCTAATTTCCGATTTCCGATTTCCGAAATTCAAAATTCAAAATCCGAAATCAATTCCTTTAAGTGAAAACTGCTCTCTTAATGGTTAAACATGAACTCGCTGGAATTGAGCAACGCCCAAAACAAGTCCTCCAACGCCTGTTGCTCAGCGGCCTCAACATTCGCTTTCTTCTTTGGATCTTTTTTGGGGTCTTTTTCGGAATCTTTCTCAGACGCAATCTCGGCTGTATCTAACGCAGCCAGCACCGATTCCAGCTCCTTCTCCGTCGGCGTTCGCGCCAGCGTTCTCAAATACAGCCGTTCGATGATCTCCGTTTTCTTCATCCCGTCTTTGTGCCAATCCCGAATCAATTTGCCGGCCTTAATCTTATTGTGGACCGTATCGCCGTTGAGCAAATGTAACGCCTGAGATAGGTTCGGTTCCTGTTTGACTTCACAAGAACAGGCTGATTCGCGCGTGCTACGACCGAAGGTTTTGAGGAAGTAGTTGGTCGTATTCCCATCGGCGATCTGCGTCGCGCGGGCTCCTTTTTCCAGGCCAAGGAACTTGTTCGTGGTACCGGTGACCTGAGCAAGCACGTCCAGCAACACTTCAGCTCGCATCCTTCGCAGCGACGCGTGCGAGAAATTGGTCAGGTCGGTTTCGTTTGAGTCATTCGCTTGCGTGCTCAACTGGTAAGTCCGCGAATTGCAGATCTGCCGCACCAAATCTTTGAGATTAAAATTGGACTTCACCAAAGCCTGCCCCAACGCATCCCATAACGCGCTGTTAACCGGCGGGTTACTAATCCGAACATCGTCCACTTCATCGACGATACCGCGGCCAAAGAAATGAGCCCACACAATGTTCGTGACGTTCTTGGCGAAATAAGGATTCTCCGGATCAGCGATCCAATTCGCCAACACGATGCGTCGGTCTTTGCCTTTGACATCCGGCGAATCGCCGCCAAGATACTTTGGCATCATGACCGCGCCGGTCACCGGATGCTTGGTTTCCTTTCCACCGCCTTGAGAAACGATCATTTCTCTTGGGTCAGCGGTCGGTTTGACTCGCACCTTGGCAAAGAACGAAGCGAAAGAGTAATAGTCCTCCATCGTCCAACGATCAAAAGGATGGTTGTGGCACTGTGCACATTGAATCCGCATGCCCAGAAAAACCTGAGCCACATTTTCGGCGGTCTTTAATTGGTCGCGGTCCACTTCGTAAAAGTTGGTCGGTGGATTGTCGAACGTGCTGCCAGTGGCGCTCATTAAGTCAACAACGATCTGGTTCAAAGGTGTTTCGTCGTAGAACTTTTCACGCAACCATTGGAAGTAAAGAAACGCTCCTTTGGGGGCAAGCGTTTTATTAGTCGATCGGACTTGCAATAGTTCCGCCCACTTCATCACCCACAGATCCAAAAACGCGTCTTGTTCAAGCAAACGGTCAATTAACGCCGCCCGTTTTTCCGGATTTTTGTCCGCGACGAACGCGCGAACTTCCTCCACAGTCGGTAGTTGCCCGCAAATATCAATACTCACGCGTCGAATGAACTGGTCGTCACTGCACAGCTGCGAAGGATAAATCCGCAGTTTCTTCAGTTTTGCATTGACGTGTGTATCAATGAAGTTGTTCTCGGGATAGTTATCGTCGCGACTCTCAAACTTCAAATCATGGGGCAGGGTGATGAATTCCGAACCCACGGTGTGGGTGTCAAAACGCGCCATCACAAACGCTTCACCGCGCTGACCGCCGGTAACGACGCCTTCTTGCGAAACGGCAGCGGTGTCGGTGTTGGTCGTCGAAAAGAAAGCCAAATGCGTCACGTCACGCGTCGTGCCATCCGAATAGTGCGCCGTGACGTTCAGCTGCTGTTTGGTGCCTTGCCCATTCAAAAGTCCGTCTTGGGGCAGGAGTTCAATCGAAGTGACCGTCGCGACTTCATCACCGTCGAAACGTGCGCCTTCTTCTAACCAGCGTTTCAACACGCCGTAATATTCAGAGTCCACATCAAAAAGTTTGCCGCCAGAATGAGCAACGCGATTGGTCGCTTTATTCGTCAGCAAACAATCATCGGGCAACGCGACGTCAATCCGCCGGCCTAGCATTTCGCGGGTGAGCCGAAAATGATCTCCTTTGGCATCATACCCAAACAGCGACAGCCGAAACCCGTCCTTACCGCGGGCGGCGCCGTGGCAGCTACCGGCGTTGCATCCGGTTTTAGAAAACACAGGCATCACGTCCAACTGGAAACTCAGCGCATCATCGGTTTGACTGTTGGCGACGGTAATCGGGATCACTTTAGTGAAATTTTTATAGGTCACCGTCAGATTCGTTTTGCCGTCGGCGTTGGGAAAGACCCGTCCATTATCAAGCCGTGCGATGCCTTCATCAGCAACCTTCAGCCCCAGATGTTCGGTAACTCCGGCTGTGATGCCGTCGGCAAAGACCGATTGCGCGATGATTTTGTGACTATCGCGTGCTCCTTTGAGCGCGATCGTTTGAGGGTAGATCCGCAAATCAATCGGTTCGGCCATCGACTGCGCGGAAGCAGTCGGGACGCGGTGGACCAACGGAATCAACAGCGCGACACAAAACGACGCGGCCACAATCTGGCGAATCAACGAAAGGAAATTCATTTTGTCTCCTTCTTCATCGCGATGGCGGGCTTCTGTTTTAAAGGTTGGTTGATTTGCAGAGTAACCTTCCCCGCTCGAGCAACACTTACGCCCTCCCCAACAGGAATTTCCACTTCGACGAAGATTGAGTTGTGTTTACCAAATGGAGTTTGGTCATCGGTCTTCAATTCGAATTCGATCGTTTCGGCTGATTTATCAAACGTCGCCGGCCCTTTGACAGTCACATGAGGCGGCAGGCTTTTCAAAACCGCCGTCGCATTGCCGGCAAACTCTCGCAGCTGTTCAATTTCACAAACCACTTTCACCGTTTCGTTGCGAACGCCTACAGTGCGTTTTGATTCCATTGCAACAAAAGGTTCTTCGACGCTGACCGTTTCCAGTTGGGACGCCGACCACGCGGGCCCCGCAACATTCGCAGTGGCGATGACGTAGAACGGCCACTTGCCCAACTGCGCTCCCTTGTTCGCGTTGATCGGATATTCGATCTCAGTTTGATCTTCCTTCATTTCGATTTGATAGGTCGTGCCGACGCCGACGGGACGGTAAGGGAACTGCAATCGAATCTTTTGCTTAAATCCTTCGTCGCGATGCGCAATCACTTTTACTTTCGCCGACCCGTTGCGGACCAAGGGCGCTTTCAAGGGCTCGACGGTAATCTTAAACGGCAGCTTCTCAATCACACCGACGGCCAGTTTATCGACGACGGTGGGATGGTAGACGAAATTGTTGGGATTCCCGCGCGAATCGAGCGACGTCACGGTGAAGTCGGTGTCGAAGACGGGGCCGGGCGGCTTCGCCTTTTCTTCTTTGGTCTTCTTCGCATCTTCGCCGTCTTTTGGCGGAACCTTATCAGTTTTTGCTTTCGCTCGCACAACGACCTTTGATAACTCAATCGGCGCGTCTTCGGTCGCCTCAAACACAACCGGCATCTCTTTGGCGTTCTTATTCAGAGGCAGCACCGTTGCGGTGACGCCCTTTGGCAGCCCGTCAAACTCAAGTTCAACGTCCGACGCGAAGTGTTCTTTCTTGGCCGTCAGCACCGCCGCGAATCGCCCGCCTTGGGGAATCGCCATCGCCATGCGGCGCTGAGTAAAACGATCGTTGCGTTTGACGGTCAGTTCAAGCCGAGGTTTGATCGGGGCGATTTCGATGCGGTAGATCATGTCGACGCCACCGCGATTGAAATAGTCGATCAAGCGCAGGTAGTAAGTCCCATCGGTCGGCGGATCGAAGACGACGAACGAGTCCGGCCGGACGGTCGCATCGTCGCTGGCGATTAAAGATTTATTCTTTTCGTTGAAGATCGTTACGATTGGATCCAGCGGAGAACCAATTCGTTTGGCGAACACGTCCACCGCCAATTTACGGTTCTTCTGCGCGGTGAATTTATAGAAGTGGTGTTTTTGACCTGTTAAGAACCGGCCGTTGATGGCGATTGGCGTTTTGATTTCGAGCGCGTCTTTGAGCGAAAAATTCTGCTTGTCATCGGGACGATTGAAGTTCTCAAATTCGGAGACGCGCAATGGCAGCGCCGAGGGACCGTCGCCGAAAACTTCGGCCGACCCTGCCAAGTCGGGCAATTGGAATTCAGCCGCTTCCCTTTCAACCACCGATTGCAACCCGGGTGTTGGGCGTTCGAATAGTTTGGAGGTCAGCTTCTGGCCCGATTTCCCGCCCGGTGGAAACATCACGTGCGGACGATCAAAATCTCCGATGTGAAGACGATAACGCGCATTGCCATTGGCGTTAAACGCCGCATCGCGGATCATCACAAAATAATCACCATCAGCCGGAGCAATGATCGTTAGAAATCCGTCTTGGCTGAACAATTCGGTATCGTCGCAAACAGCAATCTCGTTTTGCTGCGAGTCGTAAACCGCGATCAAGGAATCGAAGAAAGTCCCCAATCTGACCGCCTCGACCTCGACCGACATCCGCTGCCCTGCCTTCAATGACAAAACGAAGTAGTCAACATCTTCGCGCACGACTTGCCCCGCGACGGTGTGGTCGAGGTTAATCTTTTGTGCCGTTGTGAAATCGTTGTTCGGTTCTTTTTCTTTGACGGCAGGAAAGGGTCCGACGAAGACGGAACGGAAATCGGAAATTCCTTTGCCGCCATGCACCTGCAAAATGTGTTCGCCCAATCGACAATCAGATGCGACCTCGACGACGACCTCTAATTTCTTGTTGTTGACGACCTTGAGCGACTTTGTCGTAATCCCTTTGTCGTAGAAGAAAACCTTTTGCGCATCGTCCAATCGGTTGCCGCCCAGCGTCAGCGTGTGTTCCTTACCGCGTTCGATCCCGCGCGGATAGACCGATTGAAGTTCGGGAGTTGAGCCTGCGAAAGTCAATGCTGCAACCGACCATAGCAACGCCACGCCTATCAGCAGACGCGCGCCTAATTTTGGAAGGGGATGTTGCATAGTTGGTTCGGATTGCGAAATTGATTCTTGAAGGCATGCAAAAGCGCTCGACTCGTAAAATCGAGTCGCGAAGCCGGATGGACGTTGGCTAAGCCAACAAATCCTTACGGACTTGACCGCCATCGACGATCTCGACCGGACGGTTGCCGGGGGCCATCAGTTCTTTGTCGGCGTTGATTCCCAAGCACGCGTACATCGTCGTTGCCCAATCTTCGACGGTGACCGGATTGTCGGCCGGTTCGCTGGCGGTCGCGTCGGAGCTCCCGTAAACTTGGCCGGCTTTAATTCCGCCGCCGGCCATCACGGTGCTGAAGACCTTTGCCCAGTGATCGCGGCCAGCGGTCGCATTAATTTTCGGCGAACGACCAAACTCAGAGGTCACGCACACCAAAGTCGATTCAAGCAAACCGCGGCTTTCGAGATCGTTGATCAGCGTCGCGTAGGCTTTGTCAAAGTTGGGTACCATGCGTTTCATGCCTTGTTCGACATTGTCGTGGTGATCCCAGCCACCGTAGGTCATCGAAACGAACCGAACGCCGGATTCGACCAGACGACGGGCCAGCAACATTCGGGCTCCCGCTTCGTTGCGTCCGTATCTGTCGCGCAGTTTGGGGTCTTCTTTTTCGATGTCGAACGCTTCACGCGCTTGTTGAGAACTGATCAGACCATAGGCGCGGTTGTAGAACGTATCCACCGAATCAAGCGCGTCCGATTTTTCGCGTTGGCGGAAGTGATCATTGACGACATCCAACAGTTTCCGACGTTGTCCGAAACGATCACTGTTGACGCCGTCGGGCAATTGCAAGTCGCGCACTTTGAAACCTGATTGCGCGGGGTCGGCACCAAGACTGAAACCTGAGAAGGATGAACTTAAGTATCCCGATCCAGCGAAGGTGTTGGGTTGGTTGGGAATCAGCACGTAGGGCGGCAAATTTTTGCGAGGACCAAACTCGTGCGAGACAACGCTGCCCATGCTGGGAAATTGAAGGGCAGGGGAGGGGCGATAGCCGGTAAACATGTTGTGCACGCCGCGCTCATGAGCCGCTTCGCCATGAGTCATCGATCGAATGATCGTCAGGCGGTCGGCGACCTTAGCGGTCTGCTTAAACAGCTCGCCGAACCGGACGCCCTTGAGCGCGGTGTCGATCGTGCCGAAAGGGCCTCGGTACTCCAGCGGCGCGAAGGGTTTGGGATCGAATGAATCTTGATGAGCCATCCCGCCGGGCAGGAAGATGAAGATGACCGATTTCGCGGTACCTTCTTTGCTTTCGTAGAACTTCTGTTTGGCTTGGGCGGTTCGAAGACGAAAGAAATCCGTCAGCGACAAACCGAGGCCGCCGATCGCGCCGACGGTTAGCAGGTTCCGACGGCTGAGGTGGTTATCTGGACACTTTTGCATGACTGATACCTTGGAAGTGATTCGCGTCGCATGGATGGGTCGGAAAGCCGTTATCTCGATTTCTCGATTGCTCGTTTTTCGGTTAGACAATTCGCCTCTGAAAACGGTTGCTTTCTATTAGCCTTAATCACACCCTGTTCGATTAAGTTCCGCTTATTAGTCTAATTTTCCCGCCGCATCAAAAACAGCGGTGGCGCGTGAAAGTAGAGGTTTGAAAGCGAATATGCCCACTATCAGCTAAAATTTAGCCCCGATTTCCCCCGATCTGGCTGCTTTTCTGTTGAAAATCCTGCGTTTAACCTTCTTCCAATCGCTTTCCTCCGATCGTATCAGGCGCGTCCGGCAACCATAGGGCCGGTTCCCTCAGGCCAAGTCCAGCCTTTCGCCCATCCGATTTTGCCCAAGTTCCGGCCGGTGGGAACCGGCCCCACGCGCGGCCGTTGTCTTTAACGATTAGATAAACACTGACTGTCGTGCGCGTAGTTTGGGTTACAACCGTTAATCAGACCGATATTGAATGTGACGGATTCTAATATTGCTTGAAAACGGATCATTCGATGAAAACCAGTCCTTTAACGCACTTGGCAGCCCTATTTGTCTTTGGAGCCTGCGGCGTATTACTTCCCGGTGGAGAAGCTTCCGCCCAGATCCACACGAGTGAATACACGGCGCGGCCCCTACCTCCGCTTCCGACAAACGTTGTAGGTCAACCGGTTTTCAACGAATCAGCGTTCCCCGCCCAAACATTGGACTCGGCTATCGGCCATCGAAAGCCCAAAACGTTGTTCACGATCGCAGCTCCACCGGTGCCCAAGGACTACGATGTTTCGGCGCGTATCGTGAGACCTGGCTCGGCAGAAGTGGGGCCCAATAAAGCTGCGGTGGGTACTGATCCGACCCCAACGGCCCAAACGGTCGAGCCCCAACCGGACGCACTTGTGAAATCATCGTCGTTTGGGGTGACGGTGCAGCCGCCGAAAAATATACTGCCTCCAACTGCCGTCAGCTTCGAGCGCGTCGCCGAATTGCCGCGGCCGTTGGATACACAAAACCAGAAAGCCCCCGAGGCATTTTTTGTGGCCGTGCAAAATTTGGGGTATGACGGCGACCTAGAACCGGTGCTGGATGCTCCTGTTTCAGATGCAGCCGCGCCGGAGATGGAGGCGGGGAAAATGCTCGAAAACGGGCCAAACGATAAAATTTCGATCGACCCTGATTCGTTTCAAGAATCGGAGGCGGAAGATTTCAAAAGCCTCAAAGACGATGACGCGGCCATCACCAATGGCGGTGACAGTGAAGAAACGGAAAAGACTTCCCCACAACAGACCGATGATCTAGCCGACTTGGATCGAGAAGAAGACGAAGATGATGACGAAGAAAATGAAGAAGATGAAGATGAAGATGACCTCCAACCCGAAGCTCGGCAATTTGGGGTTTGGCCAAAGAAATCAATCCAAGAAGTGAACGTTGATGTGCGGGACTTCTACGGACAAGTCCCCGCCGACGAATCTGGAGCGCTGATCGCCAGCACTCAGCGCTATTACCGCAGCACGCCAAAGACAGAAAAAGTGTTTGCTTGGGCGGCACCAAAGATTCGCTACCAGCCGCTGTACTTTGAAGATGCACAGCTGGAGCGCTATGGGCAGACCAAAGGCCTAATCAAGCAACCGATCGTTTCGGGATTTAAGTTCTTTCGCGACGCCGCTCTGTTGCCGCTGAACGCATCAATCGACTGTCCCGGCTCCTGCGACGGCCCGCTAGGATTCTGTCGACCGGGTTCGCCCTGTGGCAACAGCGGATGCACGAGTTGTCAGCGCTAAAACATGAGATCGAACCATGAAACGCGGTCCAAAGAGGGCGGGATAATATCCCGAGTAAGCCGAATTTCGGCTTGCCTGAAGATTAATTCGGAAATGAATTCCGATTAGGTCGTCCAAAAAAATGGAGCTGAGGGGATTCGAACCCCTGACCTCTTGCATGCCATGCAAGCGCTCTCCCAGCTGAGCTACAGCCCCGAAACGGCTCTTTGGATCCGCTGATCCAAAATTAGGATCGGCAAATCGAAGAGCAGAGTTGTATCTTTCCCCAAAATTGCTGTCAACCGCTGATTGCATTATGCCCCGATGCAATGCGGCGGCAGACTACCGCCTACCGTGATTTTGAAACGACAACTGTGAAATTTTTTCCAGCCGTTATGCCGCTATCGGTCTGCTGACTAAGTGTGGCATAGGCTTCTAGCCTGTGACTTTTAGTCTTCAAAGAAGACTAAGCGATACAGGGCATGTAAGCCCCACAGGCTGGAAGCCTATGCCACGACCGTACCGCGACTCAATCAACAAGCCCGCTATCGGAAAATTGCGTCTTACTGACCAAACGTTGATCGGAAGCCAGAATTGGGCTCTTGCGGACGAGCCTGCGGAGTTGGCTGAGCAGGATTGGCGAAAGAAGCAGGTTGAGAAGGCTGCGAAGGCTGAGGCAAACGATTCGTTTGTGGCACTGCCGAAGCCGCCGCCGTTTGACGCGCCTGAGCATCTCTTTGTGCCGCCTCTTCTTCGATCAGCGACTGCAACAGCTTGGAGATGCACAGCTTATTCATACTGGTGTTGTGATCCGCCGCTTCGGCCTTAAGGGACTCATGCAGACTTTCGGGAAGCCGAACGGTGATTACACGAGTGGCTTCATTTTTCCCACTAGCTGCTTTGCGAGTTCTCAGCGTAGCGACCAATTGTTGGATCTCAGCGAACTCCTGAGACTGCTCGAACTTCACGTAGTCTTCCTGGTTAGGGAACACACTTCTGGCAGCTCCGTTGACACCCAACGTCTCGCGGAAGAACGTCACCCAATCGGGTTTACGAGCATGCAGGTCCTTGGCAACACCAAGCACTTTTTGACACCGGGATTCGAATCCTTCTACAACCACTGAATCGTTCACGTGAGACTCCTTTCGCACTTGCGAATATATGAGGGGGAATTGGCGATCCGGCCCCAGGCAAATTGAGATCACGCTATCCAAGTGTATCTGGTAGACTGAAATCACCGCCAAACAGGCCTTCGTTTCTTTGCCACCATCATTACCGGACGTCAAATGAACGAATGTAATATCAGCTACTGCTTGCACTTACAGCCAAAACACAGCACCTGCAAATGCAGCGGGCAGCACCGCCCAATTCTTAAGCAAGAGCCAACTGCACAAAATCTACGCAGCCGGATATTTCACATAAACCAAGTGTCCGCCTCCTGTTTTATCTCTCCTTTTGTTGATATTGGCTCAAGTTCGGATTGTGCGCAAGACGGGGGTTCTGGGAAGTCCCTTTTTGGCCCAAAGCAGGTTGCCAGTAGTTTGAAGCTGGCGAATTCGAGCATTCAAAGGGTTGCTGGCATTTGTTGCTGGCGATCTGGTGCTGGCGTTGCGTTTGCTAGCAATGGTTCGCTAGCGTGATTTTGCTAGCATCGTTCGGCAGCGCTCAAGCAACTTCTTCGTCGCCATGATTCCTTCGGATTCGCTGAGCCCGCCGCCCTCATATTCGATGCCAACATACCCGCTGTATCCGGCATCTAGCATGATCGTCAGCATCTTTTCGAAGTCAGTATTCACTTCGTTTCCACCGGCGTCAAAGTCATGCGACTTGGCCGAGACAGCTTTTGCGAATGGCATTAATGACGCCATTCCCAGATACCGGTCATAGACTACCGGTTCGGTGCCGTTTCCGCCCCTCTTGATGGTGAAGTTTCCAAAATCGGGCAGCGTCCCACAATTATCCATGTTCACTTTGCGGATCACCTGAGCCAGCCATTGGCCGTTGGAGGAAAGGCCTCCGTGGTTCTCAACGATCACGTTAATATCCGACTTCGCAGCGAATTCGGACAATTTGGCCAGCCCCTCAGCGGCTCGGTCAACCTGCTCTTCATAGCTCCCACCCGACGCCGCGTTGACGCGGATGGAGTGACAGCCCAGAAACTTGGCGGCGTCCACCCATTTGTAGTGATTTTCAACGGCTTTGGCGCGTTTTGCTTCATCCGCGTTGCCCAACTGCCCCTCGCCATCGATCATGATCAGCAACGATTTAACGCCTAAATCGGCTGCGCGCTGCTTCATCTGCCCCAAATAGCCTTGATCTCCAGCTTTATCTTTGAAGAACTGGTTCACGTACTCAAGGGCATGGATCCCAAACTCCTCTTTGGCGACTTTGGCAAAGTCCAGATTATCCATTTTGCCCGATTTCAGTTTCCGGTGCAGCGACCATTGGGCCAGCGAGATATCAAACAGTGGCCCTTCCCCTGCGGAATCCGCGTCATCAGGCGTGGGCTGGACGGGAGCCGCGGTCGCCGTTTTACCTTGGCAAATTGCGGTTGCCGCCAAAGCGGCTGTCGAGGTGGCAAGGAATCGACGGCGATTGAAACTCGATTGCATAGATAAACTCCTAATCTAAGTGGAATGTGGCAAGGTTAAGCAATAAAAAGTATAACGCTGCCGGGCGACCAGTGTTTTGTTTTGGTATAGAATTGGGCCGCGTTTGGAAAAATTCACTCGGCAAACCACCCTTCTAACGACCCCCAGAACCTGTGACTCAAGACGAAAACTCCCAAGCCCCCTCCGCCAAACAGTCCGACGCCGTCTCGATTGAGCCCGTTTTGGGTCCGGTAAATGGAGCGATCCGTCCGCCAGGATCCAAAAGCATCACCAACCGCGCCTTAATCTGTGCAGCACTGGCCGAAGGCACCTCCGTTTTGACCGGGGCGCTCGAAAGTGACGACACGCGCGTGATGATCGACAGCCTGCAAAAGCTGGGCGTCGACGTGATAGTAGATTCTGGAAACGCGACGCTAACGGTCACAGGCAGCGCTGGCGATTTCAAATCCCCCGTCGAAGATCTCTTTATCGGCAACAGCGGCACGACAGTCCGATTTTTAACCGCCGCGCTGGCGTTCGCCGGTGGGCAATTTCGCTTGGACGGCGTTGAGCGCATGCGGCAGCGCCCGATCGGCCCTTTGGTCGAAGCCCTCAACGGCATCGGCGCGAACGTCACCGCCCAGTCCCCCGGCGGCTGCCCGCCAGTGGTGATTCAATCCGCGGCGATCGACAGCGGATCGGTCTCCGTCAGCGGCAACATCAGCAGCCAATACCTCAGCGGACTGTTGATGGCGGCCCCGCTGGCCACCGGCGACATCGAATTCAAGATCACCGGCGATCTGATCTCACAGCCTTACGTGCACATGACCATCGCCGTGATGAAGTCGTTCGGCGTATCGGTCGAGTTCGACGAAGGCCTGACACATTTCAAAATTCCCGGCGACCAGCGCTACAGCGCTTGCGATTACGACATCGAACCAGACGCATCGGCGGCCAGTTACTTCTTCGCGGCGGCGGCAATCTGCGGCGGCAAGGCCAAGGTGAAAGGCCTCAACCGAAACGCGCTCCAAGGCGATGTTGGTTTCGTTGACTGCCTTGAACAGATGGGATGCACCGTCGCTTGGGCATCCGATTCGATCAGCGTCACCGGCCCGGCCGTCCGCGGAATCGACGTCGACATGTCTGACGTCAGTGACACAGTGCAGACGCTGACCAGCGTGGCGCTGTTTGTTGAAGGCCCGACTCACGTTCGCAACGTGGCTCACAATCGCGTCAAAGAAACCGATCGCATCGGGAATTTGGCAATCGAGCTTCGTAAATTCGGCGTTCGTATTGACGAGCGCGAAGACGGGCTGAGCGTTTTCCCATTGACGCCACCGGAAAAGCTCAGCGGCGCCGTCATCGAAACCTACGACGACCACCGGATGGCGATGAGCCTCGCCTTGGTCGGACTCAAGCAGCCGGGCGTCGTCATCACCAATCCAAACTGCGTCGCAAAAACCTATCCGGACTATTTCCCGGCGTTAAGGCGATTCGTGGGTGAGTAACGCCGAAGTCAACCACGAAATCCCATCGCCCCCTATGAGCTAGTGCAGACCATATTGGCGTTGTTTTACTTTTTGTTTCTGCAGCCGATGATCAAGTTCGGTCGATTGTCCTTCAATACCAGATAGGGCGGATATCGTGCGAGGCTCAATTCACGTGAACGCACCCCAAGTTTAAAAGCAGTACACATTTGAAAGTCCCCCAACGTATTCAACCACTGGTCGATGATGGTCTGGTTGATGAAGTCCTGCGTTCCTTAATGAGCGGCAAAGAGGCGCAAGTCTTCCTTGTGCGATGCGGGCAGGAAATTCGCTGCGCCAAGGTTTACAAAGACGCGGCCAACCGCAACTTCAAAAAATCGGTGCAGTACCAGGAAGGCCGAAGTGTCCGCAACAGCCGCCAACGGCGTGCGATGGGGAAGCGGACCAAGTTCGGTCGCGATCAACAGGAGCAGGTTTGGCAAACGGCAGAATTGGACGCGCTAAATCTACTGGCTAAGGCTGGCGTGCGTGCTCCCAAGGCCTACAGTTGCGTTGACGGTGTGTTGCTGATGGAGATGATTACTGACGCAGACGGCGACGTGGCTCCCCGGCTCAACGACATCAGCATGTCAGCCGAACAGGCGGTCAAAGATCACTCCACGATCATGCACTTCGTCTTGCGAATGATGTGTGTTGGTCTGGTCCATGGCGACCTATCAGAATTCAATGTCCTGCAGGATGAAAATGGTCCCGTCATCATTGACTTGCCGCAAGCGGTCAATGCGGCGGGGAACAATAACGCGAAAAGTATGCTGCAGCGCGACGTTGCCAACATCACGCAGCACTATGCACAGTTTGCTCCAGTGCTGTTGGACACCCACTACGCCGAAGAGATTTGGGAGCTGCACGAAAAGGGTGAACTCAAACCCGACTTGCAACTGACGGGCAAGTTCATTTTTCCGACCGAAGCAGCCGATGTCGACTTGGTATTGCACTTGATCGAAGTCGCACGCCTGGAAGAACTGGAACGACTGCGCGACGAGTAATCTTTCGTGACCGATCAAGCGCACTATTTGCGAATGCAATACAGCTTTTTGTTGCCTCGTATCAGCAGAGAATCACCGGCAATCGCGGGCGTGGACCAGAAAAGATCATCTTCCATCTGGTTCGTCGCTGAGACTTTCATTTCCGTAGAGACTTCAATAGCGATTGCCTTCCCTGTTTCGTCCATCGCGAAAACACGATCGCCGGCGGCCCATAATGAAGCTGCCATCGAACCCAGCGGAAGCCGAGTTTTGAAAACGACGTTGCCATCTTTGGCTGAATAACATGTCAGCTTGGACTTACCGGCAACATAGACATAGCCACCGACCGAAACGGGAGACGACATTCCGGGTCCGGATTGCATTTTCGACCACGCTACGTTTTCCATCTTTTGATCGGGCGTGAACTTTTGCGTTCCGGTGATGCCGGCAGAAACAGCCACTAGCGGCCCGCTGCTGCGTGGTCCGCTATTTCCAAAATAGATGCGTTTGCTGTCAACTGCCGGAGAAGCGCTGAACGACATGCCAATGTCCGAGATTGACCAAACCTCTTCACCCGTGGCAGGATCATAGGAGGTCACCGTTCCCGATCCACAGGTTACTAATTCATTTCTCAATTCGTTTTTCCAAAATAGCGGCGTTGACCACGAGGTCCGACCCGCCCGCATTTTCTTCCAAACCTGTTCACCATCGTCAGCACGATACGCCGCGACGAACGAACTCTCATCGTTGTCACATTGAACGTAGACTCTGTTATCCCCAAAGGTGATGGAGCTGCCAGGGCCAAAGCCGTTACCTGTCGGGTAAGCCCCCAGATCCTTTTCCCACAGCACGTTGCCCTCTAAGTCCATGCCGGCCAATTTCCCAATCGCGGCGAAGTAAACAAACAGATGCTTACCGTCGCTTGCTGGAGATTCCGTGGCGAATGAATTCGACGCGTGGATCGGGTGCTTGGGCGTTTGATCAGCAATTGTCTTTTCCCATATCTGCGATCCATCGGCTAAATCGAAACAGGTCACCTTAAACTTGAGATTCGATTGGGACCGCTTTGGACTCATGTCCGAAACGCCCTTTCGAAAACTAACAGGCTCTGCAAAACCAACCGCAGCCGTCAGAAAAACGCGATCCCCAATAACCACCGGCGACGACAGCCCACCGCCGGTGAGCTCTGCGGCCCAAGCAACGTTCGCGCTCGAACTCCATGATTCGGGGAAGTTAAGCGTTTCGACCACGCCTGTTCCGTCGGTGCCCCGAAACTGAGGCGAATCATTCATTGACGATTGCGCCAGGAGAGCCGCACCGAAGCAGGTGGACACGGACACAAAAACAGTCACAACGGCGAGAATCCGATACATACGATGGCCTTTATCAAAAGAATTGCTGCGCTTGAGTTACACGCCGGCAGGCAGGGTTTCCTGTCTGCATCTGCATGCGTCGCAAGTCAAATGAATTCTCAGCAACTACGGGAGACACTGAAGACCAATTTTGCTACGCTGCTTAACGTTGCGCCGCAAACAAGCGGCATGATGAAGACTCAATTTTACACACCAAAAGTTTAACATCTTTCCCATCGCAGGCGGAGCCATGTCACGGATTCAAAAAATCAGCAAAAACGAATTTCCTGAGGGCGTCCACCACAACGCCGCACCGGCTCAACTGTACGAAGACGCGATCATTTTCGACAATGGACGCATCACCAAATCTGGCGGCATCGCATCGCTTTCAGGCACCAAAACTGGACGCAGCCCAGGCGACAAACGCATCGTCCAGCAAGACAGCATCAACGACGATGTGTGGTGGGGCGAGGTCAATATCCCGCTATCGGAAGACTCTTTTGGCAAACTTCGCCAACGCGCGATCGACTACTTGGACACCAGCGAACACCTCTACGTGCTGGACGCGTTTGCCGGTTGGGATCCAAATAACCGATTAAAAATCCGCATCATCTGTTCCCGCGCCTATCACGCGCTGTTCATGCATAACATGCTCATCCGCCCAACCGCCGAGGAACTGAAGAACTTTGGCGAGCCCGATTATGTGATCTACAACGCGGGGTGCCAATCCGCGGACACTGCGGTTGAAGGTGTCGAAACAGAGACTTCGGTAACGCTAAATTTCGATCAGCGCGAGATGGTTATCTTGGGAACGGAGTATGCCGGCGAGATGAAGAAAGGCGTCTTCACGATCATGAATTACCTCATGCCCAAGCGCGATATTCTTTCGATGCATTGCTCGTGTAACGTTGGCCCCCTACGCGACGTATCGCTGTTCTTCGGGCTCTCAGGCACCGGAAAAACGACGCTTTCGGCCGACCTCAACCGAGCCCTTATCGGCGACGACGAACATTGCTGGACCGAGGACCACGTTTTTAATATCGAAGGCGGTTGCTACGCCAAGTGTATTAATTTGTCGGCTGAGAACGAACCAGAAATTTACAACGCCATTCGGTTTGGCGCGGTGCTGGAGAATACGGTTCAAGATCCGGTCACGCATGAGGTCGATTTCACCGACACTTCGATTACCCAAAACACAAGATGCTCGTACCCGATCGAGTTCATCGAAAATGCGCAGGTGCCGTGCATCACTGATTCGCCCAAGAACATTATCTTTTTGACTTGTGACGCGTTCGGCGTTCTGCCACCGGTCAGTAAGCTTACCGCGGAACAGGCGATGTATCACTTCATCAGCGGTTACACCGCGAAAGTCGCGGGCACCGAAGTCGGTGTGTCCGAGCCCGAAGCCACCTTCTCCGCTTGTTTTGGCGCTGCATTTTTGGTCTGGCATCCTACGAAATATGCAGAGCTTCTCGCCGACAAGATGACCATTCACAATTCGACGGCGTGGTTGGTGAACACGGGGTGGAGCGGCGGTGCGTACGGTATTGGATCACGCATCAGTTTGAAATACACCCGTTCAATTATCGACGCGATTCACAACGGCACGCTGTTGCAGGCGGACTACGTGAAGGACGATCACTTTGGCCTGTCGATTCCCAAAGCCTGCGTCGGCGTGCCGGGGAAGATCTTGCGGCCTAAGGGAACTTGGGCGGACGCCGATCAATACGATCAAGTCGCGCGGAAACTGGCCATGTCGTTTAAACAGAATTTCTCGAATTACGCCGACAAGGCCAGCGACGCCGTGATCGCGGCGGGGCCTAAGGTCTGATGGTCTGCTGAGAAGCAGTTTAGATTTAGGAAGTTCAGATTAGATTTTCTCAAACAACGCTACCCTTGGTCAGTTTAACGACTAGCCGGAAGGCGTCTGCGTTTTGCCCGGCCAAACTCGGTCGCCTGCCGGCTCGTCGTTAAACGAGTGCTGCGAAGAAACATCGGGGAATCGAAAGGCCACGAACCAGCGGCTAGCGCTTTGCCGCTCACAAACGGATTCCTTCGAACCCGAGGCAAGAATCACAGTGCGTCTTACGCCCGGCGCTACTCTTCAAAGTACGTGTAACCCTGCAAACTATCACGGAACAGCTGCACCATTTCCTGCCGCGCCTTGACGGTGATCTGCTGAGCCCGCACTGCGGCTTCTGCCTTGGCGCGAAACCGCGACAGCATCTGCTGCGGATCGTATTCGACGTAACTGAGCACCTGAGCGATCGTATCGCCGCTGACCTCCTCCACAAATTCGACCTCGCCATCTTCAGAGATGCGAATGCTGGCCACGTTATTGTCGCCGAACAAATTATGCAAATCGCCCAGCGTTTCCTGATACGCCCCGACCAGAAAAACGCCCACATAGTAGGGCTGGTTGGGGTCGAGTTCATGCAGCTGCAACGTGCGCTGCGTTTCGCCATCGCCGCCGACAAAGCGATCCAGTTTCCCGTCACAATCGCACGTCAAATCCGCGATAATGGCTTTGCGGGTCGGTTCCTCATCGAGCCGATGCAGCGGCATCACGGGGAAGACTTGATCAATCGCCCAAGTATCAGGCAGCGACTGAAACACGCTGAAATTCCCGTAATAAATATCCGAAAGCGACTCGTTTAATTCCGCTAGGTCACTGGGCATGCGCTTCAAATCAGCGCTACGCTGGCTGATTTCTTTGGCGATCTTGAGATACAAATTTTCGCCGAACGCTCGTTCGCGCAACGTCACCTTCCCCGCGCTAAACAGCTTTCGCAACTGGTCACGATAATACAGCGCGTCGTTGTAACTTTCCTGCAGCCGCTGCGTGCCGACGATGGCATAGGTCTCCAGCATCGATCGGATCGGATCACACAGCCCATCAGGAATCTGCTCCGGCAGATCATCGGGTTCGAAATTGGAAACTGCCAACACGTTGAAGATCAACACCGACATCGGCGCGACCGTCCAGCGTCCCGATTCGGTCACGATCACCGGATGATCAATGCCGTAGGCGTCCAGCGACTTCATCACCGTTTCCACAATGTCGACGGCGTACTCTTGCAGGTTGTAGTTGCGACTGTGAGGTTCTGTGCTGGCGGTACCGTCATAGTCCACCGCCAATCCGCCGCCCAAATCAAAATACTCCAGCGGCACGCCGTCCTGCACCAATCCGATGTAATACTGACAGGCTTCTTTCAGTCCGTCGCGCACATTGCGGATGTTGGTCAACTGCGACCCCAAATGAAAGTGCAACAAACGGAAACAGTCCAACATGTCGTGTTCGCGCAACCGATCGACGACGCTGATCAGTTCGACCGTCGTCAAACCGAATAGACTGCGGTCGCCACTATCGCCGGCCCAATGGCCTTCGACTTTCGTGGCCAGCTTCACCCGCGCACCGATCAACGGCTGGACATCGAAATGCTGAGCCCGGCGGATGATCAGGTCGAGCTCTTCCAACGTTTCCAAAACAAAGAAACATTGATAGCCTAGCTGGCAAGCGGTGAACCCAAGGTCAATGAATTCTTCGTCTTTGTAACCGTTGCAAATAATCAGGCTGTCCTTGGTAGCGACCGAAGAGATCGCCACCAGCAATTCGGCTTTGCTGCCGGCCTCAAGACCATGGTTGAAGGGCTGGCCTGATCGCATGATCGAATCGACAACATTGTGTTGCTGATTGACTTTGATTGGAAACACTGCGCGATAGTCGCCTTGATAGTTGGCATCTGCGATCGCTTTGGCAAATACGTTGTTGAGCCTCACGACGCGATCATCGATTACGTTTTCGATTCTCAGCATCACAGGCGTCTTGAGCCCGCGCTGATTCAGCCCGTCGATGATGGTCGACATCGCAACAGACTTTTTGCCGTTTGAAGTCACCGCCGTAACGGTTAAGTCTCCGTCCGCGTCGATGTCAAAGTAGTTTCCGCCCCAGCCGCTGAGCCCATACAGTTCATGCGACTGTTGGACCGTCCAATCGTTCTCAGTTTTTGACTTTACTTCGGCATTTACAAATTTTTGTGGAACAGTGGTCAAGTTGGGAGTCCCCGTAATTTTCATACAATCTTTGACGGCCAAACTAAGTTTGGTGAGATGAGGTATCCGCAGTTTAAACTTTTTGCGTGGGATAAATATAACCCAATTTGTCGCTTTCGATCAGCGCTAAAAAAATGCGCCACCTTTTCTTGATCAAGTTTGCAGCAGCGCAGTCGACGTGGTCAAACTAATAAAAATGGGGGCCTAAACCTAAAAAAACTGATCTGGCGGCCGTTGTGAATTTTCTGCTAAAAGCCACTGCGAAAATTTTTCGAATGAATCTCTCACCAGCACGGCTTGAACATGAAACGTTTAGAAGAATTGGCGGCCATCGCCGACGGAAAACTAAACCATAGTCCAGAATTTGAAATTTCTGGGGCTGCCAGCATTTCGCACGCGACAGCTGGCCAAATTACGTTTGTTACCTCCGCCAATCATTTCCAAGCTTTCCTCGACAGCGACGCAGCAGCCGCAGTCGTTTGCGAAGGGTTGGGCCATTCGCGCAAGCCCGTGATCGAGGTCGAGGACCCTGAATCGGCGTTCTTTGAAATTGCGATTTTGTATCGCAATCCGATCGTTCGCCAATCAACCGTCGAAACTCAAATCAGCTCCCGCGCCACCGTCAGCCCCACGGCGATTATCGGTGAAGACGTCGTCATCCATGCCGGTGCTGTTATTATGGACAACGTCACCATTGGCGATCGCACCACCATTTTCCCGAACGTCGTCCTTTTAGAAGGTTGTACGATCGGCAACGAAGTCAGCATCTTTCCCAACGCGACGCTGTATGAAAACACCGTCGTCGGCAACCGGGTTTTAATCCACGCTGGCGCGGTGGTCGGGGGTTATGGCTTTGGTTACAAAACGCGCAACGGACACCATCAACTTTCGGCTCAGATCGGCAACGTCGTCCTTGAGGACGATGTAGAACTCGGTGCTTGCACGACCGTTGACCGAGGCACCTACGATTCGACAATCATCGGCACCGGCAGTAAGCTGGACAATATGGTCATGATTGGGCACAACTGTAAAATCGGACAACACAATCTTTTATGCTCTCAGGTCGGCATCGCCGGTAGCTGCACGACGGGGCAGTATGTGGTGATGGGCGGACAAGTCGGCGTAGGGGATCACTTAAATGTTGGCGATAAAGCGATGATCACTGCCAAAAGCGGATTGATGTATGATGTCGAAGAAGGCCAGCGGATGGCGGGCACGCCGGCGCGGACCAGT
>CAKZVF010000100.1 GCA_937921995.1 uncultured Pirellulaceae bacterium
GATGGCTCGTGTTTTACGGGCTGAAAATATCAGTCGCGCAAAATTTGAGTCAATCTTGGCGAAGGAACTGCAAAACCTATTTTGAGAAGATGATCCCGCTACCGCCAAACCACCGGCACCGGGGGACACGTTTGAGCAGTGAAGAAAGCATTCAGCTACATCAAGCTACGGCGAAAAGATGAAATACCAGAAGGTGAAAGACTACAAGACGAAAAACGAGTTTGCGTCACATCCGCCGACTACCCAAGAAACTTTTTGAGCTCTTGGGTAAGCGATTCAAAGTTCTTTTTCAGTTCCGCAAATACTTCTTCACTTCCTTCGAGCTTACTGTTGGCTCCCATTTGTTCGATGTTCGACGCCGATTCAAATGGGGCTTTGGTGTTCAGGAACAAGACGGAACCTTTGACCTTGTGTGCTACTTTTTTTACTATATCTCCGTCGCCGGCGGCGACGCCTTCTTCAAGGCGCTGTAGCAGATCAGGCAACTCATCCAGAAAAATAGAAACCAACTCTCGCAACAAACCGGCGTCGTGCCCCGTCGCTTTGGCGGCCAGTTCCCAATCAACGTGCCCATCGCTTGCCGGCACATTGGTCTCAAGTTCAATCAACGGCTCTTCTGATTCCCCGGCAACCTGCACGTTGGATTCGGCAGCGTCTTCCTCGGGTTCAAATAGCGATTTAATCTTCGCCGTGAAGGTTTCGATACGAATTGGCTTGGAGAGATAGTCGTCCATGCCAGATTCGATACAAAGGTCTCGGTCGCCCTTCATGGCGTGAGCCGTCATGGCAACGATTAATTGATGGGAGCCCGTTTCTTTTTCTCTTGCGCGAATCGCGCGTGTTGCATCCAGCCCGTCCATGATCGGCATCTGGACATCCATCAACACGAGATCGTATGTTCCATTGGCAACCATCGTGACCGCCTCTTTGCCATTGTTGGCGACGTCGACATGGTGTCCCTGTTTTTCCAACACACTTACGGCCAACCTCTGGTTCACTTTATTGTCCTCGGCCAGCAACACATTGAGTTTCTTCTGGATCGCAATGGGCCAAGATTTTGACGGCGTCTTCTCCCGGACAACGGCATGGTTAAGGCTCAGCCCCATCACGTCGATAATGCAGTCAAACAGTTCGGACTGCGTCACGGGTTTCATAATACAACTGGCAATCTTAAGCCGTTCGCGGTCTTTCACATCACCCACCCGCGTCGCAGATGTCAGCATAATGATAGGGATATCGCAGATCGCTTCTTCGGCGCCGCGAATTTGTTCTGCCATCATGAAACCATCGGTGTCGGGCATTTGAACATCCGAGAGAACCAGTTGAAAAGGCGTTCCTTTTTCAGATTGTTCGCGCAACAGCGCCAGCGCAGGTTCGGGGGCAGAACAGGTCGCCGGCAGCATCCCCCAACTGTGCAGCATTTCTTTAAGGATCAACCGATTGGTCTCGTTGTCATCGACCACCAAGACGCGCGTACCGCCGACGACGACAGGCATCCGTTTCAGTTCAGCTTCGTCGCCGAGGTTCACGTTTACGGTGAAGTAGAACTCGCTGCCCTGATTGGGCGTGCTCCGAACACCGATCGTCCCTCCCATCATTTCGACCAGTCGTGAAGAGATGGTAAGCCCCAACCCCGTCCCACCGTAGCGGCGCGTCGTCGAAGTATCAGCCTGTTCGAATTCTGCAAAAACCTTTTCGCAGGCCTCTTCAGACATGCCGATGCCGGTATCGCAGACCCTGATCAGCAATGTCACGCCGTCATCGGTGCGTTGACTAAGGCCAATATCGACGAAGACTTCACCTTCCTCGGTGAATTTGATCGCGTTACCCACCAAATTGATGATCACCTGCCGAAGTCTGCCGACATCGCCGTAGAGGGCTTCGGGAACTTCGTTCTGCACCCGGAAAGCCAGTTCCAGCTCTTTCGCATGGGCACGCGTGGCAAGCGATTTCATCGTACCGCCAATCGCACTGCGAAGCCCAAAACCGACCGGATCAAGCTCCAGTTTTCCAGCTTCGATTTTTGAGAAGTCCAAAATGTCGTTGATCACACGCAGCAAAGATTCACCTGACCCCTGAATCATCTCCAGATAGTCCTGTTGCGTTTGCTCCATTTGCGTGTCTTGCAAAAGCTCCGTCATCCCGATGATCGCATTCATCGGCGTGCGAATCTCATGGCTCATATTGGCCAAGAAATCACTTTTGGCTCGGTTCGCCTCATCGGCGGCATCTTTTGCAGCGGATAACTGAAGGTTCGTTTCAATGGATTTTGTAATGTCGCGTGCAATTCCGACCAGCCCGGTGACTTCGCCAGCGTCGTCAAACAAAGGCACTTTGCTGGTCTGCAACCAAACCTCATTGCCGTCACGGTCACACGTTTTTTCCTGTTGATCGATCAACGGGCGTCCTTCACGCATCGCCATCTGATCATCAGCGACGTAATTAGAGGCCATTTCTGGAGGCCAAAAATCAAAGTCAGTTTTTCCGATGACGTCTTCGATGGAATCAACATTCAGCGAGTTGAGAAATGCTCGGTTGACATTAATGAATCGCCCGTGTCGGTCTTTGAGGAAAATCAAATCGGGCACGTTATCGATGATCGTTTTTAATCGGTCCCGTTCGCGTCCAAGTTCCGCTTCGGCAAGCCTTTGCTCGGTGATGCAACGTGAGATTCCAAAAGTGCCAACGGGTTTACCTTCCAAGTCCTTCAACGGCAGTTTCGTCGACGCAATCCAACTCACACTGCCATCGATCTCAATTTCACGTTCCACTTTCTCGATGATGTCGATTTCGCCATTGTAAAGCGCGAGTTCATCCTGCATTCGATCACCGACTTCTGTCAAAAATTCGACATCGGAGAGGCCTACCATATCCTCAGGTGAATCCAGTTGATACTTGGCTGCCATCGACTGACTGACACGCAGGAATCTACTTTGCGCGTCCTTGAAATAGACGTAGTGAGGAATCGCATCCAAAAGCGCCTTGAGTAGATAGCGTTCGCGATCGCCGGCTTCTTCCAAATGCTTGTTTTCAGAGATGTCGTGATAGACGACTTGGTAGCCGATTGCCTGACCGGCGGTATTGAGAACCGGAAAAGTGAACGTTTCAATGTAGGCGAATGTGTTTCCTGGACGCATATGTTTCTCGGTAGTCCGAAAAAGCTCACGTTGCTTGAGAACTTTTTGATCCTTATGTGCAAATCGCTTGGCCACATCGGCCGGAAACAAATCGAAACTCGTTTTGCCGATTAGTTCAGGCAAACTTTTTTCGTTGACCTCGCAGTACTTTTGGTTGGCGAAAATAATCTTGCCTTCGGTGTCTTTGCACACCACGCTCATAGGAATCGCCTCAGCCAACGCATAATAAGCGGATTCGACGTTTTTCAATCGGCGGTTCTCAAGCGTGCGGGCGGTGACATCGGTTGCCACACCGCCAATGCGCACTGGGTCTCCGGGCAGTACCGTCACGCGGTCTTCGATCCACCGTTGTTCGCCATTGGGCAGAACAATTCGATAAGTTAAAGTGGATGGGGAGTTTTGGTTGAGGTTGTCTATCTGCTGGTTGAGCTGAGCGAGATCTTCACCGAGTACGAATTCGGATCGCCAATTTGTTTTTGTTGAAAGTTCTTGCGGATTCCAACCGAAAATTTCTTGAGCAGATGGACTAAGGTAGTGCAATTTTCCGGACTGAGCATTGGCCACCCAGAAAACGCTCGAGGAGCCCTCGACAAGCGCAATCAGGTGCTCAAGCCCGTGTTTTTGGCCATCTCCGTCTTGCGCTACAGTGTTATGGCTCATTCTGCTTGACTCCTCTTAACCGTCGATCGTTTTTATCAGGTTTAAGTTATTCTATTGGTTACGCGTTGGCCAAGTAAAGACAATTCGGTCTGATTCATTCACTCATCTCCTTTCGTCGCAAACGAAATGCCTAGTTCTATGTTTGAAGCCTTAGGTTATCTGATCGGCGTATTTATTGGAGTTGTGTTGGGAATCACCGGTGGCGGGGGGTCGTTACTATTACCCACCTTCACTTATCTGTTTGAAGAACCGGTTCAACTTGCCACGGCCTATACGCTGATTCTCACCGGGGCTACTGCAGCTATCGGCGTCGTGCCGCGCATCCGCCAGAAAGAAGTCGACTACCCCATCGCGATCACGTTGGCCATCCCGGTACTGCTGGGGACGTTGCTGGTCAGGGGATGGTTGTTCGCGCGGGTGCCAACGGTTCTTTTTAACATCGGCGACTTCGAACTGGGCAAACGCACGTTTGTGATGATGATCTTTGCCGGCATCGTACTTTTATCTTGGGCAACGATGATCGGCTTGGTTGGCCGCAATCTTAAACCGAATCCGAATTTACGATCGGAGCAGCCGCTGCGCTACTTTGGAATTCTGTCAATTTGCGGTTTGGCGATTGGAATTCTAACAGGCTTCATCGGGGCAGGGGGGGGCGTGATGCTGGTGCCACTGATGGTAATCGTGATGGGACTGGAGATGCGAACGGTTGTGGGCACCACGCTTTTGATCGTCGCGGTCAAATCGACACTCGGTTTCGTGGGGGATTTATGGACGCAGGGCGCGGCGATTAGCGTTCTGTTTTTAGCTCAATTTTTGGCCGCGATGGTCTTTGGTGTATTGTTGGGGTCGGCAGTTTCAAACCGAATTTCGGCTAACACGCTAAAGATTGGTTTCGCGTGGTTTCTCTTATTCATCGCCGTGTTTGTGATTATCAAAGAGTCGCTGCTGTAGCTCGTATCATCGCAAGGGATTGCCATCCGCCTCTGGTGGCAAAATGGCTTTGCAGTTTTCCTTGTCACCAGCAATTTTCTTGCTCTTGCCTGCCGCGCGGGATACGATGAGGTTGAGCTCTGCGGTTCCGATTCTCAAAGGACTCCGCTCATTCGGATTTATTCATTCTTTTTTATAAGGAGGAGTATCCGATGAGACTTAGGTTCGACGTGGATGAATGGAAAGAGAATTGGTTATGGCCGATAGTCATCGCTGTGGCGTTGCCATTTCAGACTGCAGCTTGTCAGGCAACCGAGCCCGTCAGGCTGCAAGAGACAAATAGCACATCGACGGTACGCGACTTTCAAGATGTGAAACAGGAAGTCGGGTACTCCGATCCACAGCGCTTTGGCAAGGTTCAACCAACGATCTTGATTTCGTGGATTTTGATTGGAACAGGGATTTGGCTTTTACTTGTAATTTTTCTGTTTGCTTTGTTTTACAGATCCCCAGCCGACAAAATTTGGCTCGCCAAGGAAGAGGAAGACGTTAGCAGTTAGTTCTTTTCTGCTGCTTCGTAAACCTCACCTTAAACCTCACCTTAAACCAACGAAGGCCTTCTCATTTGTTGAGAAGGCCTTTTTGGGTTGCCTACCGAGTGCCGTTTCTGGTTGCCGTGTTGAGCGTGGCCGGCTCTGGTGCGGGATGGCCCCGGCATCGGATGTGATTTGGCTTAAATCGCGGAAATCAGGCAAGAATCCTCGGGTTCCGCGGTTGGGAATTTGCGGTCGATCTTCTATAAAGTGGGACGCAGATTGCGCCCTGTTTTGGCAAATTTCAGGGCCGACCCCTATTTATAGAATCAGACTCAAATGACAACGACTCCCGACCCACAAGATATTCCCAGCCGCTTCGATTTCGAAACCGCACAAGACAAAATTTATGACGCTTGGCAATCCGGCGGTTGGTTCCATGCCGAACCTGATTCAAAGAAAAAACCCTACACCATTGTCATCCCGCCGCCAAATGTCACCGGCGCCTTGCACTTGGGGCATGCGCTAAACAACACGTTGCAAGACGTCGTGATCCGCATGAAGCGCATGCAGGGTTTTAATGCGCTGTGGATGCCCGGCACCGATCACGCTGGCATCGCCACACAAGCGCGTGTCGAAAAACGAATTAAGGATCTCGAAGGCAAGTCACGTCATGATCTGGGGCGCGAGGAGTTGGTCAATCGCATCTGGCAATGGAAAGAACAGTACGAAGAACGTATCCTCGGCCAGCTGAAAAAGATGGGTTGCAGCTGCGACTGGGAGCGCACCCGATTCACGTTAGACGACACCTGTGCCCGCGCCGTACGAAAGACGTTCTTTGATCTGTTTCAGAAATCACTGATCTATCGCGGAAAACGACTGGTCAACTGGGACACGCACTTAGGCACCACCGTCAGCGACGACGAAGTTGAAAACAAATCGATCAACGGGCATTTCTGGCACTTCATGTACCCCGTGATCGATCCCAAACCAGGAGAACCTCATCACGTTACCGTTGCCACGACGCGCCCGGAAACGATGTTGGGCGACACCGCGGTTGCCGTTCACCCTGATCCGGCCGCAGCGCTGTCGAAGGTTGAATCGGAATTGAAAGCGAAACTTAAAAAGGCACCCGAAAGTGAACACGCCTCGATCAACGATCAGATTGAAGCGCTGGCAAATCGACGCAAAGCAATGCTGAACGGTTTAGAGTTGCTGCGCGACATGGCCAATGATGGCCGGATGTTGAGGCTGCCGTTGGCCGATCGCGAGATTCCCTTGGTGACCGACGTGTGGGCGAAACCTGAACTTGGTTCGGGTTGCGTGAAGATCACGCCGGCTCACGACCCCAACGACTACGAAGTCGGCAAAAGGGCAGGGCTGCCGATGATCAATATCATGAACGCCGATGGGACGCTCAACGCGGAGACCGGCACCTACGAGGGTCTGTACATGAAGCAGGCTCGCACAAAAGTCGTCGATGATCTGGAGGCCTTAGGGCTGTTGAAAGAAGTCGAAGATCGCGCGATTGAGATGCCGATGTCCGATCGCAGTGGAACGCCGATCGAACCGTATCTGACCGATCAGTGGTTCGTAAAAATGGATCAGTTGGCTCAATCGGCGATGGACGTGGTTGAATCGGGCGAAGTCAAAATCACGCCCCAACGTTACATCAAAGGTTATTTGTCTTGGTTGGGAGAGAAACGCGATTGGCCGATTTCGCGGCAACTGTGGTGGGGGCATCAGATCCCTGTTTGGTCAATGCCATGCGCGACCCAAGCGGACGCCGACAAGTTGATCGCGGATATCAAAGGGTTAAAAGCGTTCGACGAAAAACTGGCGTCCATCCAGACAGAAGCCTCCTCAGAAACGGATTCTGAAAAACGGGCGCAGCTGGGTCTGCCAGATTTCACGCTGCACGTTTGTGTCGAGGATGCCTCGGAGACGCTTGAGCAAGAACTGGAATCATTGGGCTTGGTACGCGAAGAAGATGTTTTGGATACGTGGTTCAGTTCGGCGCTGTGGCCCTTTTCGACTTTGGGCTGGCCGGAGCAGACCAAGGAACTAGATTACTTTTATCCAACGTCGGCGCTGATCACCAGCCGCGACATCATTACGCTGTGGGTCGCGCGGATGGTGATTATGGGGCTGAATAATCTGGGGCGAGTCCCGTTTAATTCGGTCTTTATTCATCCAAAAATCCTCGACGGCAATGGCGAAACGATGTCCAAGTCCAAGGGCAACGGCATCGACCCGTTGGATGTGATCGATAAATTTGGCGCCGATGCGCTGCGATTTGGGATGGCCAGTTTAACGACCGAAACCCAAGACGTACGGATGCCGGTTCAGTTCGAATGCCCGGTCGAATCCTGCCAAGCGGCGATTCCGCAAACGGTCAAAAACCGTGTGCTGCCGGTCGTGGAATGTCCCAAGTGTAAGAACAAGTTTCGGACGCAATGGGCAGAGAGAGAAGACGATCTAAAACTACCGCGCGGACCGGTGATCAGCGAACGCTTCGAAGTCGCGCGGAACTTCATGAACAAACTTTGGAACGCTTCTCGTTTTGCGATGCTCAATCTGGAGGGTTATGAGGCGGCTCCGATCAAGGAATCGGACCTGACGGTGGAAGACCGCTGGATTCTTAGCCGGTTGTACACCGTTTCACGGGATGTCACCGAGGCGCTTGAAGGTTATCGCTACGCCGAAGCGACTCGCACACTCTATAACTTTGCCTGGGATAATTTTTGCAGTTTCTTTGTGGAGATTCTGAAGGACCGGCTGGCTGATCCCGACCGTCGCGCTCATGCTCAGCGGATCCTCGTGTTCGCGCTGGATCAACTGTTACGCATGCTGCATCCTGTGATCCCGTTTGTGACCGAAGCGATCTGGGAACAACTGAATCGTTTTGCAGCCGAACGTGGTTTGGAAGAGGTCACCACGGCCAGTGAATGTTTGATTGGTGCTGCTTGGGCGAAGATTGATCCGAAATGGGCCAATTCAGAAATCGAAACCCAGTTCGCGCGGTTCCAATCAGTGTTGGGCAGTTTGCGCGAAATCCGGTCGCGCCAGAACCTGCCCCCCAAGAAGGCGATTAAGTTCCTGATTCGCTGCGATGAAGAATACGCGGCCTCGATCGAACCGATGGCGGGGTACTTCAACAGTATGGCGGCGGCGGAATTGGTGTCCATGGGTGCCAAAGTCGAAGCGCCGGAGATCAACGCACTGATCGCCCAAGATGGAATCGAAATTTTCGTTGACCTCGAAGGCCTGATCGACGTCGAAGCTGAGATCAAACGATTGGAGAAAGAGAAAAAGAAGCTAGAAGGTAATATCGGTGGCAAAGAAAAGAAGCTGTCCAACGAAAAGTTCGTCGGCAGCGCTCCGGCAGAGATTGTTCAACGCGAGCGCGACTCGCTGGAGCAATTAAAAGAACAATTGGTTAAAGTGAATTCGGCGTTAGAGAAATTTAGCAAGGCTTAGCGCGAGGCGCACTGGGCCAATGTCGCTCGATTCTCCGAATCGTAAGCGCGCACTAGGGAAGACTTAATCATTTGGTAAGACATTCTGAAGCGCCAAATCGCTCTCTTGGATCCGCTTTTAACTTGGAAAGTTGAGCGACATTGATTGACCGACATTGGGGCAGGGCAGGGCGGTGCTACAGTGGAAGTAGCTCACTGCTGCTTTCGGTTTTTCCGTCAAGCTTCACCGTTACATCATCGTTGGATTCGAATGTTTTGTCCGGACCGGCGCTGCGGATGATTGCGTGATCGCCATGTCCGTCAAACCGCAACGACTCGCCCCACGGATCAACGTGCTTGATAACCAGCATGTTGGAATCAATGATCGACGGCAACTGACCATCGTGGCTATCGCGATAGGTTTCTAATTCGTCAACGGCGACGGTTAGGAGACGCTTTGTTTTCGTTTTCTGCTTCGCAATGACTCGTGCGTTTTTTGATTCGATCCGCTGTTGGTGATGCTGATGGTGCGCTGCGATCGTAAACGCAACTATCGTTCCGGCGATCCCGACGCCCAGTAGCGACAAAAGGGTTCCCGCCGCGGCAGCTTTACGTGGGCCTTTCTTTTTTCGCAACCCGTTGAGACTGATCAACAAAGGAACCGGCGAGGTGAACCCCAACGTTAGGAGGCTGACCATGGACAACCAGAGCCCGCTGATCCCCCACCAGTTGAATTTTCGACGAGGCGGATCGAATCCGATATAGACCGGGCCGCGCCTGCCATTGGAAGGTCGTTGATTAAACGGTACGTGAAAGGCCATTTGATTTATCTCCTACTGCCACCCCAGTGTTTTTTTGCTCATTTGTTCTGTTCGCTGAAGCAAATGAGATATTGGCGGAGGAAATAAAATTTCTTGAAAAAAAGAATTACGCGACCGCGCAAAACAATAGCGCAGACAAGTCAATGTTTTCCAAAAAGCCACGGTGAAATCCGATTTCGCGCTAACGCACCATCGGGTTTTGACTTTGCTGAGAGAATTGGGGCTCAAACGCTTCGCCGACCCATTCTTTGGCTTGGCCTTCGAACTGATCAAAGATTTGATTCAGCCCATCGCTCAGCCGCAGACTAGGCTGCCCACCCTCGTGCACGTGTTCATGAAGCTTCCCACCGGCGGCGCGGCAGCAGTCCATCAAAACGCCGTCGCTGGCGATGAAACCGGCGATGATAATGATGTTTGCATACACTAAAAGATTTGGCCCTGATTTCTTGCCGAAGAACTTTAATGCCGTGCCAGAGCTTTTCTTAATTCGCCGATTCATCAGGTCCACCGAATACAATTCATCCAGCAGCAAATGCAGCAAAAACCCTAACACGACCGCCCAAGATTTCATCAGGCGGATTTCGTTTTCAGGCGAAAGACAGATCAGATAGGTGACCATCCCTGCCAAAATAGCCGCCGGAATGCTGTGCCACATTCCTCGATGAACCGTGAATTTTCTGAAGAGTTCTCCACCAACAAATCGAATCAAAACGTACAGCACGCCGGAAACAAAAACCATTTGTTCAGGCGACAGTCCGATCTCTTCAAAACGCCTTAGCATCAGCATCGGCACCATCAACGACACAAAACACAACATCTCGCGTAGGGGAACGCCAAGCTTATGATCTAAATCGGGCAACATGCCGGCCACGCTACATAGTGCCGCTGCCACACAGCTGTGACCTGCAGAAACGCCGAATTGAGTGTAAGCAACCGTGCCGTAGGCCACGCCAAGCAGAGTGCTTGCGCTGATATGCGTTTGAAAATTTGCCATGATTCCATTCCTTGGGGCGTCGTCAATCGTGACTGACGTATTCACTATTTCAAAAATCGTTTCGTTTTGCCATAGCAATTGAAACTTCAGGGACAATACGAAGACAGGGCAGGGTGGTTCGCAAATTCTGCTAGCGGATTCCAAACTTTCTTTCGAACACCGGCTGGCGAGATCCGTAAAACCTGCAAAGAAAGAGCACGCACCAAACGCACCGGAATTGAAACTTGAATCGCAGTTGAAGCGGATTTCGGATTCCTCTCTAATCCGCATCCGTGAATCATCGAGCCGGTGACAATTTTTACTGACTCAGGTTTTAATGAATCAGATTCTACTGATTCAGATTTGCGGCGTGAGAATTTGCCTACCTATGAAGGAGTGAGCATGTCGGTTTATGACATCATAATGTTGATAATTTTTATTGGGTCTGTTTGGTTCGGATTCCGTAAAGGACTCGCCTGGCAAGTCGCCTCCGTATTGTCGATCGTGCTCAGTTACTTCGTCGCGGTCAACTTCCGCAATCCCGTCGCGGCCTTGATCTCGGCTCAAGAACCTTGGAACCAATTCGCAGCGATGTTGATCTTGTTCTTGGGAACCTCGTTGGTAGTTTGGACCGTTTTTGCTTCTTTCAGTCGCAACATTAAAAAGATGAACATGGGCGGATTCGACCGTCAGGCCGGCGCGATTTTGGGTGCCTTCAAAGGCGGAATTCTCTGCATGCTGGCGACGGTGTTTGCCGTTTCCTTATTCCAGCCAACACGCGACATGGTCCACAATTCCAAAGCCGGTCATTACGTGGTCAGCGGCATCCGCCAATTCGCGCGTTTCACGCCCAGTGAACTCGTTCCGTACCTGGAACCACACTATCAAAACTTCGACAATTCTATCGGCGCGACGCCGGAGAAAAAGCCTCTGTTTGACACTGGTAATGACAGCCAAAACTTCCAAGTGAATCAGAACACTAATTTCCAAACGTTCCCATCGAATTCAACGTCCGGCGGCGGATTCACAACAAACACGAACACAAACACAAACTTTGGACAGCAAAACGCGCCCGCCCAAACGACGGGCCAATTCCAAACGCCGTGGCAGCAACCCAACGGCGGCTTTGGGGTTAGTCGCCCAGCCACGAATCAGAATTACAACCAAAGCACACCCTACTCTCAGAATCTCCCGAACAACCAAACTCAAACTAATAACGGGAGCTTCTACAGCACAGGATTTGGCAGACAAAACAGCGGCGTCCAAAACCAGCAGCAGCCAGTCCGCAACAACGGTCAATTTTATCAACCGCAACAAACGCAAACCCAGCCGCTGCAAAACGGTTATGGGCAACCGCAACAACAGCGCTCAGTCACGGTGGGCGAAAACGGTTGGCCGGAAATCAATACGAAGATTAACACCGGAGACGTACTCCAGCGCGGCGTGGAAACGACCGCCGAGATGCTCAGACGCGCCTACGAATCGAACGTGCAACCGCGTTAGATTTCTCCGCGGCAGGGGGCTTCGAGCGGCGTATTTTTTACGGTGGCTGGAAGGCGCAACTACGGATTTGATGTCTCGCCTTGGCTAAGCAAGGCGATGACGATTAGGGACCGGGTTATGCAACGTCACTGCGAAACCCGAATGTTGCTATTCCCAAGGGAAAACAGGGCTCTAACCGAACATAAGAAACATTATCGGACGTTCAGTAGTGGGCTTATTTGCCTTCTTTTGGCATGTATCCGGCTGATACATCCGTCCGCCGACGCATTGCTTAGCCAAGCGTGCGTAGTTCAAAACTGACCCAATTCATCGGCGCGCCATCGACTGAAGCTACTGGTCTCCAGTTGCAATTCGTTTTTCAAATTTCGGAACTCGTCCATGTGCGATTTCTGCATGTGGCTTTTGAGCGTTTCGGTGGATTCCCATTCTTCGTAGACATGCAACAGGTCGTCCTGTTGCACGTCGATCCCGAATCGAAAAGCGGCCACGCCATCGTCGTGCTGTAGCGTATTCTTTTGCAGTCGCACCAGACATTCCAAAATCTGTGCGCGATGCTCGTTGGGGATTCGAATCGTTCCAGCAATTACAATCATCTTTAACTTTCTAACTTTCTGACGTGTTGCAGCAGGCGATCCGCAATGCCGTCGGACCTAAAAAAAACCGCAAAGGCGGTATTCTCTATTTTGAGGCAGATAACGCTCAAGAGGGGGTGCCTGAGAGTTTTGCATCGTAGGCGGCCAGAGTATTGTCATAGAGCGACCGCAAGCACACGCTGAGCGTATATATTGCGGCTCGAATCCTTGTTCGATTCGAACCTTTGTAGAATCTCTGCAATGTGTTCTTTTTTTCCGTACATAGATATAGATACGATTCCCGTGTTTTGAATTGTTTGATCGCTTACGATAGTAGGTATGAATCGACTTGGAAACATTTCTCATTTGCTGATGCCGCTGCCACGTTTTGCGTTGCTGCCAATTCTCTGCATGGTCTTTGCGGTGATGTTGACCATTGGAATCGTCGGCTGTGAGACGCAAAAACCAAAACCGCTAACTGCCGCTGAGTCTCAGTCCGCCCGCGAATCGACTTCACCGACGCTGATAAATTCTTTTGGAATTCAAACAGCGCGATTGGCGATTGAAAACCCAACAGGTCTGCCTGCGACGCTCTACCGCGTCGAGGCCAACGAGTTAATCGAAGCTAAAACACTGGATGCTCGAGAGACCCATCATTCGTTCGTCGTACCCTCGGGTATTTACTCCATCAGCGTGCATCACACCGACGATGCAAATTCGGATGAGGCCCAACCACCTATCATCGCGTTCCCAGCACCTGCGATCTCCAGCATCCTTGGTTCTGAGTCGCTCGAAATTAAAATCTCTAAGCCACCGGAGCCTGAATCAGGTTGGTGTTGGATCCCAGCGGGCCCTGCGGTGATCGGTGACACGATCGGTGTCGGCGCCGAGAACGAACGGCCGGCGAAAATCGAATACGTGGCAGCATTCTGGCTTGCCGAAACCGAAGTCACCAACGGCCAGTACACTCAATTTCTTTCCGCTCAAAAATCAGTTGATGAAAAATGGATCGACCTAGAAAGCATGAAGTGCCGCATTCAAAAATCGGAAGAAGGCAAATTCTCTTCAGACGCTCCTGAGTTGCCCGTTGTGATGGTGAGTTTCTATGGTGCGGAAGCCTATTGTGATTGGCTTAGCCAGAAGACAGGAGTGACTCACCGCTTGCCGGTTGAAGTTGAATGGGAAAAAGCTGCACGCGGCCCCAATTCCAACGTCTACGCTTACGGGAATATTTATCAGCAATCGCTGGCCAATCAAGAAAGTGGAAAACTTAAAGCAATTAAAAGCTATCAACCCAACGCTTACGGGCTGTATGATATGACCGGTAACGTATTCGAATGGATGGCCAATCCAAATGATCCAAACGGAGATGCAATCTTCGACCAGAGTCTTCGAGGTGGATCTTTTGTTCTTGATGGAATGTACCTGCGGAACAGCTTTCGAATGCGGCAGTCAAAAAGCGTGATGACAGACGACATCGGATTTCGAGTTGCCAAGGCGCCGAATTAAAACGGCCCAGCCGAAAGAGAAAAAATGAACGCCTCCCCCCTGCCCTCCTCAAGCTCAGGTGAAAAAAGTTCCATCTGGCAAGCGTTTGCCGTTTTTACTTTTTTCTTAATGCCATCGCTGACCTCCGCCGCACCTGCGCCTCAACAAATGGAACTCCGTGCAAGCGAAGAGTACGACGAAGAAACCTTCAAGAAATCGAAACCGGCCGTTGGTAGTTTAGCTCCCGACATGCAGCTGAAAACGCTTGACGGTAAAACGGTTTCGCTCGATTCTTATCGCGGCAAGAATATCGTCGTCATCAAGGCGGGTTATACGTGACCTCCCATCAGACGAAGTGCCGCCGGGTTGCGGCAATTACACAAAGAATATTCGAAGACGGGAAAAACGGAAATTCTGATCGTCTACCAGAAGGAGCCGCATCCAGGGCAAATGGCTTTCAAAGAAATTGCTCAACCAGAAACTTTCGAAGCGCGCGTGAAACTGGCGACGAAAATGAAGAGCGAATATGAGATGCCGATGACGGTATTGGTGGACACCATGGAGGACCAATCGCGTGCACTTTTCAGCGACCTTCCCAGCCCTGTCTTCATCATCGACGCTAAAGGCATCATCCAAAACAAGTTTCCATGGCCATATTCTGAGCAGATTAAAACGGCGGTTTCAGAAATGCTCTCCGCTGCCACAGACCAATCCGAATGATACTTCGGGCGTTGCCCACATTGCCGCCGATTTTCAAGAGATTTTGAGAGACATTCAAAGTGCGAATAGAGATCATTGAACATGGCGGCCCAAAATACGAATTGACCGTTGCCTTGCGAGATCGCGTACTGAGGCAGCCACTGGGTTTGCGATTCAGCGCTGAGCAACTTGCCTCGGAATCAACGTGCATTCACTTTACCGGATCTGTTAACGACCAAATTATTGCTTGTTGCGTCGCCGCTAAAAAACAGGAGGGCTGGTTCCAAGTCCGACAGGTCGCCGTTGATTTTGACTTCCAGCGCAGAGCTTTCGGTCGGCAACTGATGGAATTCGTTCATGGGCACATTGCATCACTCGGTGGGAAGGATGTCTTCTGCCATTCCCGGGACGTCGCCGAATCGTTCTACGAAAAATTAGGCTATCAAGCCGTCGGCGAGTACTTTGAGGAAGTCTCGATCCACCACATCCGAATGGAAAAGAACCTTGGTCCTACCAAGGCAAACTGAACCTTACACAAACGATTCGGAGGATTTCAGCGCCAACGTCGAACTCTCAGCAGCCTTCAACTGTTGAATCTCAGCGATGCGATCGTGGTCATATCCAGCGTTGACGATTGATTGATCGTAAATATCCAACAACATTTGAAAGTTGTAGTCAAATGTGTATTTGGATTCGAATTCAAGCCGTGCCGCGGTTCTCATTTTCTGCCTTGCTGTTTCGTCGGACAGAACGGCTTTCACTTTTGCCATTAAATCTTCCGAGTTACCGGGCTCGAAAAAGTACCCCGTTTCACCATGCAAAACCAATTCCTGCATGGCACCGATGCGTGACGCAACGACGGGCGTTCCGCTGGAATAAGCTTCGATAATGATGCGGCCGAATGTTTCGTAGAACACCGATGGCACGACCACGACTTTCGCTTGCCCCATCAAGCTCAGAACTTCGGTGAATGGTTTGCGTCCCAACCATTCGATCAGAGGGTTGGCTTCGGCGGCTGCTTTAACCTCACCAGCCAAAGGTCCATCACCAATAATCTTCAGTGGAATGTTTGGATGATGTGCATTCCAAGCATCCAGCAATGCGTAGATACCTTTTTCTTCAGACAACCTTCCGGCGAAGAGAGCAAAATCCTGATCGCCCTGCCCTACCCCGGGATCTGGATGAACACAATTTGGTTTCACCGCGATACGATCTGGATTGATGCCCAAGTTCAGAAGTTTACTTTTCGAGAATTCCGTCAGCGTGTAATACAGATGGATCTTCTTCTTCCACGTTCCAAGCATCCGGTGGGAAGCCAACATGGAAGAAACGGCAAAGCTACCGGCGCGACTGCCTCGGTAACATTTGTGTTGAATCGCAGGCCACGCGAATTTCTTCTTCAGGCATTTCTCGCAAACCTTGCTGTCACGACACAAAAACGCATCGGGGCAAAGGAGACGAAAATTGTGCAACGCCTGAACAACCGGCGTGCTTTCAACCTCAGCGGCATAATAAACCGATGGCGATATTAGAGGAAATGTATTGGTGCAATGCAAAACGTCAGGCTTATGCTCACGAAGCAGCCCGCGCATCTCGCGATAGCTCTTACGGTTCCATGCTGTACTTAGGGCTACCGCTAACTGGTTGCTTCGATCAATCGAATCATTGTTGCGAATGTAGGGAATAACTGTGTGGCCGTTGCTCTCTAACTGCGCAATTTCATCCTCGAAGCACTGATCCTCGCCCCCGCGAACCTTGTAGTAGTTGTGACAGACCAGAATTTTCAATCTGATCTCCTATTGAAAGCGGCAATCGAATTTTTGCGTAGTTGAGCTAAATGCATCGCGTGAACTGCATCCATCGCGCGCAGTGCTGCCCGGTTAATTCCAAACATCTGAAGTAGTCTGATTGCTGAGCCTACCTAGACAAGCCGTCCTCTGGATACTTCCTCTGGATACTTAAATGAAACTGCCGCTATCTTATTCGGCAAAGTCCATTTATGCCGAACTTATCGGAAAATTCGCTGGATCTCAGTTGAAATCCACCTTCTCACGGCGAAATGGTATTCAATTTCACCTTTAGCACTGCTGACGGTTTGGTTTTGCCGGTGGCCAGCAGCAAAGCCCGAAAAACCGTACCTATTCTCCAGTCTGGCACAGCATCACCCCCCGTTTCCACATTGAATCAAGGTCGTTTTCAAGCATACTCATTCGGGTTGGCAAAGAATCCAGGCGGGTTGGCAAAGGCTTCAGTCAGGTTGTCAAAGGTTACAATCAATCGCCGGTTGGTGTGCCCAAAGATTTGACTCTTGGAAACATTAACGAACTCTCTCTCTTTTGTTTTGACCTCTGCCTCTTCTTTCAGTTTCTCGCGCGTCCATAATTTAACTTAAGTCGATGAATTCAGAAACACTCCAACAAAAGTCGCCTCGCACCTCTGATACGATCGACAGCGGACTCCAACGAACGCTGGCGTTTGAAATTGAAACTGGTGGTCACCACGCCAGCTACATTCGCAATTTCGCTCAACAGTGGGCAGAGAATTTAGAACCCCACCAAATTCACTTTGTCGTGACTCCCGGGTTCTTTCAAAAGCACGCTGATGTCGTCGATCTCATCAAGTCCTTTAAGACTGACACTGTACAGATTCACTCGATCACACCATCAGAGAACAACCTGCTTCAGGGGCGCGTCAGCCGAATGTTTCAAGCGTGGAAACTGTTCTGTCAATACGCATCGCAACTGGGCGTTGACCGCGGTTTACTGATGTACTCCGACCGGTTCCAAATCCCGATGCTGGTTGGGCAAGTATCGCCCTGCCCTGTTTCGTGCATCTACTTTCGCCCGACGTTTCACTACGGCAATCTGGACAACTACCGCCCCAGTTTGAAACAGAGATTAGCTGCATGGCGGAAGCGATTGCTCGTTGAGCGTCTGTTAAAGCTAAAACAAATGGACGTTCTGTTTTCGCTTGACTCACTGGCAGTGGGATTCATGAAGGACAACTTCACCACCAAGACAAGTATTCGCCAACTTCCTGATTCTTTCGTGCGTAGTCAAACAACCGCAGACCAAATCGCCAAACTTCGTTCGGATCTAAAAATTTCATCGGGGCGAAAAGTATGTTTGTTACTGGGCAGCTTGGACAGAAGGAAGGGGCCACTTCAATTGCTTGACGCGGCAGAGCGATTGCCTGAATCACTGCAGAAAAAGCTTTGCCTGCTTTTGGTAGGCAGTCTCCACGTCGATATTCAAGACGAGGTGATCCAGCGCATAGGACGTCTTCAACAGCGCACCTCGGTCGAGATAGTGTTGAAGAATGAGTACGTTTCGGACACCATTGTCCAGCGCTATTACGAACTGGCCGATGTTGCTTTGACGACGTATCAAAAACATATGGGAATGAGTTCGGCAATCATCCGCGCGGCGTTGGCAGAAATTCCAGTCCTGTCATCAGACTACGGATTGATGGGAGAATTGGTGAACCGACAAAGGCTCGGCATCACCGTCGACACCACCGACCCCCAGAGTTTCTCCGATGGGTTGGCCGCTGTTATCGAACAACCCGGCCAAAAACTGTTTGACGTTTCTAGCGCTTCGGCATTTGCGTCGTCCCATTCACCTTCGGCGCTTGCCGAGACCCTGAAGGCTTGGGCGATCAGGTAGTTGTCGCCAAGACTCCGCTCGGGCGAGCAAAACCCCTGCGCGCAAAACAAGTGTGCGCCGCTAAGGCAATCAAAAACCGGCGAAAAACTCCTATTTAAGGACCGCGAACGGCTCTTTTGAGCAGAATTAAGTATGCAAAATGCGGCAAAACGACTATCCTATTACTCGAGACGGCGGTGCATTTCTGTATCCGTTTTAGAGTTTGGTCATTCCAGAACAATCAATTCCGATTCTCTGAAGTGACTTTCGGTTGAGAGTTTATGAATTACTGGCCGCCAAAAGTCAATTTTTCATTAGCCCTCCTCCACTTGAACAGTCCAGTGGCGGCGAAGTAACGACGTCACTCAATGGGTATGATAATGGGTATCACGTGAATCCGATCTTTGCTCAGGTTTTTCGACCACGGCCGCCTTGGCCTTTTTCCGAAAAATCTGAGAGAGATGTTATCACTCACTGTTACTGTGAAGAAATTTAGATGTTGGTTATTGGTCTAACCGGTGGAATCGCAAGCGGCAAAAGTTTTGTCGCGGAGTGTTTTGCTGAGTTAGGTTGCGAAATCGTCGACGCGGATGTCATCGGCCATGAAGTGCTGAAACAACCCGAGACGATCCAGCGGATCCAAGAAGCTTTTGGTGACAAGGCGGTCGTCGACGGAGAAGTCGACCGGCGGGCTTTGGCGACAATCGTTTTCCCCAAGGATTCTCAATCACCATCGGAAGAACTGAAATTGCTTGAATCAATCACCCACCCAGAAATTGGAAAGTGGATGGAACTCCGGTTTTTGGAGATTGAACAATCAAAATCGGCACAAGCAGTGATTTTAGATGCTCCTGTCATGTTCAAAGCGCAATGGGATCGTTTTTGCGACCATATCGTTTTTGTTCATGCTGATTTGAAAATTCGACAACAGCGAGCCAATCTGCGTGGCTGGCCGGAGGGAGAATTGCAACGCCGAGAACGGCAGCAACTTCCGCTGGAACACAAACGCAGTCGCGCGACGGATGTGATCGACAATTCAGGTTCGGCAGAACAGACGCGGTCCCAAATACAGTCACTTTGGATGAAGTGGCAACAGCGCGGATGATCAAGCGATTTTGAAACGCGATTTGAAAAACACTGGCATTTCCCACCTGAATATTGCTAGTTTGAGGAAAGAACAATGACAGACGCTCGAAATCCCAGAACGCAAGGGACCAGCGGTTCCAGATCCAATCGGCGCAAAAGTGACAATCGGGACCTTGAACCTGACGTCAGCCAGCGCTTGAAAGAGATCGAAAACTCCGGCGAACCCATGTCTTTGGCCGAAACGATCTCGCGCGAAACGGCGCCTTCACAAGTTTCTGCTGAATCCAACACCAAAGCTGAAAAAGCCATCAACGTAAATCAATTGCAGAAGATGTCTCTTGAAGAACTTCCGGCGCATGCCTTGAAAGTGGGCCTAACCGACTTCGAAGACCTTGATAAAGACGAACTGGTATCGGCAATCCTTAAACAGCAAATCAAACGCCAAGGGCTAATGATTGGGGAAGGTACTTTGCAGATCCTGCCCGACGGATTTGGTTTTCTGCGCAGCCCAGACTATCACTATCTCAGTTGCCCGGACGACATTTACGTTTCGCCCAGCCAAATCAGGAAGTTCAACCTTCGTAACGGGGCTGTGGTCAAAGGACAGATTCGACCGCCAAAAGAAAACGAACGCTATTTCGCTTTACTGCGCGTTGAAACGATCAACGGCCAGTCACCCGAAGCTAACTCGCGGCGAATCAGTTTCGACGATTTGACGCCACTGCATCCGGACGAACGAATTCGTTTGGAGCACGACGAAAAGGATATCTCCACACGGATCATCGATATGATGACGCCCATTGGATTTGGACAACGCGGGCTGATCGTCGCACCGCCCCGCACGGGTAAAACGATATTAATGCAACGGATGGCCCGAGCCACGTTGAAGAACCATCCTAATGCTTATGTCATCATGTTATTGATCGACGAACGCCCCGAAGAAGTCACCGATATGGAGCGCGAAGTTAAAGGCGACCGCTGCGAAGTCATCAGTTCAACCTTCGACGAACCCGCATCGCGTCACATCCAAGTCACGGAAATGGTTTTGGAAAAAGCGAAGCGGATGGTCGAAGCTGGCACCGACGTCATTATCTTTTTGGATTCAATCACACGATTGGGCCGCGCTTGGAACTCCGAATGTCCGCAATCGGGAAAAACGCTGTCTGGCGGCCTGGACGCCAATGCAATGCAAAAACCCAAAGCCTTCTTTGGTTCGGCAAGAAAACTGGAAGAGGGTGGTTCGCTCACGATTCTGGCTACCGCTTTGATCGACACCGGCAGCCGCATGGACGAAGTGATTTTCGAAGAATTCAAAGGCACCGGAAACTTAGAGATCGTGCTGGACCGGTCGTTAGTGGAGCGCCGAATTTGGCCCGCAATCGACATCGCCACATCCGGCACACGCCGTGAGGAACGCTTGTTTGAAGAGGACGAATACGATCGAATCTGTCTTGTCAGAAGAGCGTTGGTGGAAATGAGCCCGTCTGAAGCGATGGATAAACTGACGACGCGTCTTAAGAAAACCAAAACCAACGCTGAATTTTTGATGCAAGTGAAGCCCGATTCCATTTAACCGCCCTGCCCTGCCCCGATTGGCGGGACAGCCTACCCCTTTTCCTGCGACCTTCCTGTTCAAAACCTCTTCTAAATTATTAGCAATTTCTCATGCAAGAATTTACCGGCAAAACGGCTTCGGTCTCCGATAAAAAATTCGCTATCGTGGTCTCGAATTATTACGAGAACATCACCCACAAACTTTTAGAGGGCGCCGTCAAAACACTGGTTTCCTCGGATGTCGCGGAGTCCAACATTACGACCCTTTGGACGCCAGGTTCATGGGAATTGCCGGCCGCCACGCTGAGAGTATTAAAGTCGGGAAAATTTGATGGCATCGTTATTTTGGGGTGCGTGATCAAAGGGGAAACCACCCATGACCAACACATCAACTCCGCGATCAGCAACGGCATCGCCGAACTTACGCTGCAATACGACGTTCCCATCGGTTTTGGGCTGTTAACCTGCAATACGCTTCAACAAGCCCTTGATCGCTCCGGCGGCTCCGTTGGCAACAAAGGTGTCGAAGCCGCAGAAGCGGCCGTCCATATGTCGCGCGTCTTCACCGAATTTGGGGCGATGGGCGAATAACTCCTCCGGTGTCGCGATCATCGGGCGATTGCCCAAGCCTATTTAAAGCGTGGTCTACGATTGGCCAGCCGATCCCCTAATTTCCGATGACGGAGCCATCGCTTAAGATAGTATCGTCCAGTAGGCTAAAGTGCTTCTGTTGAAAACCGGTTTTCAATGATCACCCGCTGTTGGCCTCTTTTTCTTGTTTTCCACTGTCCCAAGCGAATCCGTTTATGTCACGTCGCAGCCGCGCCAGAGCGATTGTACTTCAGATCCTTTACCAGGATGATCTCAACCCCACGCAACCCGAGGATGTGAAGACCCAATTTGTCAATTCTCGGTTGAAGAACAATCAAGAGCTGGTTAAATTCGCCGACGGGCTGATCATCGGAGTCCGGAACAACCGTGATGCACTCGACGAAAGACTCTCCAAGATCGCCGACAATTGGCGACTTTCACGCATGGCGGCGACAGATCGTAACGTGCTGCGGCTGGGGGCATACGAATTGCTTCACACCGATACGCCGCCGCCGGTGGTGATCAACGAGGCGATCGAATTGGCGCGGCGGTATGGCTCAAACCAATCGGCCCAATTCGTTAACGGTGTGCTGGACAGATTGCTTAAACGCAGCAGGTCCAGCGACACGCCGACGACGAAGAAGCCATCGACCGAAGGCCCAACCGACGGCTCAAAATAAAGCGAAACAAAACACCAAACCCAATCATCACCAACTTAAAACCACTGCTGTTTTTTCACTCCCCATAAGACAACTGTCATGGCACGCTGGAACCCATTCGGATCATCCGACCAAAAGAAAAACGAAAACACCGAATCGCCGCCGCCTGAGAATCAGGACGCCAATGATTCCAACGACGCCAGTTCCCCTCCGCCCACTGAGAAGAAAAAGGGTTTGTTCGGTGGTATCAAACGCGCCATGTCCAAAACGATGGAGGTGCTTAACACCGACATCCGCGACCTGGTCAAAGAAGATGGGCGTTTGGTCGACGATCAATTTTTGGACGAACTGTTTGCTCATCTTGTTAAAACCGATATGGGCAACGGCCCCGCGGCAAAGATCCGCGACGACATTAAATCAAAATATCGCGCTCGAAAAATGACGCTGACGCAATTGATCGATTCGGCCAAAGAAACGATCAGCGCCATCATGCAGCAGGAAAACGCCGATATCAATCTTGCCTCCTCGGGCACCACCGTCATTATGGTGGTCGGCGTTAACGGAGCGGGAAAAACCACGTCGATCGCAAAACTGGTGAACCTGTTCAAGCAACAGGGAAAAACCGTTGTCTTGGGAGCCGGCGATACTTTCCGCGCCGCGGCGGTCGAGCAGTTGACCATTTGGGCCGATCGCATGGACGCCGAAATTGTCACTGGCCGCCAAGGCAGCGATCCCGCCAGCGTCGCCTACAAAGCCGTCGATGCAGCCATCAAGGCCGAAGCTGATATCTGCATCGTTGACACCGCCGGCCGCTTGCAAACGCAAAACAATTTGATGGACGAATTGGGCCGTATTCGGCGGGTGATGCAAAAAGTTTCCCCCGACGCACCGCACGAGGTTTTGCTGGTCTTAGACGCCACCGCCGGTCAAAACGCAATCTCGCAAGCCAAAGGTTTTGGAGAAGCCGCCGGTTGCACAGGAATTGTTTTGGCGAAACTGGACGGGTCCGCCAAAGGTGGCGTCGCGATTCCCATCCGTCAGGAATTTGGCTTGCCCGTAAAATTCGTCGGCCTTGGCGAAACACCCGATGATTTTGCCCCCTTCGATGTCGGGACTTACGTTGACGCGCTCTTCGACGCGCCGTAGTGGATGAGGCAACGAATCCGGGGCCTCCATTAAACGCAAAAATAGAATCGACGGCGATCACGCTAGATCTTTACCGTCTATTGGCTAACAAAAACTCGTCGCTTGCAGGCTGTTGATTTCGTAACCCTACTTCGCTTGCGGCGGGTTGTTGGTGGGTTTCGTGTTGACGCTATCCATGACCCAACGATTGGCATCGCCAAGCAACGCATCAGAGATCTTATCGACGCCGGGGTACTGACGAAGCGTCAGTGAAAAACCGGCGATGTGAAGCAAACGCAATTGCTGACACAACTGTTGCTGATCAAACTGATCCGATTTACGGCACTGAGCCCAGAACACTGGCAGCTTCCTTGCTCGATCCCAATGGCACAAAGGCGTACCCACGGTCGGCAAGGGACCGTTGAGCGCAAGCACACCGGCAAACAGTTCCGGACGCTCAAGCGCGACGCGAAACGCCATCGTTGCTCCGGCATTGAAACCGGCAAGAAAAATACGCTTTGGATTAATGTTGAAACGCAAGCGTGCCTGATCCACCGCCGCAACGACCGCATCATGCGTCGCATTGATCGACGCACCGTTTTGCTGCCATGGCGATTCTTTGGTTTGAATCTCTGGAGCCACGCCCACATAATTTCTCATGCTGATTCGCGGCATCACGTCGTGGACTTCGCTGGCAGATTGTTCCGCTGAGTGCAGCCAAACGATCAGAGGATAGGCGTAGTTCTTTTCATAGTGCATCGGCACGAAAAAAGAAGCACTTTGGCGAACATGAAGACCGCCCTGCCCCGCCGCCGGAGATCCCGAGATACCGCTGACCAGCGGTTGAACCGTCTCAGATTGCTGAGAATCTTTGATCTCCTGAGTTGCTGTCATCGCAAGTGGGCTGATCTTGATGCGGTTCATATTTGGCCGAAGTGAAGGAGATTGATTGCCAGAGGCTCTGGTTTTAAAAAAGATGCTTTGGCAAGTCAACGCTGTTCTGCGCGGGAAAAAAATGTCCCCGAAATACGCTGCGTGCTAGCGATAGCAACCCAGCGCATAATCAGTATTGCATCAAAGAATCGGCCGCAAGTGAAACATGTTGGATTCAACTCCAATCGTTTACAGCAGGTCCTTCACTTCGTTGGACTCTTCTTTCAGCTCCGCCATCGTGGCGTCCATTTTCTCTCGGCTGAAGTCGTCCACTTCAAGACCTTGGACAATGGAGTACTCACCGCCGGAGCAAGTTACCGGGAACGAGTAGATCAGGCCTTCCTCGATGCCGTAGCTGCCATCGCTGGGGATTCCCATGCTGACCCAATCGCCTTCATCGGTTCCCATCACCCAAGTTCTCATGTGATCAATCGCCGCGTTGGCGGCCGATGCTGCGCTTGATGCGCCACGAGCTTCGATGATCGCCGCACCGCGTTTTTGAACCGTCGGAATAAACGTCTCGCGATACCAAGCTTCATCCACCGCTTCGGCTGCGGGTTTACCATCGACAACCGTGTTGGAAATATCTGGGTACTGCGTTGCCGAGTGGTTGCCCCAGATCGTCATCTTTGAAATCGTAGTGGAATCAACATCCAACTTCGTCGCCAACTGGCTGATGGCACGGTTGTGATCCAGTCGTGTCATCGCGGTGATATTTCCGTGCTTGATCGACGGAGCGTTGGCCATGGTGATCAAGGCATTGGTGTTGGCAGGGTTGCCGACGACCAATACGCGGATGTCTTTGCTTGCATTTTCGTCGATCGCTTTTCCTTGAACGGAGAAGATCTTCGAGTTCGCGGTCAGCAGATCCTTTCGCTCCATCCCCTTCTTACGAGGCATCGCACCCACCAACAGCGCAAAATCTGAATCCTTGAACGCGACATTAGGATCATCGGTCGCGACGATCCCTTTGAGCAGCGGAAACGCACAGTCGTCCAATTCCATGACGACTCCCTGCAACGCGTTCATGGCAGGTGGGATCTCCAGCAATTGCAAGATCACGGGCTGATCAGGGCCAAGCATATCGCCGGACGCGATGCGAAACAGTAGGCCGTAGCTGATTTGACCAGCAGCGCCGGTGACGGTGACTCTTACAGGTGACTTCATCCCAATTTCCCTCATTCAAGTGGCGTTTTTTCAGACACGAGAATATCATGCAGACACCCGGAAACATCAAGTGGTAAGACCCGTTTCGAAGAATATTGAACGAGTAAATCCAAGAGATTTTCTTCACAAAACACGCAGCAGTTTTAGGCTGTGAGAACAGAATGGCGTTTTGTTACCGTTTGCTAGTGTTCGATCTGGTCTTCAAACGGGCTGAGGTCAATTTTCTCAGGCAGCGCGGTTTCACCCGAGGCGATCAAACGGCTGCGTTTCTTCCGGTCCTTGAAGACGCCATAACCGACCGCTGCCGCGACCGTCAACAGAATCCCAACCAACAGCACCCGCATCAGCAGATCCACGCCTTCGGCGGTGGTGGTCTGGGGCGCGACGTCGATCACGCTGGCCATCACCAACGGGCTGATCTGTCCGGATTGGCCTGCCTCGGATGAAACTTTGGATTGGTACTTGATGAAACGGTAGAAATTCCCGATGACTTCCGCCGGCCTACCTTCGAGTTGCTTAGCCGTCATACCCTGAGGCAATTCCCGAAAGCATACCGTTACCGGAAATTGTTCGAACTTGATGCTTTCTTCTCCGGAAGTCCGCACAACGACGTCGCGCCCTTTCAAGTTCGGAAACAGGCTGACCTGATAATAGCGCTCGGCCCCCACCAGCGTTTGCCGGTCTGCATCGACAATCTCGATCGGCACGCACTGTCGCAGACGCCCCGACAGCGCGATCTTATTTCCAAATTGGCTGGCCGGTGCGGACATCAGTTCAGTAAACGAAATTGGCGATATGTTCGAAGAGTCCGGCGCCGCTTCCGCCGACGTCCGCGCCGAATTCACAGCGGCCAGCATCTGATAGAACGCATCCGAATCGTTTTTGGAAAGCGGTTTACTGTTTTGCTGGCGTACAAAGTCAAACAACCCAACGTCAACGCCGCGCGCGGCGAGCTCTACTTGGCTGGCGGTGACGCCCATCGCATCATCGGCAATCGCCGGGTACCACGAAAAACGGTTGGCGATGAAAAGAGGAACGCCCGGAGAATCCGTTTCTGTTTCGGTGCGTTGGTCTTCATCAGCCTCGTCGTCAACCTCGCCATCGGCCATCATTAGCTCTCCTTCAGGCCCGACCGCGACGTTGTTGTAGAAAAATCCGGCGAATGATATCGGCTGATCGAGTGATTGCTTCAGCGGCAACTTCCGAGGGGCCGATCGAGTGATCAGATAGGCTACTTGTCCGACTTCGTTAACGCATCGCGCGAGGTAAACCCCTTTAAGTTCATCCGCAGCGATCTGCTCGGGGAACCGAAGAAGACTCAGATTCTGCAAACGCAATTTTCGTTTGAACGTCCAAAATCGAAAACGCTGAGGCGCCGCGCTGATCTGCTGCCACGAAACATCGTCGGCAAACTGGCTCCATTTTTCGAAGTTGCCCCGGGATACCTTCCCACTGCGAAACAACAACTTCATCAGCTGGCGGTCGCCGAGGTCCAGCGGATCGCCGGCTTGGAGGTCGTAGGCTTCGCTGACCGAAAACCCAGACAGCTCGATCGCGACGTCGCCATCAGATTGCCCCCGTACACCGCCGGCCAACAAACAGATGCAAATGGCAACGCTCAAAAGCAGACGTTCCAACCGTCGGACTAACAGACGGTTCAACAAACGGTTCATAGGTCGATCGAATCGCATCATGAAAAATCCTCTTCCAAGCGTTTGTTCAACTCAGCGACGCGCTGCGCATCGGTCATCACCGTTTCGTCATCGACGAGCGCATCCAATGACCGGCTGACGCGTTGGGAGGTCGGTTTGTCGGCGCGTTGAGTCCCCCAGTGAGTCGAACGAAAAACGGCCAAAGCAATCCCCACCGCTGCCAAAGCAGCAACCAACAGAAACGTGAGCGCTAAGGGCGCAGATGGCTGCCAACTGGGGGCGGCACTGGTGGATTGCGATGGGCTGGCATCGAAGTCTGCCACAAATGTTTCGGCGACAACGACGGGGCAATGGCTGACCGATTTGCCGGCGTCTTGGTAGGACCTGATTTTGAAAAATCGTCCCGCCACGGTCGCCGAAAATTGGACCTTTTGATACTGCGCGGTCAACTCCGGCACCACAGAATCGAAACCTTGAGGCAGCGTAGCCGCATAAACACAAATCAACCCATCAATGGTTCGGCCGGGCGGTTCAATCCACAGTTCAAAGTAATGATCCAAATTTAGCTGCGTCTGTTTGAGGTCTTTGCGGCGAATCGTACGCACCGTTCCCGAAACAGTGATCGTTTGCCCGCGGAAGGCCTGTGGCTGACCAATCAATTGCAGCAACGTCGTCTCTGGTTGATGCCTCCGGTGCACCGTTTCGGCATCGCGTTGCACGAAGTCCCAGATCGCCAGCCAAGCCAACCTGTCCCGCGGGTTGCCCATGCCAGTCATATCCTGGACGTCCTTCAAGACGATCGGGTCGATGGTGGCGCGAATCGAACGGATGGTTGCCTGGTCGGTCATCGTAAAATCAGCACCCGCAATCGAAGCTTTCAGTGCCGGCAAACCATGTTTCTGCCAGCTCTGGTCAAAGGCAAAGAGATTCTCGGACAGCTCATTCTTTGGCTCACCTTTGCTCATCGCCGCCATTTCACCCAAGATCCTTGTTTGATGGTTCAGCTGTAATTTAGCCAAACGTGCAACGGTATCCTCAAAAGGCAGCTCCGCTTGAGGCGGCTGAAGCCGCGCGGTGTCAATTCGACGCAGCAGTTGATAAAACGCTTCCTGCTGAACATTTGTTAGTTTCACAAAAGCGGTGCGCCAGAAATCAATCGCAACGGGCGTTTGCTGAGGATCTTCGTTCTCTTCCCGGCTCGCGCCCATCGAATCGGGATCCGATTGATCAGACCGATCGGAGCGATTAGCAGGTCCCTCATCCGTCTGCTTCAATCGGTTGGCGATGCGGTCGGGCATATACCCGACCCCTTGGTCTAGCTGTGCCTGCGGGTTGGATTGGGAGGCCAAGGATTCTGCCTTAAGGACAATATCGTCACCCGAAATTTCTTCTTCGGAGACAAGTGCGGCGTCCGCTGGCGGGTCAAAGCCCAACCACATCCAGCGCTCTGGCTTGCCGGCTTCTTTCATCGCCACGATCACCAGCAGCAACAATCCCATCAACGACACCAGTCGCAATTTAACGGCCTTGTCCGCTCGGAAATGGGACGCACTGTCGTCGCCGCTCAGCCTGCCCGAAAAATCGAGCTGCGTGGATCGCGGAGACGATTCTTGCTCTTCATAATCTTCCATGCGTTAAGTTTAGCCGATAGAGTTCTTATTCGTGAATTTTTCATCATGAAAATGGATAGCCCGTTCACCAACAACGGATTTTTGCACTATATTAAAGAGGTCTTCTCTCGCCCACCACTTTCCACATAGTCGTCGATCATACCATTGGACGGATCCTCGGAAGCCGCATGTTGAAATTAACTTGCCCTCGACCTTGGGTGGTGCTTTCAACTGAACGCTTTGCGATTTTGAAGCAAATGCTTAAAAGTCCGATCGCCGATCATTTCGACATTCGTTTAATTCAACCATGCTTCTTTTATTTGGTCACGTTCGAACCCCTTAAATGATGAACCCATCAAAAAGTTCCACCCCTCAGGTTTCACGCATCAAATTTTTCATGACGCGCTGGTTTTGCACGAAGTTGACGATCTCTAAGTCAGCTCTTTTTATGCTGGCGGTCCTGGCGTGGTCAGGCAGTGCCGTCGCCGACGAACCCGCGGAGAAGTTTGTCACGGCGTTGGCCGAAAATGGCTATTTCGACGTCGCGGTAGAGTACCTTGATGGTGCCCAAAACGATGAACTGGTTGATGAAAGTTATCGCAAAAGAATTCAGTTCGAAAAAGCTAAGGTATTGATCCTTAGCATTGCCTCCGAGCGCAACACTGAAAAACGGGAGGAGAAACTCAACCAAGCCGATCGTCTCCTTTCGGAGTATTCTCGACAACTGGCCGACGAGGATGAACAACAAGAAGTCATCGAGATCGGTGCGAACATCAAGATCAAACGGGCCGAATCCTACATCGCTCAGTCCGGCAACGACCGGCTGACCGAACCGGAAAAGAAGAACCTGCAAAAGAAAGCCGCGGGGCTGCTCGATTCAGCCCGGAAGCAATACCAACAGGCGCGCGGAACGCTGCGTGACCGGATCCAAAATTACCAACTTGATCCCGAAGATCCGCAATCGCTGGCGAAGAAAAAACGTCTGCAATCGTCTTACATTCGCGTACGGACGAAACTGCCTTTGGTGACCGCGCTGATCGCCGATACGATGCCAAGTGGTTCACAGGCTCAAAAGAAGATGCTCAAAGAGGCCGTCAAAGAAAACCAAGACGTCTACGATGACTACAGCAGCCAAGGCGCTGTCTTTGTTTTCGAATCAGCCATCAATGGTGCCCGGGCGGCTCAAAAGGCGGGCGATCACAAGACGACACTTTCAATGTTGGAAAATGTTTTCTTCCTTGGTGATGGAGCCGTCGAGCGCCGTTTGAAAAAGGAAGCGATGCTGGTTGCCGTCGACAGCTGGAACACGCTCAAGCCCTACCCTTTCGAAACCGTTTCGAAATTGCTGGCCAAACCCATCGGTCTTCTCAACCGCAATGAAGTCCGCAACCCCGACTGGCAACGATTGCAACTGGAATTCGGCAAAGCACAGTTGATGTCCGCCGAAGACTTGAAGAAAAAGGGCGGTGGCGAAAACGCGTCCAAATCGCGCGAATTGAATCGCGAAGCGGGGAAGTTGATTCGCAAAGTGGCTCGCGCCCCAGGCCCCTATCGCGACGACGCGCGAGCCCTGATCGAGCAGTTCAATTTGTCGTTCGCCCAGCAAGACGAAACCGAAAGCAAAGAGATCAAGACGTTCACCGATGCCAAAGAAAAAGGCAGCGAAATGATCTCCGAAATCGCCGATCTACAAAATGAAATCGCTCAAGCCAAACGTGCACTGGCGTCGATGACCGATGCGACCAAGAAAGCCCAAACCTTGGCGATGGTCGAGGAAAATTCAGAGGCACTTGATAATAAAACGACCGCGGCCTTAGACCTGTATGACAAAGCCCTTTCCCTGGCGACAGATGAAACCGATCGCGCGGATATTAATTTCATTCACTACCAGCGTACGATCTGTTTGTTCTTTCAAAACAAACCACTTCAATCGGCGATCATCGCGGAGTTCCTGTTAAATAATTACCCGTCTGTCGATTGGAGCAAACAAGCCTCCGCCTATATCGTCAACGGATACTCCGCGCTGTTGGATTCAGCGCCTGAGGATGATCGTGGGTACGAGATTGAAAAATTGAAGACCGCGTGCCGCGAGATCTGTAAGCGATGGCCCGGTTCCGATGAAGCATCGCGTGCGGCCAGTAAAATGACGGAGATCGCCATCAGAGGCGACGACGTGGCAACCGCAGAAGAATTCTTTGGTCAAGTCTCCCAATCATGGCCTGCGAAGAATCCGCTGGCCGCGGCTTTGGGTCAGAAACTTTGGTTCAACTTCCGCACCAAAGGCGACATGTCCCAAACGCAGCGGCAGGAAGCCCTTGCCAAAACAAACCAACTGTTGACCGATGCTGTCAATTCAGCCGGCGGGAAGATTGACTATACGATCGCTAATTCAGCTTTGACGTTGGTCGATGTGCTGCTGGAACAAAAGCAGTTCGATGCGGCTTTAAAACGATTGGAAACCGAATCGGTAGCGCCTCTGGATTTGGTGAAACAGAAACATCCGGCCATCTCCGACCCACGTTATGCTGAACGCTACCGACGCAACACTTACCTGACCGCGGTGAAGGCCTATCTTGGATCGATGAGTAGTGGCGCGGCGTTTGAAACGACGATCGAAAAAGCCTCCGGGATCATCGCCGCGCTCAAATCTGAACTCGAATCCAGCGGCGATCCGAAAGCTGCGGCCAAACTTACGGCCGTATACCAAAGCGTCGCCAAACAACTCAATGATCAGTTCCAAACCTTGGAGACGCTGGAGCAACGCAAGAAGTTTGCGACGGGGTTGGCGTCATTTTTGGGCACGGTCGAACGGCAATCCTCGGACGCACCGACCGTTTTGTGGGCGGGATCAACCCTACGCAACACGGCCTCTGCACTGGCCCAAGAAGGCGCCAAAGCCGAAGCGGAGCCTCTGTTCAAGCAAGCCGTTTCGGCATTTGATCGAGCAGAAAAATTGGGGATCGCCGATCCGGCTTTGAATCTAACATTGCGCCAACAGCGGGCCTTAGCGCAACGCGGCAGTGGCGATTTCAAAGGATCGGTCGCTTCGCTGATTGAACTATTGAAAGAAAAATCAGCGCTCAATTTACAGATCGATGCCGCAGAAACACTGCAGATGTGGGGCAAAGCAGAATCCAATAAAGACGCTTACGGAAAAGCCTTGATTGGAACGGGGAAATACAAGGATGGCAAAAAAGTAAAGAACGCTGTTTGGGGATGGCGAAAATTGGAACAATTGACACGCGGCAAACCCAAACTTAATGATGCCTACCGTACCGCGCTTTATGGATCAATGAGAACTCAGTTCGAGTACAGTGTGCTGATCAAAAAGAAGCAAGGCGTAAAATCATCATTGAGCTTTCTTGAAAAATCTTTGAATAAATTTAAGTTCTTAAAGACCGGACCTTGGGAGAAAAAGTTCGACGATCTGGTCGCAGAAATGAAAAACAATCTCTAAGCCTATCTATGAAATCACAACTATCACAATTGATTCTTCTCCCGCTTTGTTTTTGCCTGATCGCCAGTACGGCGTTGGCTCAACGGGGAGACACGGTCTACCGAGCCAATGCCAACGGCGTTGGTTCAACGAAGATCTCGGGAAAGGTCGTCGACATGACGCCGATGGGGATCTTGGTTGAATCAAAAGGTTCCACCACGACAATTCCCGCAGGCGAGGTTCGAAACGTCGTCTATGCCAACCAAGCCAATTCGATCACGCGCACCGCGGATCGAATTAAATCCGGCAGCTATGCTCAGGGAATCGAAGAGATCGCCAAAATCGACGATAAAGGGAACCCGTTTGTCGCACATGAACTGGCATTTTTGAAAGCTTACGCCGAAGGGAATCTGGCACTCAAAGGTTCATTCGATGCGATTGAGGCAGGTAAGAGCTTAAGTAACTTTTTAGCGAAGTATAAAAAAAGTTATCACTTCTTTCCGGCGACGGAGCTGAAGGGTCGGTTGCTGTACTCCTTGAAATTTCCTGATCTGGCAGCAAAAGAATTCAAACGACTGACGCAATCGGATTGGCCAGAGTATGTCATCAAAGGCAATTACTACTTGGCACAGACGGCGATTGCTCAGAAGAATTTTGACGGAGCCATCACCAGCTGCGATCAGATTCTTGCTTCGACCGACAATGATGACGTAACGCGGCAGTATCAGTTACTGGCGAAGTGCCTCAAGGCCAAGGCACAAACCCTTTCCGGCAATCCTGGATCCGCCGAAAGCGATTTAAAACAGATCATCAAAGTTGAAAACCCCGATAACCAAGAACTCTTTGCTGCCGCCTACAATGCTTTGGGCGTCTACCATTTCAAGGCGAACCAGCTGAAAGAAGCCCGCGAAAAGTTCCTGCTGACCCACCTTTTGATGTACTCTGAAAGTGAATCCCACGCAGAAGCGCTGTACTATTTGGCTCAAATTTGGCCCCAACTGGGTAACACCGACGAGGCAAACAAGACGCGCGAGCTATTGAAATCTCGCTATCGCAATTCATACTGGGCTAAAATACTCAACTAAAAAATCCGTTTCGGCCCACCCAACTTTTAACCAATCAAACACCACGTTGTTCGGACGTAAATTCCAACGAAGGTTCCCGATGCAAAATTCTTCTTCCATTTTGACTGTAAATTCCTCAGCGACAGGCCTGAGACTACGCTGGGCCGTTATGCTCTCATTTGGATCGTTGCTGATCCTGGCCTGCTTAACAGCAACATCATTGGGACAAGATGGAGCGGCAGTCGCCGCCGATGGTACTCCCAAGGAAGTCACCCAACAGACGTTGCTGGGATGGCTTTACAGTGCACTCGGTTGGGAGTACTTGGGCATCTTTACAGCGCTGTCATTTATTTTGGTCGCCCTGGTGATCATGAACGTGATTTCAGCCCGCCGCGAATCGGTTTGCCCACCGTCACTAATCGAAGGTTTCGAAGCCCACCTGGACAACAAAGAGTACCAAGGTGCTTACGAACTTTCAAAAACGGATGAATCATTTCTGGGTAACGTTTTGGCCGCAGGTTTGGCACGATTAAGCAGCAGCTACGAACACGCCGTCGCGGCGATGCAAGAAGTTGGCGCCGAAGAAAACATGAAGCTTGACCACCGCCTCAGCTATCTGGCCCTCATCGGTACGCTCAGCCCGATGATTGGTCTCTTCGGCACAGTCCACGGAATGATTAACTCGTTTTATGAAATCGCCAACGGCGGCGGTGCACCCGAACCAAGCGTGCTGGCCAACGGTATTTCAACGGCTTTGTTAACGACACTGCTGGGACTGGCGGTCGCGATCCCAGCGATTGCTGCTTACAACCTGCTTCGAAATCGCGTGCAAAAACTTGCCTTGGAAGTGGGCATCCAAAGCGAGAACCTTATGAGTCGGTTCGAAAAGGTCGGTAATAAGAAAACGGCTACTTAATCGGTTGCTTGCGGCCACTTTAAAAAAGAAAGTGCCGCACTGCAGTTGCTGATTTTACTTTTCTCCCCTGCCCTCCCCTTGCTCGGATCAACGGCATCTCCAACACGTCATGAAATTTAACAAAAAACAAAAATCAAAGATCCTCGAAGGCGACCTAACGCCGATGATCGACATGACGTTTCAGTTGATCGCGTTCTTTATGTTGCTGATTAATTTCTCCAAAGTTGACCGCGCTGAAGAGATCGCATTGCCGGTCAGCGAATTGGCCGTGCCGCCCGATGGATCAATCGAATACAAAATGATCCTGAACCTCGAACCCGGTGGAAATGTGATCTTCGCGGGCCAACGGATCCAAAAAATTGACCTGATGGGCCCGATCCTCAATCAAGAAGTCCGAAACGCCGAACGCGAGAACGTGGCCGCCGGCGATGTTGCCGTCATCATTCGTTCACATGCTGATTCGCCCACGGGATTGGTGCAGAAACTGATCTCCAAATGCCAGGACAGCGAACTGGAAAGCTTCATCCTGCGCGTCAAAGACTCCGAATAAACAACGACTTAAAGCGATTAGAGTGATCCAAGTATGAAAATCGAAACGGAGGAACCTGAAGACATTGAAGTCAACATGACGGCGATGATTGACATCGTTTTTCAGTTGCTCATTTTCTTCATCATGACGTTTAATGTCGCGCCGCAAGAGGGCGATTTCAATATCAAAATGCCCTTGGCGTCGGCACCATCGGACGAAATCCCTTTGGACGAACCGCCCGAATTGATCCGCATCGCGCTACGATCGGGAGCCGAAGGAAAGATCAATACCATCAATGTCGACGATGAAATCGAATCTCGAACTTTCGGCCCCAGCGAAACCATGTTCCTCGAACTGACGGACTACATTGAACAGAAACTGGCCGCCGACGGGGACCCTGAAGACGGCGAAGATACCGAAGTCGAATTCGACATCGATTTCGATTTGAGATATTCCTACACCGTTGACGCGATCGCAGCGGTGTCGGGAAAAGTGGTCGACGGGAAAGTCAAAAAGCTGATCGAAAAGATCAAGTTTAAAAATAACGCTAACGGCCGATAGCAGCCATCGGCCAAGGATTTCGGGCTGTTCACCTCCGGTCGTCAAAGGTGCTCCAGCGCCATATAATCCTCTGCAGACAAAGAACGCCGATTCATATTGGCTCTCCCCTTCCCGACTACCGGAAAATTTGATGGCTGAAGCGACTGATCAATGGACGATCAAGAGACTGCTTGAATGGACCACCGATCATTTCAACAAAGTCGGGTCTGAAAATGCACGCCTGGACGCAGAAGTGCTGCTCGCCGAAGCCTTACAGTGCGACCGGATCATGCTCTACACGCGCTTTGAAGAGGTGCCCTCGGGCGAAAGCCTAACCAAGTACCGCGCGTGGGTGAAACGTCGTATTGCCGGTGAACCCGTCGCCTACATCGTCGGCCACAAAGAGTTTTACTCGCTGAACTTCGTCGTCAACGCCAACGTTCTGATCCCGCGTCCCGAAACCGAACACGTTGTCGTCGAAGCGCTTGAAGCGGCAAAAGAGATCAACGATCGGCCTCTCCGCATCATCGACGTCGGAACCGGCAGCGGATGCGTGGCGATATCATTGGCAAAACACATCGACCAGTGCAAGATCGCAGCGATCGACATCTCCTCCGATGCCATCGCTGTTGCGGGCGAAAACATCCAAACACTCGCTGTCGCCGACAAAGTCAAATGCTTCACCGGTGACCTGCTCCAAGCGCTTCCCGACGGCAGCCAACCGGTCCACTTGATCGTCAGCAATCCTCCTTACATCGGCCGATTTGAAACGGAGACTGTCGAGGACAGCGTACTGAAGTACGAACCTGAACAGGCGCTCTTTGGCGGCGAAAAAGGAACCGAGATCATCCAGCGATTGGTAACGGAATCTGAACCGATGCTGCTTCCCGGTGGACGTTTGATTTTCGAAACCAGCCCATCGGTCTTCGATGACTGCTTACAGATCGTCGAAAACAGCAGCCTTGAGCTGGAGAAGTCTGTCAAGGACTACGCGGGTCTACGGCGCGTCATCGTTGCCAAGAAAAGTCCTTGAAGTGCCCAAGCAAAACAATGGCAGCGACCTTTTTCTACGCACGCTATCAGCTTGAAAAGCTGAGCCACAATGTCGCTCGATTCTCCGAATCGTAAGCGCGCCGGGCACTTCAACTCAACCACAGAAATTTGTTTCCTTCGTCGAAACCTCACGCCCGTGGATGAAATTGGTTGTGCACCTTTTTCAGTCGCGATTGATCGACGTGAGTATAGATCTGCGTCGTGGCAATGCTGGCGTGCCCAAGCATTTCTTGCACCTGCCTCAGATCCGCGCCGCCGGCCAATAGGTGCGTCGCAAAACTATGCCGCAGCGTATGAGGGCTGATGTCTTTGGTCAGTTTCGCGATCAAGGCATACTTTTTTACCAATTCCCAGATCGCTTCGCGCCGCATGCGCTTGCCAGAGCGCGTCAGAAATAACCAATCATCTTCCTCGGGACGTTTTGCCGCCAACTGTGGTCGCAGTTGCTTCAAATAATCAGACACCGCATCCACCGCCGCCTCGCCCAGCGGAGCCATCCTTTGCTTGCTACCTTTTCCGTGGCATTTGCAGTATCCTTCGGCCAACTGCAGATCACGCAAACGCAGCCCGCCCACCTCCGACGCGCGGCAACCGGTCGCATACAGCATCTCCAGAAGCGCCCGATCACGCAAATAATAAAGCTCGATTCGGCGCGGCGCGTTGAGAAATTTGTCGATCTCTTTGGGGCTGAGCACCTCAGGAATTCGTTGCCACAGTTTTTGACTGCCCAACAATTCGATGTGGTTGTCTTTGAGCACGCCTTCCAGCTGCAGGTAACGGAAGAACATCTTGATCGCCACAACACCACGCGCGATCGACGCAGGCGCAAGACCGCGACTGTTGAGATACGCCACGAAGTCGGACAGCTGAGCGACCGTCAAATCGACAACGCTACGACCGGCCAACCAATCTTGGAAATGCACCATGTCGCGGCCGTAAGCCTTAACGGTGTTGTCGGCCAGATGACACTCGCTGCGCAGGTACTCGATAAACGATTTGTTGTATCCCTCGGTGGCCAGCTGGTTTTGCTTCTTACCGGGCGCGGCCTGCGATAAGCGGCTTTTCTTAAGTCGGTTCATCGCCAGTCAATCCATCACAAACTTAGAGATACTCAATTATTATCATCGGCCGCAACCGTGAACCGGGTGAATGCGCGGCAGCGGAAAAGTTGGAATTGGTCTTGCTCGGCCTGCACAACCAATACTTCCAACTGCTTTCGAAGGATTAGTACTTCAATCCCGTTGCCAGACGTTCACGATCCTTCTTTAACTCCCGCATCAGACGTTCCAAACGATCCAATTCGCCGTTGTGGTCTTTCAGCTGAGCCATCTGTTTTTTGGTGACTTCGATCATATCGTCGAGTCGTTTCTGAATATCTTGGGCTGCCAGTTCTAACCCGCGGCGAGTTCCCAAAACCGTTTCGTTTTCTCCCTCGAGCAGGTCCAACTTGCGAGTCAATTCGCGGGTCAACTTTTGGGTTTCCTCGATTTCTGTCTCAACTTTTTTGATACGTTCGGCGTTGACGACAACCGGTGAATAATCTCCGGTTCGTAGACGTTCAATGATGGGCACCACCTCCTCAAACGGAATCGCAAGACTAGACACACGACCGGCTCTGGCAATGTTGATGCCAACAATCTTTCCGTCGAGATCAACGATCGGGCCACCACACTGCGCCGCTTGGAGGGCGGTGTCATGTTGGAAGGCCAAAGGGAAATCTTTCCGACGACGACTCAGGCGACTGCCCATGCTGTTCTGCTGGTTGCTTCGCATATTCTCGGAGCTGACCTTATCGCGCTCGGCCAGCGTCAGCTTGACCTTCTTAGGTTTATCATTTCTTAGAATCGACAAGGTCACCAAATCGCCGGCATCGTACTGCTCCAGACTTTTTCGCAGTTCGCTGATATCCTTCACCAGTTGATCGTCCAGTTTCAAAATCACATCCCGCGGCTTAAGACCACCCTCATCTGCTGGGGATTTTTCTTGAACATTGATTACCATAACGCCTGTAGGCTCCGCGTCGTTCATATAGATCCCAATGAACGGCTTGGAGGGTTCAATGAACCGCGCGTCAACCGAGACGATGCCGACTTCAACCTCCTGGTCATGATCCAGCGGCGTCGCCACCCAGTCTCCGGTTTCGGTCGGATTGCTTTTCACCCAATCGCCGACCGTCAACTCCGAAGCATCCGTCTTCAACAGCGCCAAATCGTTTTCCGTATCCAAACCCATCAATTCCGCGGCGACCACTTCACCTGAGGCGAACTCGCAATACAGGTCGCCTTTGAGTTCGCTGGCCTTGGTCAACACTAACCCGTCCTCCGAGACAACCGTTCCCAACGCAATCGCGCGTTTAAGAGCCTTCGGGCTTCTGCTGAGCCCCTTGCTGCGGACGATCGCCAAGGACTGCCGAGCACCTGCGACGACATCGTCGAACATGTTCTCAAAATCTGGCGAGCTCTTAGAGAATTTGTCGAGGATTTCTTTTTCGTTCTCAATCGCGAGTGCTTCCATGCTCGAAAGCGTCAAAGAAGAACTGCCTTCAGGCCGCTGATCCTCAAACCACCGCCGTTCCAGCGGATCATTCAGCTTGGGTTCGGGAGACTGGGCCATGGCGACTGACGAAACCATGGCAAGGAAGATCACGGTAATGACGGGGCAGGCGTTAATTTTAAATTTCATCGGCTTCTAACTCTTTTCTAAGCTCGTAACGTTGCTCTGTCTTGGAATCGACTGGTAAATGCAGCATAGTCTTCAAGGCGTTACCTTGATCAACGTATTCTGCGGCGATTCGAACCAGACCGACTTGATTCGCCCAGCCTCACCTCCAGTTCAACTTCCTTGCTGCCACGCTTGACGGTCACTTTGACTTTCTCGTACGGGTATCGATCCGACAGCGCTGAACCAATATCGCCACGGTCGGCAACGGGTTCGTCACCGATTGCGGTAATGATGTCTCCGACTTCAATACCGGCCCGTGCAGCAGGTCCACCCTCCGCCAAATCCGAAACAAGCGTGGATCGCGGACTGATCGAAACGCCAAGCTTTCCCGCTTCGCCAATTTTGTAGCCTCGGATCAGCATATCCCAAGTATCCGAAAACACGTCTACCGGAACGTGCAGATTATCGTGGAGACGGCTGCCGATGCGACTATGGATCGCGACTAAGTTGCCATCCATGTCTACCAAAGGTCCGCCCGAATCACCTCCGACCAAAGTACAGTCAGTCCGCACCGCCGCATCAAGTTGATTGATAATCCGCCCCACACGAACGACCATCCCACGTTTCTCATCTAAACCACCTGGGTGCCCGACCGCAATCACCCACTGTCCGTCTTTTAGATCTTCGGACACGCCTAGATCAAGGTACGGAAAAAATGGCAAATCGTTTTCTTTAAATGCGGCGGCGACAACGTCTACCTCTTCTTCATCTTGCTCGTCGTTCTTCAGCAGCAATGATTCAGGATCGTCATCGGTGTCTTTTTCGTCGGCGCCATCTTCCTCAGATTTTGGTTGATCGGTTTCGTCATCCGGTTCACCTTCGGCTTCATTCTCGCCGGAGGCCTCCTTTGCTTCATCGGATTCTACTTCCTCGGTCGGTTCGCCGTCCTCTGATTCGGACGGGTCAATGACGTCAAAGATCTTGAGCATGCCAGAATCTTTGCCCGTTTCGACACCCAAAGTTCGGGCACGGGCTTGTGATCCATCGCTGAAGGTAATCAAGGCAACCTTCAGCGGACGCTCGATCACGTGAGCCGCTGTCAGGATGATCCCGTCGCTGGAAACCAGAACTCCGGTGCCCTGCCCTACCCCGAGATTAATGTTGACGGTGGCTTCCTTGACACGCTCAGAAACCTCACGGACGTGGTCCTGCATGGCGCGTAACTGGGCCAAGCTCTTGGGGTTTTTGCCCTCGTTGAGAAACGCCAAGCTCACCGGTTCAGTCGCGGCGTCGGTTTGTTCACTGACGACCTCACGGGCCACATCGCCGGCTTTGTCTGTTTTGGTGCTGGTGTTGGATGTCTGAGCAACCAGCAAACTGGCGCTGGTTCCAAACAATAATCCGATGGCAAAAACACAAGCAACCCAGTGCGCGATGGATGTCTTGGGGGCGCCGTGCGCTCGGATTGAATATCCGTTGTCTTTCATGAAGTCTTCCTAAGCTGTTGGCTGACCACGTTTGCCTAAACAAACCGCGGGAGTTATCCTGAACTCATCATTGAATCGTTGGCAGATCGCCTCTTACCCAATACGGATATCTTTATTATACCACCCACTTTAGAACCGTGGGGCGTCGCGATTCTACTGGTAAAATATAACACTCAGACCGATTTTTAGGCGAATTTCTGGCACCGCTACCTTTCACTTTTTTCGGTCCATCAAACGGACACTTCGTCAGAACTGTTACACTCAAACTTTCTAATTTACGGACTTCATCTTGAATCGTCTTATCGTGGGCTGTGGATTCCTTGGCTGGCCTCTGGCTTTAAAATGGGTCAGCCAAACCGACAGCTCAAGTGAATCCGCCACCACTTCCCAAACCTTTGCGATGACGCGCTCGCAATCCCGCGCCGACGAATTCGCCGCGTCGGGCTTGAAGCCGATCGTCGCCGACATCACCAACGCCGTAGGACTCAAGCAGGCTCTGGCGGATCTCCCTGCGATGGACACGATCGTGTTTGCCGTGGGCATGGACCGCAGTCGGTACAACGATATCTATGATGTATACGTTGAAGGACTACGGAGGTTCATTGATTCCTATCCGCACAAGATTAAACATCTGATCTACGTCAGTTCGACCGGCGTTTACGGCGACTTTGGCGGAGACTGGGTAGACGAGGATTCGCCAACGCTGCCGGCACGCGAAGGCGGGAAAGCCTGTTTGGCGGCTGAGGCATTGCTGGCACAGTCGACCGATCATTGGACGGTGCTGAGGATGGCAGGGCTTTACGGAGGCACGCGCGTACCGACGAAAACGCTGATCGAAAACCGAGATTGGGCAAAACTATCGCCGCATGGTTATCTGAACCTGATCCACCAAACCGATGCGGTCGCAGTGATCGCCAAAACCGCCGACGTTAGACCGATGCAAGAGATCATTCTCTGCAGCGACGGCAACCCACCGGTTCGGAAAGATTATTACCAGCACATCGCCGACCAATTCAAAATTGGGCCCATCCCGTGGCCCGATCAAACAACCGTCGATCCGAATTCAAGATCCGCAAATTCGAAGCGCATCGGCAATGAAAAAATGCTCAGGCTATTGGACCTTAAGCTTGAGTACCCCGACTATAAATCCGGTTTAGCCGAACTGTTTTAGCTTGCGTAGGGCCGGCTCCCTGTTTAGTGTCGAGACATGGGTAACACCTGTGCCGCTATTGGCTTAGACGTAGTCGCGGACTCGGCGAGCGCTGATGATATGTGCGAACTTTCCGTTGAATCACGCGCCAAATTCTGCAAAGACTTCGTCAATCGCAGCGGGCGAGTCGCGTGGGTCGATCGTGATCGGCGCGTCGTAGACACCATCAACGGTTCGCTCAAGATTCACATCGCCCGCGAGAGTAAGAAACACTTCATCGGACAAACGCGGAAGCCGGTTTTGATCGTTGTTGCTGTTGGTAACGTTACTGGTGAAAATGCGAGGTCGGTAATCGAGCGGTAACAGTGGCGCGATGGGTACTGACAGATCCCGCGTTGCCGGCAAACGAGTGGGTTTAGCAGAAGGGAAAGTGCCCTTTGCCTTCAAGCCACTAATGTTTCGGGTGCCGCTGAAAGTCAGTGATATTGATGATTCGTTTTCACTCGCCGGAGAAACAACCGGCACCACTCGCGTGTGGGTACCCGAGTCCGTCAGCAGGAACGAGCTTTCAGTCACACCGGCTTCTGCGATAAACGTCACCGGTGCGCTCACCACACTTTGTGCAGGAGGACCGCCGCTGAGTACATTGATGAACGGTGCGATGTCAAGGAAAGTAACCACCCCGTCCTGATTAACATCCGCTTCGGCTTGATACATGTTGGAGGACAGAACCGAAATGAACGGAGCGATATCTAAGAAGTTAACTGTCTCGTCTTGGTTTACATCTCCCAGCAGAACTGCTGGTCCCGCCACAGGTGCGACGCCGGGCGTTCCACCCGCGGTCGCACTGAGGCGCCAATTCGCGGGATCGCTGTGATTGCCCATCGTGTCCAGCACTTCCAGCGTAGGTCCATCGCCATCGGCGCCGATGGGCCACGGAATTGTGTCGGAGTAGGTAAAGTCGTGAATCACCTGAGCGAAGCTGTCGATCAGCATTACACGTTCGGCGCTATCGGAGAACTTTCCTGAATACTCGCCAGCAATCGGAAAGCCCGTTCCATAACGCGCCTCAAACGCAGTAATGTTATTGACGACCAAGACCGTTTCGCCTGGCGCGAGTGTTGTGATCACTGCGGAAGTAAAGTCAAAATTGACAGCGACCGCCAGCGTCACACCGTTAAGACTGATGGCGTCAGCGCTCACGTTCATCAATTCAATGAACTCGTAGTCGTCTTTGTCGGTGCCAGGTGCATCGAGTAATTCCGCGGCACCAGGATCCGCCGGATGGTAGTGCAACTCTGAGACTCGCAAGTTGCTTGAATCGGCGGGGACTTCTATCGAATACAAGCCCTCGACCGCTTGACTCCATGGACTGGTGTCGGGGGTCTGCCCCACGCTCTCAGTTGGCGTATCCATTGTTCGGGAAATAACCTGAGTCGTCGCGCTGACCGTTAGCGGCCCAGTATAAAGAATCGCGGAAGAAGAAATGCCTCCGCCGTCGGCCCTCGGATCGGTCCCGTCGAGCGTGTAGAAAATGTCTGCTCCCGGCTGGTTGGAAACGAGCGTTATCTGGCTGCCAGTGGAGACGTTTCCGGGATTCGTTCCCAGTGACGGAGCGGCGACCAGTCTTGAGTCGATCCAGTCCACTCGCGCCATCAACCAGCCAGCCAGATGACTCACTTCCGCTTCCCAGCCCGTCAGACCCGCCTGTGCATATGCACCACCGTTGGGTGAATTCTCTGGCCAACGAGCAAAGTTTCGCGCCTGAGCCTCGACCAGTTGTGCGGCTTGTCCGTTCAACGTTGCCAGAATGTTTGCGTCGCTGAAGGATGTCAGTCTTAGCTCTTGCCAACGGTCGACCCATCTCTGTTTAAAGTCAGTGTCATTGAACAACTCGCCCCACCAATCAAACTCGAAAAAGTCGACGCCGGAGAACCAAGCTTCCGGGTCAGAAGATCGAGTGTCGCCATCGGAACCCATCGAACGGTCAAAGTCCCACAGCGGACCGAAGGCCAGTTTGCCATCACGATCTTTGGTCAAAAAGGTACTTAGGCCAAGCGAGTCGGGCTCTAGGCTAACGGTGCGAATAATGTGATGGTCAATGGACGCGTCGACATCAAGCCACGCTTCGTAGCCAAGTTCCGGGTCGGTTGCGTTGGGACCATAGAGTGCATCTTCTAGGTCTTGTACATAGCCACGAATATAATCCCTTTGCGGGTCGGTCAGCTCCGGTGCCTCAGGTGACACATGCACAAAGTTGGCACCTCCACGGTTGGGTACGCCGCGCGACGTTTCCCAGCCGCCGCCACGATCAATCTTGATGATGTAACCACCGGTCACATCAGGTTCGGCGTTATCGCTGGTGTCAAGTTTTGCGATGTCGACTCGATTGTCGTCGATTTTGATGTTTTCCATCAAAACGTAAACGCCCAGATAATCATCATTGGTTAGCGTTCCGTTGTCAAAGTTCCCATACACTTCGACGAAACGAGTCCGAACAGAATAGCGCCCGATCTGATTGCTCAAGTCATGCAGCAACGAGTCACGAATCAAGGCGCGATCAAATCGGTACGGGCCAGTAAGAATCCAATCCGATTCCGCAGGCAGGTCCAGCCAAGAGACGTTCTTATCCTCACCCAAAGCATCGCGCGTTTCAATCCGCAGGTTTGGCTTGGGGTTGTTCAGCGTGCTCGACCCGCGTCGATGTTGACCAATCAACGTCGACACGTCAGCAGCATTTGCAAGCGCGCTACGACCACTGATGTCGTCGACGTCGTAGAGTGATAGAGCGGCGTCTTCGAAGTCAGCGTCTCCTGGTATCCCCGAACCATAGTTCTCGATGACGATAATCGGCAGGTCTGACGTGAAGCTATTCGTCGCCGAATCGGCCAGTGTATAGGACTCAACGGAGATTGGTCCTACCTGTCCAACGGAGCCGAAAGCTCGCGCTCGCACCTGCGCCGACGCAGACAAAGTAATCGGTGCTGTGTAAGCGGGCGAACTCGCCGTTGGCTGGCTACCATCGGTCGTGTAGCGAATCGTTTCGCTTTGCCCTGAAGAAGTCAGCGCCAGTTGGAAAGCATTGAAAAAGGTGCCGCCGACGTGCGAAAATTCAACGGCGCTCGCCGTAACGTTGGTGTTTGGTTGGCCGGGCGTGGGAGATACAAGTTGCCCTTCGGTGATCGGCGAAACCAGGCTGCCAGCTGTGGTGATTAGGTTGGGCACCGAAAGAAAATCCGAACTGCCACTGTTGCGATTGAGCAAATGAATGGCCAGCGTGTTGGTACCAACGACCAAGGAATCTGAGTAAGCGCTGATGTTGAAGTCAACGTAATTTACGGCCAAGCTATCGCCATGCTGACCTGTCGCTGTCGAATTGTAAGCTCCCACCGCTGGAGCATTGTCGCTGGCGATTTGTGTGCCGTTGAGGTAGGCAATGAAGCCATCGTCATACTTCATCTGCAACGTACTAAGTGAAGTATTGGGATCCGTTACGTTGAAAGACATCCGTGAATACAAGGAGGTCGTTCCTAAGGGGACTTGGGTGATGATCAGATCGTCAAAGTCAGCTGGAGTTTCTTCGTAGCCAATACTCGCGGTACCCGTCAGCCATGCCGAGTCATCAAAGCCGTTACCGGTCCAAGTCGCATCGACCGATGCATCGGAGGGAATCAGATACTGGGCGCTGCTGGTGGGAGTCACCACCTCGGTCACGCTAGAATCAAACGCCAGCCCGTAAGCTTCGTCCGTCTGCTGCGCCGGGTAGTTGGTCGTGCTTGATCCGAATTCGCTCAATACTGTGCCGCTTGGATCGGACAGCGCCAAATACTCACCGCCTGCCGAAAGGGCAAAGTTGGTATGCAGATTGCCTGCGGGATCGGGGATCGCATCGCCAGAGGCAAAGACGACCAAGTACGCGCCCGGGTCGAGCGTCTGACTTGGAAACACCCACTTGTTTACTTGCAAGGGATCGTCGGTCAATGCATATCCGGCGAGATCAACACTTTGGTCACCCTGGTTAAAGACCTCAATCCAATCAGACGACGCACCATTGCCGTCAAGCAGCACACTTTGATTCGAGGCACTGAATTCCGTGATGATCGGCATCGCGGCCAGTAGCTGACGCAGTTCCAGTCGCTGGTAGATCAGCTGCCTGTTTTTTGCTGATCCATTGAAACGAAGTTGCTTACTTCTTTTGTGGCGAGACAACAGGCGGTTCGGTTTTCCGGGCATGGCGTTGAGTGTCGCTGATTAGGAGGATGAGGTGGGAATCTTTATGCATACGTGCAACGATTGGTCGCAGAAACATATTTTGCAATGGCAATCGAATGGTTGCCCAAGCGTCACGGGCACATGTTCCGAGCACTCTATAGCAGTGTCGATTATAACAGCACGAGCACTATCCTCTTCATCCCTTGTTTTCAGGAATTTGCACCTGCACACTCTGCATTTAGTGTTTTTTCAAGAGATTTTGAATTTCAATAGTCAAACAGCTCAATTTCCTACGACTCCGAGAAGCGATGACTTAGCGGTATTCTTGTATTTTGTTTCGCAACCAAAGAGCAGAGATGACTCATCATTTTGAAGCGGTCATTGATGTACGCGGCTTTGGTGGCAGTGTTTGCTGTTCTCTCTGGCGGAACGAATCAAGCCGAAGCGGATTGTGATGAGAGCGGATTCGTTGGCTTCTTAGATATCGCACCGTTCATCATGATCTTAAGCGGGTCATAGGACCGTGATCATCGCGGTGGTGCGTTTGCATTCGCGAAAGACTGGGGCGTCGCGAAAACCGTAGTGCGGTTTCTGGCCCGCACAAGCCTGAGTAAACTTAGGTCCGGTTCTTACTTGCAGCAGCCTTAGCAAAGCGGCCGGTGGGAACCGGCCCTACTTGTTGACGAAACCGGAGGGCTTGCGCCCGTACCACTATCAGTTGGAACCGGAGGGCTGGCGCCCGTGCCGCTAACATTTTATGCTAGACGTAGTCGCGGACTCGGCGAGCGATTGCTAGGGCCAGCGCTTCGCGGACGCTTTCGATTGTGATGCGGTCGAAGACCTGCTGGAAGAATCCGGTGACGACCACGCGGACGGCTTCCTTGCGAGTGTAACCTCGACACTGAGCGTAGAAGATCAGCTCTTCGTCGACGCGGCCGCTGGTAGAACCGTGCGTGCAACGCACATCGTCGGCCTCAATTTCCAAACCGGGAATCGAATCAGCGCGGGCCTTTTCGGACAGCAAGAGATTGTCGTTGCGTTGGTAACCGTCGGTTTGCTGAGCTTCCTGATCGACCTTGATCATGCCGCGCCAAACGGTGCGGGAAACATCCTGCAGCGCTGATTTGTAGAGGAAGTCGCTGACACAATCCGGTTTTTCATGATGTTGCAGCGTGTGGTAGCTCAGGTGCTGCTTGTTCTCTGTGAAGATCGCACCGTTGACCTGAACGTTGGCCCCTTTGCCTCGCAGTGCTACATGCTGGTTGACTTTCGCCAATCGAGAACCCAATGCACCAACAGTCCACTGGAGATTACTGTCTTGGCCGACGATGGCTTTTTGGTGGGCGAAGTGCCAGACCTTTTGGCCCCAGTCCTGAAGATTAACGTATCGCAGATTGGCACGATTGCCAACAAACAGTTCGATCGCACCGCAGTGCAGCGCGTTGGTTTCAGCAGCGCTATTGGATTCGGCCAACACGGTCGCTTCGGCGCCCTCTTCGAGCACGATCAGCGTGTGACGCATGTCGCTGCCACCGTCGGTGACTTGGCTGCTGATGTGGACAGGTTTATCCAGCGTCACGTTGCGTGGCACGTACAGGAAAACACTGTTGGTCCACAACGCCGCGTGGAGGGCCGCAAAGCGATCAAAGTGTGGATCGACGGCTTTGAATAGATACTTCTTGATTAGGTCGCCGTGTTCGGCAATCAAATCATTAATCGTTCCAAAGATGACGCCTTTGTCCTTGTACTCATCGGCCAGTTCGGCCGCTGAATGGGGATGGCTGTCCAGGGTACCGACGCTGCCGGCGAGATCGACGCCTTCACCGAGTACCAACGGTGGCAGATCGCTGCTGGAGGATTCGGCGTTGAGCCCGAACTTTTCCAGCTTGAACATCCGAATATCGGTGCGCATCCACTCTTCCATGCTATTGGACGGCCACGGAAGTTCATTGAACTTCTTCCAGGCGTCCTTGCGCATGTCCTGAAGCCATTGCGGTTCGTTCCGCGCCTCTAACACCGATTGAAATCCGGCATCGTCAAATGCAATCTGTTTTTCTTGAGTCACTGTTGTCATGGACCTGCTTGTATCTTATTCACATAGGATAGGATGCGGAAATTCCAACATCCAGCATTTTGTGTAACGGGTTTTCGCAGCCGCCTTTTCCACTTGGCGGCTGCAGAGAAAGTCGGTCGGCGGAGGTTAGCCTACCGAGCCTTCCATTTGCAATTGGATCAGTCGATTCATCTCGACCGCGTATTCCATCGGCAGCTCTTTGACCAACGGTTCGATGAAACCATTGACGATCATCGTGCTGGCTTCGGTCTCCGAAAGACCGCGGCTCATCAGATAGAACAATTGCTCTTCGCCGATCCGAGACACACTTGCCTCGTGCCCGACCGAAACGTCTTGCTCGTTGATTTCGATGTAAGGATAGGTGTCGCTGCGACTGTCTTTGTCCAGAATCAAAGCATCACAAACGACGCTGCACTTGGAATTGACTGCCCCTTTTTCGACGCGGGCGAGCCCACGGTAGCTGCTGCGACCACCGTTTTTCGAAATTGATTTCGAGATGATCGTTCCGGTTGTGTTAGGAGCACAATGGACCAGTTTCGCACCAGCGTCTTGATGCTGTCCGGCACTTGAGAACGCGATCGAAAGGATCTCGCCCCGCGCACCCGGTTCCATCATGTAAACCGCGGGGTACTTCATCGTCAATTTGGAACCGAGGTTCCCGTCGACCCACTCCATCACCGCGTCTTGGTAGGCAAAGGCCCGTTTGGTAACGAGGTTGTAGATGTTGTTCGCCCAGTTCTGAATCGTCGTGTAACGGCAACGAGCGTCCTTCTTCACGACGACTTCCACGACCGCACTGTGCAGCGATTCGCTGGTGTACATCGGCGCGGTGCAGCCTTCGACGTAGTGAACTTGAGCACCTTCGTCGACAATGATCAGCGTCCGTTCGAACTGGCCCATGTTTTCTGCGTTGATACGGAAGTAAGCCTGTAGCGGATACTCGATCTTCACGCCCTTGGGCACGTAGATGAACGATCCACCGGACCACACCGCGCTGTTAAGCGCCGCAAATTTGTTGTCAGAAGGTGGAATAATTTTCCCAAAGTACTCACGCAACAGTTCGGGATGCTCACGAACAGCAGTATCGGTGTCGGTGAAAATCACACCCAAGTCGGTCAGCTCTTTTTTCAGCGATCCGTAGATAACTTCGGATTCAAACTGAGCCTTCACGCCGGCCAGGTATTTACGCTCGGCTTCGGGAATGCCCAGTTTCTCAAAGGTGTCCTTAATCTCCTCTGGAACATCGTCCCAGCTCTTGCCCTGCTCGTTGGTGGGTTTGAGATAGTAAAAGATGTCCTGGAAATCCAAATCGATATCGCCGCCCCATTCAGGCATCGGCTTCTCGTTGAAGATCTTTAGAGACTCCAATCGGAACTGGCGCATCCAATCGGGTTCTTCTTTGATGTCGGAGATCTGGTTGACGATCTCTTCATCAACGCCTTTCCGCGCCTTGAAGATCGCAGTCGTTTTCGTCTTGAAATCGTACTTGTTGATTTCAGTTTTTTTGAGTTCTGCACTCTCGGTGATGTCAGTCGCCATATTTCAAATGCGGAAACCGCAACGGTTTCCACCCTTTCGTGTAAAGATTGTTAGCTTCGCTCCAGCAGTCAGAGTGGTTAGCTGACGAGTTCTTTCTCTGCGTTTTGGTCGTTTGCTTCAGCGGCTTCTGGGTAAGCCTTACGAATTCGATCGTAGCCTTCGGAATGAAGTTCAACCGCAAGTTCTTTGCCACCGGATTCGACGATCTTGCCGCCAAGAATCACGTGCGTGTAGTTTGGTGGATTGTGTTCGAGTAATTTGTCGTGGTGAGTGATGATCAAGAGGCCCATTTTGTTGTGGCCGATCTCGTTGATGGATTGGCTGGCCAAACGAACGGCGTCCGCATCAAGACCCGAATCGGTTTCATCGAGGATCGCAAATTTGGGTTGCAGCATCGCCAGTTGTAGAATTTCGGCGCGTTTCATTTCACCGCCGCTGAAACCGTCATTGACGTACCGGCGAGCAAACTCGCTGTCCATCTGGAGCTGTTCCATGTTGGTTTTGATTTCCTTGCGGAACTCACGCATCGGGATCAGGTCCTCGCCTTCTTTACGTTCGGGATTGCGAACGTTCGTGGTGGCATGGCGAAGGAAGTCAGCCATTTTCACACCAGGGATCGCAACCGGTCGTTGAAACGCAAGAAAAATTCCCGCCCGAGCACGCTCGTTAGGCTCAAGTTCCAAAATGTTCTCGCCGTTGAGCAGGATCTCGCCAGAGGTGACTTCGTAGTTGGGGTGGCCCATGATGACCAAGCCCAAAGTACTTTTGCCACTGCCGTTGGGTCCCATCAAGGCATGCGTTTCGCCGTGCTTGATTTCGAGATTGACGCCTCGCAGGATTTCTTTGTCGTTGATCGAAACGTGAAGATCTACAATTTTTAGTACGTCTGACATAATGTTCTTGAGATTGTTTGCTGTTGAAATTGCATTTGGGGTGAGCACCTTAGATCGCTTGACCAAGGGATTCCTTACCTGTGCTCACATTGTGATTTGGCTTAGGCCCACCGCCTGTATTTAACCGGTTATCAAAATCCGAAATAACGGGAAATCGTTCTTGGTCAGGAACCTCTCATCTTCTGCTAAATGAGAGACAAACCCCACCCCGAATCCTAACATTAGAACCATTTTGGACAACCAGAAATGGTAAAAATCAGAACCTTAGCCCGTTTGAATCGAAAACTCAGCGGAGTCGACGCGATCGGAATTAACGTCGCCGATTCCCAATATGAGCCGATCACACAGATCGCTTACCCAAGCCACCTGTAGTGGTGCCTATTTACGCAAACCGCCGACTTCGGTGACTTTCTCCCCTCGGTAGCACGATTTCAACCTTGAGCCGATCCTTCGCAAGCGCCATGATAAATGTCGATCGGTGATCACCTTCCATTTACGACAGCAATTCGAATCTATCATGAAACGATTTCCAAACGCGTCTGCGGCCAATACTTACCTACTGGCCGGGCTGGTCGCAGGGATTATATTCGCCGCCTTTTCGCCGGCCACATTCGCGCAGGATCAAGCGCCTGTCGACTCGGCGGCCGCTGAAGTGTCCGACGTCCCGCAGACTAATGCCATTAAAGCCTACTTCGATGGCGTCAACGAAAAACTGGAAGTCGTCGATCAGTGGTTTGGGGAATCAGTCGTAGGGCCGCTGGCCGGCGTCGTGTTCAACGGACTTTGGACGGGCGACTGGACCGATGCCGAGGGTGTGGCCCATCAAGGTTGGCTGGGGACCCAAGTTCCGTTCATCGTAATCTGGCTGTTGGTGGGAGCCGTCTTCTTCACGGTATATATGGGGTTCATCAACGTGCGTGGTTTCTGGCACGCGCTGCGGTTGACCAAGGGCGACTACGACGATCCTGATGACCACGGCGAAGTGTCTCACTTTCAGGCGCTATCCTCGGCGCTTTCAGGCACAGTGGGTTTGGGAAATATCGCTGGCGTTGCGATTGCGATCGCCAACGGCGGACCGGGAGCGACATTCTGGATGATCCTTGTAGGGCTGCTGGGGATGAGCTCGAAGTTCACCGAGTGTACGCTGGGACAAATGTATCGACGTACCGATTCCAAAGGGAAAGTCTCCGGCGGGCCGATGAGGTACTTGAGCGACGGGCTCAAGGAAAAAGGATTCGGCCCGCTGGGCAGTGTTTTGGCGGTTTTGTTCGCGCTGCTTTGTATCGGTGGTTCTTTTGGCGGCGGCAATACCTTTCAAATCAGCCAATCCCTGGACGCGATCAAAACCGAGATTCCGTTGCTGAATGAATACAACTGGATCTACGGATTGGTAATGTCAATCGCCGTTGGTCTGGTAATCGTAGGTGGTATTAAGTCAATCGGAAAAGTCGCGGGGCGTATCGTGCCGTTTATGTGTGCAGGTTACGTCCTGTGTGCGATCTACATTTTGGTGGTCAATCGCTCTGAGATTCCTTCGGCGTTTTCCCAAATCTACAACGGAGCGTTTAACTGGGATGCCGGTTGGGGTGCGTTTTTAGGATGCATGGTGATCGGCATTAAACGGGCTGTCTTCTCCAACGAAGCCGGCACCGGTTCCGCCTCCATCGCCCACTCGGCGGCCAAAACAGATATCCCGGTTCGGGAAGGCTACGTCGCGCTGTTGGAACCTTTCATTGACACCGTCGTTGTCTGCACGATGACGGCGTTGGTGATTATCATCACCGGCGTGGTGTCTGATAAAGACCAGAAAGTCCCGATTCAAACGCTGCGACAGGAATTGCGTATCGCCGTCGGTCCTGACGTCGATGTGATGTCGCTGTCGCAACAAGACGCCGAAGCTTTGCTGATCGAAAAGAATCCAAAGCTTGACAAAAACGGAGACGGCACGATGACCGTCGATGACATGATCCAACTGCAGCGCGGAGCGTACTTCACCAAAGAGGCGTTTACGCGCGGCGGGCACGAGTTCTTTAAATGGTTTCTCTATCTGGCCGTCGTGCTGTTCGCGTATTCGACTTGTATTTCCTGGTACTACTACGGCGAGCGATGTTTCACGGCGTTGCTGGGGGATTGGTCGTCGATTCTGTTCAAGATTTTGTTTTTGATATCAACCTTTTTGGGTTCCGTCATTTCTGCAGGCAACATCAAAGACTTTAGCGACATCATGATTCTGGGCATGGCGTTTCCTAATATGCTGGGCATGTACTTTCTCTCAAGCAATGTCCGCAGTCAGCTGAATCAGTACGTAGAAGGCCTGCGATCAGGAGAGCACGTGCCAACCTCCAAACGGGATTGAGGAATCTTTTCAGGCGGGGATGATGCGAAGCTGATTTAGAATTCAGCTGTTGGAATTCTTGTTTGCCAGTGAACGTTTCTCGATCGCGTCCAGCAATTGTCCCATCAGCTTTTGCACCTCGGCGGAATCTTTTTCCGAAGCGTTGTAGCGATCGTACTGTTGCTGGATCTGATCCGTCGTCAGCAAGGTGCCAAAGCGCTGTACCGAATCGGCAAAACACTCTGCCGCGATGGCGCGTTGCTCGATCGTGTATCCGGACTGGCTGGCGAAGTTCGCCAAAGCTTCCTGTGATTTCGCGGTGCCCAATTTAGCGATCATCTGGCACGCTTTCTTGGTGTAACCGTCAATGATCAGCAATCGGTAGATCGATTCTTCATGTTTGCGAACCTGATAAAAACGGCGCTGATCTTTTTCGTCAATGATCTTCAACATCCAGTTCGCAGCAACCTGTCCATGCAGTAGTCGGCTGGTCGTCGAGACCGGCCACGAAGACGAAAGCGACTGAATCTGATCTAATTGACTGGCCACGATTTTGGAATCAAAACTCAGCTCCAGTGGACGCAACAGTGCATCAGTTTGAGCCAATAGGTTAACGCTGTTGAGGCTTGACATTTCACCTCCAACAAAACCGATGGGAATTTGACGCGTTCGCCAATCACTTCGCAGCAGTTGAATCAACTCCCGCGCGGCGGGCTTGGCCAAAGACTCTGTGACGATGAAAATTTGAAAGTCGGGGCTGCTAATGGCTGAGTTATAAAATTGGTGCCCGTTACGCGCAGAAGACACTGACAATCCTGAACTCGAAACCACGCTGGCGTAGGACTGCGACGAAGGCCCCAGCAGATGGCCGACCAGTGCTTTTTCAATCCCCTGCGTCTGGGCCAAGAACACCGCCAGATCCATCACGTGACTGCTACCGGCGTAAGCGGATTTCGGATTGATCGTTTGCACCGCATCAAACGCCGCAAACTGAAGGTGCCGGTCACCATACAAAATCGCTTCAATCAATTGGCTGCGCGTGGTCGTTTGCAGCACGGCGGGATTGGCCTGATGCTTCATCAGTTCGCAAATCGCGATCGAGGCCGGCATCAGCCTCAGTTCCAGCGCCCGTTTGAGAAGATTGTTCAATTCGTAAGCGGGCGGGTTGCCAAACTTTTTCAGCAAAGCCTCCGCATCAACCGACGCGTCGGGCCCCTCCGCCCGTTTGGCCGACTCAAGCTGAGTCAACATGAACAGTTGCCTGTTGAAAGTGGTGCCCGGCTGGATCTCATACAGCAACTCTGCCTGAATCGCGGCCAGCCGCTTTGCCGCCAGCGCCGCAGGAATCCGCGAGCGGATGAATTTCTTTTTCTGGTTGTCGAACGTCCAATCATTCACCTGGGCTTGCGAATCGAATGCCGTCTCGATCACTTTCAAGCTGGCCTTGGCACCGTCGGCAATATCACAGTACAGGCGCTGTCGATCGACGGTTCCGTAGGCGCGTTCTAAACTTTTCAGGGCCAATTGTTTCACCGATGAGGAAGTCTTTGGCGAAAGGTAGAGATAGCCAACCACTTCCAGCGCTTCTTCGGATCTCAATTTCGTCAGCGCGACATACGCTTCGGCTTGGAGTTGATCGTTCCTTGAACGCGCCGCGGCGATAAGAACTTCGGTTGCGTCATTGCCCAAGTGCTGAACGGCGCCTCGAATGCCGTTGAACTCGGCGCTGCGGTTTTTGTCCGCGAATACTTCCAACATGGCTGCATAAGCAGGTGTGCCAATGCGTTTGAGTTGGTTCAAGGCGTTGCTGCGAACGCTGATTTCTTCATGGGACAGCTGTTTCACCAACGCGCCGATGCGCTGCGGTGAAACCGCGTACGCTTTGGCCGCGCCTAAGACTTGTTTTGCGAAAGCCTGTCCGGTGGGCGCTAATTCATCAGTGGCGTGTAACTGATAGAAAAACTCGGTCCCCCGCACCTGAAACAATTCGAACAGTTGTTGCTGATTTAAGTTCTGTTTAACCAGTTTGTTTAAATAGAAGCGTGCATCGCCGATCGCCTCTACGTCCAACAACGTTTCAATCGCGCTTAATAATTCGTCAGCCGTTTTTGGATCCGAGAGTCGCACCGAACGCACCACCAAGCCGATGTCTGATCGTGCGTTGTCGGAGGTAATCTCAAAAACTTCTTGGTCGGTCGCGGTAACTGCGACCGGGGCGTCAGCGGTCGAGGTCGATGCTGGTGGGTCTTCATCGCCCGAAAATGGATTGCCTTGGAATGCGATCGCCGACGTACTATGCAGCGCTGCTACTGCCAGCACTGCGACGCAAAGAGCGCATCGGAGGATCACGCGATTCGCATGCCGCACGCCGACTTCAAGGTGATTCAATCGCATAACAAAGTTCATAGACATATCTCAGGGTGAATCGACGAGACCAAGGCGGTTTCATAAGGCTTGGATCAATAAGTCCGATTGTAATTAGCGCTGGCGGGCTTTCATCGACGAACAATCAAAATAATCGGCAAGGCTTCATCCAGCGGTTCGCCGGATCGGTTTGATGAGCAGTCGTTAAGCGACGACGTTGTGTCGAGCCAAACACGGTCGCCTTCCGGCTCGTCGTTAAACTCTGGCCCTAACCAAGGTCAAACCCACTAAGCCAGACGCGACTTCCACGCAGCGACCTGGCTGGCGACCTGTGCCGGTGCGGTTGACCCTACGCTTTGAAACGCTTGAACCGCATTCTCCACACCCAGCACATCATAAACCGACTCATCCAGCGACGAATCAAAAGATTGGAATTCTTCTAAAGATAGATCCGAGAGCGTAACGGATTTTTCGGTTGCAAGCTTCACCAAGGCTCCGATCAGGTGGTGGGCGGACCGCTGCGGCGTGCCGCGTTTAATCAGATACTCCATCAGCGTCGTGGCGTCTAAAAAACCACGGTGGAGCCTGGCCGCGATCGACGCGCGTTTTAGTTCGGCCCCCGCCACCAACGGTGCCGCGACCTCTAAACAGGCCTCGACCGTATCGACGGCGTCAAACAGCGGCGGTTTATCTTCTTGCAGATCACGATTGTACGCCAGCGGCAACCCCTTGGTCAGCATCAACAGCGTCTGCAAACTGCCAACCACACGCGCCGTTTTTCCGCGCGTTAGTTCCAGCACGTCGGGATTGATCTTCTGGGGCATGATGGACGACCCCGTACAAAACGCATGAGGAAGATCAATAAAATCAAACTCAACGGTCGACCACAGAATCCACTCTTCGGCCCAACCGCTTAAATGAATCGCGATCGTGGAAAGACAGAAAACCGTTTCCAAGAGGTAGTCCCGGTCGCTTGAGGAATCGATGCTGTTGGCCACTAAGCCCTCGAAGCCTAACTGTTTGGCGGTGTTTTCTCTGTCGATGTTAAGCGTCGTTCCCGCCAAAGCCGCGGTGCCCAACGAACACAGATTCACGCGCCGGCGGCAGTCCATCAGGCGATCGCGATCGCGCTGGAATTTCTCGACGTAGGCCAACCAGTAATGCGGGGCCAGAACAGGTTGAGCCCGTTGCAAATGAGTGTACGCCGGGATGATAACATCCGCGTCACGATCACAGCGCTCCAAGAACGCCTTCTGCAAATCCGCCAACAGTCCGTCGATTCGGTCGATCGCCTCACGCACCCACAATCGCGCGTCGGTCGAACACTGATCGTTACGACTGCGGCCGGTGTGAAGTTTTCGCCCCACATCGCCCAAGCGGTCGATCAGTACCTGCTCGATATTCATGTGAATATCTTCCAGTTCCTGTTTGAACTCAAACGTGCCCGCGGAGATCTCTTCGCCGATTTCAGTCAACGTGCTTTCGATTTGCGTGGCTTCTTCAGAAGTCAAAATCTTCTGGTCGGCCAACATCCGCGCGTGGGCGATGCTGCCACGGATGTCCTGCTGGTACATGCGACAGTCGAAGCTGATGCTTTCGGTGAATTTTTCGACACGTTTGTCCACCGCAGCGTCGAACGCTCCGCTGCGACTGGGGCTGGAGGTGGGATCAGAATTTGGATCAGAAGCTGGCTGAGAATTGGACAAAGGATTCCCGTCGCGAAAAATAAAACGATTGTTCGGAAAAAACGACCTGATGCGGTGTTCTTCGGTGGCTGACACGATAATCGGCCCGTAAAATGCTGTCAAACGCGTCGGCCAGCCACTTTATGGAGCTCTGCGAAAATAGCACGATCGGCCCCTTGGGCAGTGCATTCGCGCAGAACCAATCTCGAATCCGCAGTATAAACAACTTCGCGGAACTTGATTTAAACGGGTGACCGCGATTGGCCGATACTCCAAAAGTATATTCCGACTCGATTCGCATAACCATCAACCTTTCGTTTGATCAGCCAGGATTTCCATGCTGTACAACCTCCCCAAGCCTACTACTTCAGTCGCCTTGCTTCTTTTTAGCTTGGTGGCATTTTGCTTCGTTCCTGCCGATCACTGCCTGGCTCAAGCCGACCAAGATGATTCGGGCGAGTGGATGAAGCAAAGCCCCGAAGGTTCTAACGCGGAGTTCCGGATGCCGGTGGAACCGCGCGAGATGGAGCGCTCTTTCAAGCCTGTGGCTGATCGCCCCCCGATTACCGTGCATCTGAGGATCAGTTCGATCGACGGAGGCCAGATCGTGTTCGTGTTCTCATACCACGACTTACACGATATGCCAGAAAGCCGCCAGAAGATTAAAGAAGTTCTGGACGGGGCCGTGAAAGGTTCTGTGGCTCGCGTCATTGGGCAGCTGAACGAAGACGAGTCGGTCAGCTTACGTGAATACCCGGGACGCAAGATTTCGTATGACTTCACCCAAAACGAACAAACGCTGAAATCGGAATCGGAAATTTATTTGATCGGCAAGCGGCTCTACGTCTTGAATACGATTTTCAAAACGTCCAACTTCGATCCCGAACTATCTGAGAAGTTCTTTGATTCTTTCAATCCATTCAACCCCGAAGAGTCTCTGGCAATGGATGGATCCTCCGAAGCCCTACCGGTGGATAGCGACAACGGTTTTTCACTTCCCCAAGGCGCCATGCCGGTTGAGCTCAAGTAACGTTTGAAGTGAAGTCAAACCAAGCACCATCGCTTGGGGATTTTCAACAAACGATCCTAACCCGAACGCGTCAGCGAGGGATTTTGCCGTAATCAGAGATCCCTTGCTGACGCATTCGGGTTGGGACTCATTCGGCATAGTCGTGGTCGCTATCAAATCAATCGACCCTACCGCGGTCGCCTTATGAAATACGGTTCTTAGAGGGAATGTTTCTAATAAACGTACTTGTCCTTGCCCGATTTTTTGGCCTCGTACAGTTTGAGATCTGCTTTTTTGATCAACTGATTCGGCTTGAGATCTTTGGGTTCGCCGGCGTACGATGAACCGCCGATGCTGACGGTGCAGTTGATTTCGATCTCGCCAGAGACAAACGGTTTGTCACGGACCGCATGAAGGCAACGCTCAGCCACGACCTTGGCTTGCTCTTGTCCGGTCTCGTTGAGCATGACCACGAACTCTTCGCCGCCATAACGAGCGACCATGTCTTCTTCGCGCAGCAATCCGTTGATGCGATTGGCGAACTCACGCAACACATCGTCGCCCACAAGATGCCCATGAGTGTCGTTGACTTGTTTGAAAAAATCCAGATCCATCATCAACACGGTCAGCGGCGTATGCGACCGCGCCGATCGACGCAGTTCCCGATTAAGCATGTCAGAGAAGTATCGCTTGTTCAAAACGCCAGTGAGACTATCGGTCGTCATCATCGAATAGGCGGCCTCGTAGTGATGAGCTTCGATGTGATCGGTTGTCAAAAACTTATAAATCTGACTTCCAACGCGAATCGTGTCGCCGGCATACAGTGGATATGGCGTGTTACCAATCCGTTTCTCATTTAAGTACGTGCCATTGGTCGAATTCAAGTCGATCAGAACGAATTCGCCGGTGCCTTTTTGGTCGATCCGGCAGTGACGTCGTGAAACAGCGTCTTGATTGATCGTCAGGTCACAAAAATCTTCGCGCCCCACCAAATAGGACTCCGATTCGAACAAGAGCAGACCTGTATTGAGGTCCATTGGATGGATACGCAGCAAACAGCCTTCGCTCTGGACATTCTGAGGACTGAGCGAAACCTCTAAGTCCATAATCGTTTTTGATTCGGTTTCAAACATTTTCGGTAGGCAACTGGTGGGAGCAACTTAGGAAGAGCAATTTATCGGTAGGAAAAGGTAGGTTGCTCTAAACCAGGTAGCCGCTGGACCGCTTCAGCGCGAAGCAAAATTGACAACTGCCGGATCACATCTGCTGGAAATTCCGGTTCTAACGATTAACGACGGCACAACGTTGGTGGTTCCCATCTCAAAGCGTTATACTGCCTCAATGAATGCGTTTGAAATGATCAACCTGCCTGCCCCTTCCGATATTGGCCGCGCGATCAAAAGATGGAGACAATCTGCCAGAGGATGCTTTTGGAGCTGCGTTCTGACCTCCCCACTGATGGCGTTCGTCAAATCCAAAGACGCTGAAAAATCGTTAGGCAATCGGGGAGAATTGGCCGCAGAGCGCTATCTTCTTAAGCTTGGTTACATCATTTTGTTTCGAGGGTACGAAGACAAGTTTGGCGAAATAGACCTCATTGCCGTCGATTTGGATACGATCGTTTTCGTGGAAGTCAAAACCCGCAGCACCGATGATGCAGGGAATCCTGCCGAAGCCGTCGACGCCGCGAAGCAGATGCATCTGACCAAAACGGGAATTGGTTTTTTGAAATGGCACCGGCTGACCGAGTACGCGGCGCGGTTTGACGTGGTTGCCATTTTGGGCGAACCGTCCGCCGATAGCGCTGAGATCAAGCACTACATCAACGCTTTTGAACCGACGGGCGAATTCCAAATGTTCGGCTAGCGATAATGTTCGGCTAACGTAAACCTTCGGCAAATCTGTATGACGCAAAAACTTCAACTTGTTCTCGGTCCCTTGCTCGCCCTGGTTCTATTGTTGTCGATCTCAGCCGCCGGTTGTTCTGCTTCGGTGGCTTGGACGGCGGCGGTCGCGTTGTGGATGGCTTGGTGGTGGGTGACCGAACCGATCGACATCGCCGCCACATCGCTGTTGCCCTTTGCCATCTTTCCCTTGGTGGGAGTGCTGACGCCTTCAGACGTTGGGAAAGCCTATGGCAATCCGCTGATCCTGTTGATGCTGGGCGGGTTCTTGTTGTCAGCGGCGATGGAACGCAGCGGCGTCCACCGACGCATCGCCCTTTGGATGGTGAATTTGGCGGGAGGAAACTCTGGCCGTCGGTTGGTGTTCGGTTTCATGTTGGCTTCGGCGGTGCTGAGCATGTGGATCTCCAACTCGGCGACGACGTTGATGTTGCTGCCGATCGTGATGGCAGTCGTTGGGCAGATCAACGATAAAAAAGTTACCGTCGCATTGGTTTTGGGAATCGCCTACGCGGCCAGTATCGGCGGCATCGGGACACCGATCGGAACGCCACCGAACCTCGTCTTCATGAAGATCTACCAAGAGGCCACCGGTGTCGAACCCACCTTTGTTCAGTGGATGGGTTGGGCGTTGCCGGTGACTGCTTTGATGTTGCCACTGACAGGATTGTGGCTGACGCGCGGTCTACCGACGAATCTACAAATTGAACTGCCTCAGGTTGGCCAATGGCGATCCGAAGAGAAACGCGCGTTGGTGATTTTTGTTATTACCGCGCTGTTCTGGATCACCAGGAAACAACCCTGGGGTGGCTGGAGCGGATTGCTATCGTTGGAAACGGCGAACGACGCCAGCGTGGCGTTGCTGGGCGCGATGGCGATGTTCGTTTCGCCGCGCGGCGGTGGCCAAAGCGGAATGTTGCTGGACTGGGACACCGCGCGAAAGATCCCCTGGGGAATCCTGATTCTGTTTGCCGGCGGCGTCTGTCTGGCCAGCGCTTTTCAATCATCGGGACTCAGCGCGCTGCTGGGGAATTCAATCGGCGGATTGCAAGCGCTACCCGTACTTATTCTAGTGCTGATCATCTGTCTGTCGGTGACGTTTTTAACAGAGCTAACCAGCAACACCGCCACAGCAACCCTGCTGATGCCGATCTTGGCGGCCATTGCAATCGCCAACGAGATCGAACCGGCGCTGCTGATGGTGCCGGCCACCATCAGCGCCAGTTTCGCCTTCATGCTGCCAGTGGCGACGGCCCCTAATGCGATTGTATTCGGTTCGGGAGAACTCGCGATCAACCGCATGGTGCGCGAAGGCATTGTGCTAAATTTGATGGGTGTTGTGATCGTTTCTGGTGTTTGCTATTGGATACTTTAGTGCTGAGAATCTGCTTTCAAGGTCTGATATGGCTGTGCGTGCTGTTGGCTTTCCTTTGGGCGGCCGGGGCGATCTACTTTCTTCCTTGGTTGCCGGGGTGGATGCGATTGTTGTGCTGCGGTTTCTATGTTGTTGGATTGTTGATTTTGGTGTGGCGATCTCAGGAACGGAAGAAAGCACGCGCGCTCCTCGCCGGCTCTACGGTGATCGTCTACATGTTGACGCTTTTAATTACCCCGTCCAATGATCGAGTTTGGGCTCATGATCAGGCGCGTGTTGCCAGCGTCGAGGTTAACGATGGCAAGGTAACGATCGACAACTTCCGGAACTTTCACTACCGAAGCGCCGGTGACTTTGACGTCAATTTCGAGAAACGCACGTTCCAGCTGTCAGACCTTGATTCATTGTCCCTGATCGTTCAAAAATTCACTGCCTCCGAAGGGCTGGCCCATGTCATGCTCAGCTTCGGCGTCGGCGGAGACTGTCCCCTGCCAGAACCCCAATACTTTTGTCTTTCGGTGGAAGTCCGCCGCCAGCAAGGCGAACGGTACAGTCCGCTTAGGGGAGTCTACCGAAATTATGAGCTGGCTCATGTGATTGGCGACGAACGTGATTTGATTGGGGTACGAACCGTCCACCGCCCCGGCGATCGAGTTTGGTTGTACAAACTGAACGCGACGCCCCCGCAAATCCAGCAACTGTTCCTCCGTTTCGCACAGCGGATCAACCGCTTGGAGACCGATCCTGAGTTCTATCACACATTCCTCAACAACTGTGCCAACGGTATCACGCGGCAGACCTATGAGCTGACGCCCGAGCCGATTAATTGGTTGGATCCGCGCATCGTGCTGCCCGGATATAGTGATCAATTCGCTTTTGAAAATGGTTTGATCGCTTCTGAAGAGGGTCAATCCTTTGAGCAGACCAAACGCGCGGCAAGAATCGACATTCGGGCTCGGGAGACAGGCATCACAGAAGAATTCTCAGCCGCCATCCGCCGCCGGTGAATCTATTGAGCTTTGCATTGGTGCGTCTTACGAAAACCAAAACAAGACAAAATCCTTGCTCGCGTGATGGGCCAGCTGGCGATTAGACATCCCAAGGCAAGGCACACGAAAAAGCTGGTTGCCGTGGAATTGACAGTTGCCAGTGACAGCGCAATCGCAAAGCAAACTAAAGCTGCGATTCCCTGTCGAAATAAAATAGCGATCGCCATCGCAGCAAATGCTGCCACCGCCAACGATCCGATCGCATTGGCGTAAAGGCTGACTAACGCCACCAAGCCCGTCAACTCGAAGAAAACACTCAATGGAAATTGAACTCGAGGGGAAGTTACCAGATCCAAGTCTAAGTCCAAGTCGTCCAAGTCGCCTTCGCCAAAATTACGAGAGGCTTCAGTGTCAAATTCATCGGACGCGCTTTTATTTTCAGTCAAACCCTACCCCATTTTTGCTCAATGGCCGACGAACATCATCCGCCGCACCAATGATATACTATGTTTCCCGTCGAAACCGGCCGTTCTTTAACACCACTTTCACAACTTGCCACAGTAGCCAGTCTATGCAGCGTCTCTACCATTGGCTTCGTCAACCTTTAAACGGCATGCAGTACGCGTTGTGGGGTGGTGCGCTGATGGGGCTGAAGTACATTACAGAACTACTCCTGATTTGGCTGACCTGCGGCAAAATCTACGGACCGTTGGCTTTTGTGCTTCCGTTTAATCAGCTGCGAATTGAGTCCATCGCCGGAGCGCCTTCGTGGGTGACTTGGTTCGTTCTGCTGTGGTCGCTGCCGTTCGTTTTCCTGGCCATTTTATTTTCGGTAAGAAGGTTTGTTGATGCCGGATTCGGCCCTTGGATGGCGATGTGGATTTTGTGTCCCTTCGTAAATTTGTTCGTCATGGTGGGAATGTGTTTTGCCCCAACACATGATCCGGCAGCACAACCGGTGTCTGAGACAGATGCCCCTTCTCCCCCACCTGAGATCGGCGATTCCCCAGACTCGGTGGAACCCGTCCCAACTCCGAGCTCAGACTCCGATGCAACTTTGTTGTTGCACACGATTGGAAATATTGTGGCCGGTCTTGGGGTCACAGTAGCGATCCTGATGGGCAGCATCTTTTTTCTTGGAGAGTATGGGGCGTCGATATTTTTTAGTTCGCCGGTCTTGCTGGGCGTGATTTGCGGATACAGCCAATCAAAACACAATAACGACGCAAAGGCTTGGAGCGCCATTGGTGTTTCCTTGACAGCTGTGCTGCTTGGATGTGGCATCTTGGTCGTGTTGGCTTTTGAAGGTGTCATTTGCATCCTCATGGCCCTGCCGATCATGTTGCCGGCAGCGGGAATTGGTGGGCTGATTGGGCATTTGATTGCTGTTTCCACCAGTGCCAGAAGCCCTTCCTGGATGGTGATATTGCTTCTCTTGCCTTCTTCGGCGGGGATTGAACATGCGTTAACCCGACCTGTTCTTTTTGAAGCCGTTACCGTTGTCGAAATCGACGCACCGGCCGAAGCAGTCTGGGAGCAAGTCGTCGCGTTTCCTGAGATAACCTCATCGCCGGGAATTCTGTTTCAACTTGGCGTCGCCTATCCCGTCCGCGCAAGAATCGAAGGAACGGGCGTCGGTGCCGTGCGTTACTGTGAGTTTTCGACGGGTGATTTTGTGGAACCGATCACCGTCTGGGACCAGCCGCACCATCTAGCGTTCTCCGTCGAAGATCAGCCGTGCCCGATGACGGAGTTGAGCCCCTATGAAGACATACACCCTCCTCATCTGGACGGTTTTCTACGCAGTCACAAGGGTGAGTTTCGCTTGATCGACCTGCCCAACGGCCGCACGAAACTAGAAGGACACACTTGGTATTCGGTTGACATGTACCCCCAGTTGTACTGGAAGACATGGACAGACTCGATCATTCACGCGATCCACTTCCGGGTGTTGGACCACATCCGAACCGTGAGTGAGTCAAGGCTCGAAAATCAGCTGACTCACGAAGACGGAAAATGAAAACCTTGGTTGGCAATGGGCTTAAAAGAAGTTGTAGGGCCGGTTCCTACCGGCCGAGCCGAACCTTTACCCGAAAAGGCCGGTGGGAACCGGCCCTATCAACTATGCGTTTAATGGAACTGCTGGACTCGTTGCCTCATCCACTACACCGAGAAGTCGTGAAAATGTGAAGTGGCAAGCGATGCCTTCTCGCGACTACGCGGCGCGACGGTGGGTGTCGCTGTTGAGTTTGTTGTACAGCGTTTTGAGGCTGATGCCCAATTGCTGTGCGGCAGCCGTTTTGTTGCCGTTGAGCGAATCGAGCGTGGCGTAGATCGTTTCCATCTCGATCTCACGCAGCGATTTTCCCACATTGCGAACCGGCAGCAACAACGTCGAAGGCTGGCCTAAGTGCGTCGGCAAATCCGAAGCGGAAATCGGCAAACGGTCACTGAGAATCGACGCATGCTCGATCACGTTGGCCAGTTCGCGAATGTTGCCCGGCCAGTGGTGAGACTGAAGCAATTCAATCGCCGATTGATCAAACGCCTGAGCAACGGTTTGAATTTCTGGACGCGTGCGTTTGAGTAAGTGGAACGCCAATTCAGGAATGTCAGAAACACGATCCCGCAATACGGGCAGGTCGACAACAAAAGTATTGATCCGGTACATCAAATCCTGACGGAACTCGCCGTCAGCCACCATTTGTTCAAGATTCCTATGCGTCGCACAGACGATACGCACATCGACCTTGAACGGTTGACTATCGCCGACTCGCCGCACTTCACCGCTCTCGAGCACACGCAGCAACGAAGCTTGCGTGGCCTTGGGCAGTTCCGCGACCTCGTCCAGAAACAGCGTGCCGCCATCGGCGACTTCGAACAATCCTTTGCGATGTTCGTCAGCGCCGGTGAAGGCGCCTTTGCGGTGCCCAAACAGTTCGCTCTCGATCAGATTCTCAGGAAGCGCTCCACAATTAACGGCGACGAAATTTTGTTTTACACGCAGGCTTAATTCGTGAACCATCCGCGCCGCAAGCTCTTTTCCGGTACCCGTTTCTCCGTGAATCAACACGGTCGAGTTGGTGGGAGCGACTTTCTCCAGCAGCGCTTTGACCTTTTGCATACTACGATCATTGCCGACCATCTTGGGTGTGCCTTGAGCGGTTTGCAGCTGCAGTTCCAGAGAGTGGATACGGTTGGTCAGTTCCAAACGAGCAGCAACCTTTTGCAGCAACGTTTTGAGTTCAACCAATCGGCACGGTTTCACCAGATAATCAAACGCACCCAGCTTCAGCGCCGCGATAGCGCTTTCTGTCGAGCCTTTGCCGGTTAGGACAATCGCTTCGATCGTTGGCGATACGGATTTGGCTTTTTTGATCACGTCGATGCCGTTGAGTCCTGGCATATCAAGATCGACCAACAGGCAGTCATAGGAATTCTCTTCCAGCTCTTTGGCGGCGGCTTTTCCATCGGGACAGACCGTGACCACATGCCCCATGCGTGGCAATTCGGCCGCGATCAGTTCCTGCAGATGCAGTTCGTCATCGGCAAATAAAACTCGAAGCGATTTTTGCTTAGGCTGCTGTTTTTTTTCCATGAGTTTGCTCAATTTGTTGATGCGATGTCTGCTGACACAGAGGAATGCGTACGGTGAAAGTTGAACCTTGACCGGGACCGGCGCTGTAGGGCTCGATTTCGCCACCGTGCTCTTGCACGATTTGATAGGTAATCGAAAGTCCTAATCCGGTCCCCTGCCCGTCGCGCCGACGAGTGAAAAAGGGTTCGAAAAGATGTTGTTTGATTTCAGGGGTCATGCCGCAACCATCGTCCGAAACAGTCAGCACGGCGTGGCCGTCTTCGGAGCTTAGGCGAATATCGACCGTTCCGCCAGATTCGACGCTGCCGAGCGCGTTGGTGATTAGGTTCAGTGCGACCTGCTTCAGCTCTTGCGAGTTAGCGGAAGCGAAAACCGTGGAGTTGGGCGCGTAATGCAAGTTGCGATCGCGATACTTGCTCATCGGTTTAATCATTTCGATGACCGTTTGAACGACTTCGCCGATGTTGACGGGGACCTTTTTCGCGTCGCCCATCCGTGCAAAATCCAGCAGCCCCGCCGTAATCTCTTTGCAACGGAAGGCTTCTTCTTGGATGAGGGACAGGTACTTTTTCACCTGTACGATTTCTTCGTCCATCTGCTGGGCGGTCGCGTCGGCTAAAGGCCCGCTTTCAGGTTGAAGAATGTCTTGGACGCGTGATTCCAAAGATTCCGCGGACCACGCGATCGAAGCCAACGGGTTGTTGATCTCATGAGCGATACCGGCGGCCAGAAATCCGACGCTGGCCATTTTCTCGCTGCGGATGACCTCTTGAGTTCCGCGTTGCACCTTTTGGTTGAGGTCTTTTTGGATCCGCTGAAAATTCTGAGTCATCGCGTCAAGTGCATCGGCAAGTTCGGAGACTTCGTCGTCGCTGTCGAGCTGGATTCGATGTTCGTAGTTTCCATTGGCGACCTGACGTGAGCCGTAAACAAGTGTTTCCAGCGGAAGAAAAATTCGTTTCCGGAACATGGCGGCCAGGAATACGATCACGCCCAACGCCGCCAGTGTGACGACCAAACACATCACGTAGGCCCCGTGGTATTCAGAGCGTGCGTTTTCGGCAAACGCCTGCATCCGCTGCTGCATGAAGACGGGCAGTTGAGCCGCTTCGTGTTGGAGTTTTGCGAGGTCTTCCTTGAGCGTGGTTACCAATCCGTACCGACTGCCGGTGAAGACTTTTTCGCCGCTTTCGTAGTCACGTTTAATCTTTGCCAACGAGCGTCGAAAATCAGCCACAAATTCAAGCTCGCGCGTGTTTTCGGCGATACGAATATCGTTGATTTTGCTGTTGATCAGCTGCTGGTGGTAGCGTTCCAATGCTTGTTCGACCGCGTCACGTTTGCCGCTGAAAGAACTGGGAATCGATTCCTCGTTGGTGCTAAGAAACGGGATGTCTTGTCGGTTTGCGATGAGGTCTTTGCTGTCCCACAAAACGGATCTTAGTTCGCTTACTTTTTGATTCAGTTCAGCGGCCAGAGGGAGTTCAATGGATCGGTCGCGGATGTTTTTGGTCAGTTTTTGAAACTTCCAAATCCCTTGAAACGCAGCAAACGACAACAGCGTCATGACCAGCACAAGCGCGGCCACACCGAAATACATTTGCGATCGAATTCGTTTCAGGGCTAACAAGTTCGCAGCTTCCCTTATGGAAATTATCTCATTTTCCGCCAAACACCTTGGCCGAATGAAATAATTACAGGGTGGCAGCAAACGTATCAACGTCAGTTTCGACGAAAGTTTGATAGTGGTGAGCGGCACTGACGCTATGGCTGCTAGCCAATGCTGGGTTACCGTTGTTTAGGCGGTTTGCGACACCTTTGCCAGAAACATCGTGAAAACGTTGCGCTACGAACCGGGCGGCTTTCAGAGCCAAGAAAAGAAACATCTGGAAAACGTGGCTCATCGAACCAGCGGCTAGCGCCTCGCCGCTCACACTCCGAGCCCTCCGGACTCGAAGTAAGGGCCATTGACCCAACACCACCCATTCAAGGTCCACGCAATGGGTTAAGCTATGTTTCAACGTTGATTGAATCTGTTCAGTCAAACTCTACGTTCTGGTTCTGATGGTTGCCGCGGAAATGGTTTACGTTTGGCTTGCGCTATTTATTATTTCAGTGATCCTGTTTTGGGGGCTGAACCTAATTGGTTTACCTGGAAACTGGTTGATTGTCGGAAGCGCGTTGCTTTGGCTGTTTACCGGTCCCCAACCTTATCAGTTTCACTGGGGGATTGTTGCGGCGCTAATTGTGTTGGCAATCGTTGGCGAACTGATCGAATTCTTGACCTCGGTTTTAGGAACCAAGCAGCTGGGCGGATCCAATCGCGGGGCGACACTTTCGGTGATCGGTTCGGTCGCTGGTGGAATGGCGGGCGCCGTATTCGGCATCCCATTTCCTATTCCGCTGGTTGGAATGCTGATCGGTTCCATCCTGTTTGCAGCCGTAGGTGCATGGATCGGAGCGACCTTAGGCGAAAGATGGTTGGGAAAACCAATGAAGGAGAGCGTTAAGATTGGCGCGGCCGCATTTTTGGGTCGACTACTTGGTACCGCCGGCAAATTGATGGTCGGTTCAACGATGGTCGTACTGTCAATCGCCGCTCCGTTTGTTCCCATTCTGGCCGGATAATGAAAAGGGCGAAGTCAAATCGCCTTATCCGCAAACGCGCTCTTCCTCTACTTGCCGATATTTTGGCCGTCCGGGGCCAAGACATACCCCGACAGCTGGACCTGTAACGCACCATTGGCCTTCGATTGGGCAGGCAGATTGACTTTGAGGTACAGATAGCCGGTATGCCGCGGCCTGACGACTTTTTCCGCTCCAATTTCGAACGGTTTAGGCTCGATCTCCTTGTTCTTCCCTTTCCGCTCAGGCTTGGGCGACTCAACAATCACGCCCACTAGTTTTCCCAGCGGAACATCTTTGATCAGTCCCGTTTTGGCATCATCATCGGGAAATCCGTCGGGGCCTACTGCGCTATTGAGCAACGCCCTGTATTCGCCTTTGGCAGCGACTCGAAAGGGTTTACCTTCTCTCACATAGCCGACGGGGTTCCCCCAAGAAGCGGACGGTTCAAGCGTAAGGGTGAAATCGTGCGCGGAGAGAACTTGTTCACGGAGTTGTTTTAATTTGCCCTCAATCGCCGGCGTGCCGGGCTTGAGCAGACTCATCGCATGCAGGTAATCGACGGCGCGAGCGACGTCGCCGGCCTTTTCATATTCGCCAGCGATTCCAACAGCGTTTCGGATGAATGCATCATCAACCTTGTTTGCCCTGGAGTCAATTTTCGAAAGTTCTTTGTTGCGCGAAACAACCGGAGCAACGTCTTGTCCGTGAGCCATGGAAACAAGCGGCATAAAAGCCGCGCATAAAAAGCACAAACGTCTCAGGAATTTTGAATGTGATGAGCAGGTCATAGATAGATGGATTTCCAAAGAACGCGTTGAAGATGATGCGTAGTAATTGAAACGAATATAGCGATCAGATCTACGCAAACACAAGCTTTTGTGCAAAAGATTTTAGGGCGTTGGTGCTCACGATGAGGTCAAAAGCTAGTTTTTTTCAACGAAACCTATCCCCCCACGCACGCTGAAAGTAGATATGGCTTGGAACGTTCTATTAGCATACATCGTTGTTACCGAGGTGATCCTTTTCGTCTGGATCTGGTGGGCTTTTCGTTTTTGTGGCGAAGGCAACTCGCTCATTTCTCAAGTCGGACTCTCAACAGCTTCGCCGCTGCGTAAGTGTTTGTTCTATCTGGTCGTCAACGGGTTGATGTTCATCGCGGCCCCTTTTGCCGTTCCCATCATGATCGTGTCTCTGAGAAAGTGCATTGGTGAAGAGCTCGCCGAAAATCGAAAACTACAGCGGATGTTCCAGGAACTACTTCTGGACCCCCTGCACCCGTTGAATATGCCCGAAGAATTAGCAGCGCATATTGAAGAACATCTCCCGGCCGCGACTGCGATGGGCTTCGAAAGCTTGGGGGACTACTGGCTCAAAGATGCCCCCTACAACAGTAAGGGAAGAATCTTCCTTAGCGCCGATAGTTTGGCATTCGCAGAAATTGCTGTTTGCCTCGAGACGTACTACTGTGAACTTGTCAGTTTCCTGGAGGACGGCTCCATAATTGGCACGGTAAATGCTCCACACAATGAGAACACAAATCACCTCAACGAAAAAGGTTGGTATGCCAACTACATCGGCGAAGCCGATATGCTGGAGACGATTGAATCCCATTTTAAATTTATCGAGGAAGTTTCCGAACGTAGCGATCAGCCTCTACGAAAAATCTCACGTGAGAACTGGAAAGCCTACTATCAGTACCACAACCAAAAATACGGCCAAGTCCGGTTTGAGTTAGGGGAAACGGACACGCCACCAGTGAAATGTGAGTTCCCCACTGAGCGCACTTACACCAGCCTGACAGAACTGGCACCGGTCAGCTAATCAAGCCCCCAATTTTATTCTTGGTGAAGGCGACCTTCTTTGAACGGTTGTTGGGAAACCGATTCGATACCTCGTATGTTTCGCCATGCTGTAGAAGAATCGCGCAGTCGATCACCAGAAGAAATCTGTTAAGATCTTCCTCGGTGAGCCCATTGGTTTCATTGGCTATCGAATGAATTTGAGGAAGTTCCATGTTACGTTATGTTGCCGCTTATTTTCTGACGCTGATTGTCTTCTTTGCGATTGATTTTTTATGGCTGGGCACGGTTGCCAAATCGTTCTACCGAAACGAGATCGGCCCGCTGCTATTAGACAAATTCAATATTCCCGTCGCCGTTTTTTTCTACGTCATGTACATCGCCGGCGTGATCATTTTCGCTGTCAGCCCATCGCTCAAAGGCGGTTCGCTTTGGAACGTCTTGCTGTACGGAGCTCTGTTCGGTTTCTTCACCTACGCGACCTACGACTTTACCAATCTCGCCACGCTCAAAGGCTACACGCTGAAACTGGCGATTGTTGACACCATGTGGGGGACGTTCCTCGTCGGCACGAGCGCCGTTTCTGGGGCTTGGTTGACGCGTCAGATTTTCGGTTAGACACACCAAGCAAACAGTTCAACCCGGAAACCATCTACCCCGTTTAGCCATCACCGGCGTTGATCACCGGTTGGGCGCTGCGGTCGCCGCAGAGTACCACAAGCAGATTCGAAACCATCTGGGCTCGGCTCTTATCATCCAGGTCTACGATCTCTTCGCCGGCCAACTGATCCAGGGCCATCTTCACCATTCCAACGGCACCTTCAACGATTCGGCTGCGGGCGGCGACGACGGCGGATGCTTGTTGGCGCTGAAGCATCGCCGCCGCGATCTCCTGCGAGTAGGCCAGATGGCTGATCCGGGCTTCGATGACTTCCACGCCCGCCTTTTGCAGCCGTTCCTGGATATCGTGTTCCAGCTGTTCGGAAATTTCGGTCGTGCTTCCGCGCAGAGAGACTTCATGGTCTTCGCTGTCGTAAGGGTGCCGCGTCGCCAGCACACGCAGCGCCGCCTCACTTTGGATATGCACAAAGTGTTCATAGTCGTCGACTTCGAACAGGGCTTCCGCGGTGTCCACAACTTTCCAAACAACGACGGCTGAAATGTCGATTGGATTTCCGTCGCGATCATTTACTTTGGAGGGCCGGCTTGCTGAACGTGTTTTTTGAGTCACAATTTTGCCAGCCGCGTCACGCTGCTCTGGTGTCGTCGTCGTTCCCGTTTCGAAGTTTCGGATTCGCAGCGAGACTTTTTGTTTGCTGAAGAATGGGTTAACCCAGTAGAAGCCCGATTCTTTGATGGTGCCTTTGTAGTCACCAAAGAGCAGCAACACGCGCGAGCTATTGGGCTGGACGGCAACCATCCCAAGACTCGCGATAATCGATCCAAGGAAAATGACTATCGAAGGAATCAGCAGCAGAAAACTTTCGACCGAACCGGCCCAAAAAAGCATAACAACCGAAACGGCAAGGCATCCAAGAATCCCAGCCAACATGCCCCAACCGCTTTTTGCCGAATAGGGCTTTTCCAAAATCGTCGGTTTGCTCATCAAATCGCTTTTCATCGCACCTCCAAGTTAATGTTGTCTGCCCTATTTCGTCACGGCAAACGCAATCTTGGGAAAGAAACAGAAATTCGCGAAAACCTGAGGAAATGACTGCTGAAGGATGATGTGCAACCGTTTGACAACCTGGAAAAACTGCAACCTTCGTTTGGCAGGAGTGATGAGAGCTTTCCATGACGTTGTCCGTGCCTAAAAGATCCGGTTCTAACAAGCAAACACCGCTGTTTTTTGCATCGTCCTTCGCTGGACGATGCGAAACGTCAAACGGATTTGATGAACGCGGAACGAGAGCCGAGGTCATTTTCAGGACAAACCCCGAACCCATGCCAAAAATCACTTTCAATAACCAGACGATCCAATGCGAAACTGGCGACAACTTGCGTCACGTTTTGATGCGTGCAAATCTACCGCTGTATAACGGCGTCGCTCGGCTGATTCACTGTCGTGGTCTGGGAACCTGTGGTACCTGTGCCGTGCGTCTCAAAGGCGAGGTCTCGCCGATGACCGGCGTAGAGAAATGGCGGCTTGGTTTTCCGCCGCATCGGCAGACAGACAGTTTGGAAAACGGACTGCGGCTGGCCTGTCAGTGTAAAGTGCTCGGCGATTTGGAAATCGAAAAGCTCACAGGCATGTGGGGTAACGTGCCCCCTGAATCATAAGCCGTGTTTCTTGCCGTGAAGGTAGACAATTGACTTTGTCGTGCCCACTACGGCAAACGAATCAGCACTTCATTACGACAAAGTAATCCGGGCGTCCAAGGCGGATCGTATCCCGCGAACTCGACGGTTGGCCCGCCGGAGAGACCTTTGGCGTCAATCCACTTTCGCAGCTTTTGCTCCGTCGAAGTCTTCGTCTTTTCGTTCATCTGACCAGAAAATCGCAAGACTGCGAATTTGCCTGCGGCGCGTTTTTCGATTTTGACCTTCTCATTGGTTGGTGCTGGGATGGAACTGGCAGCGACGGCGGAGGGCAATACGAACCCCATCTGCCCGCCGGATTGCTCGGCTTCGGGCTCCATGAACACAGGTGTGGTCATGGAAACTTTGCTGCTACTTTCGTTGCCGCCGCTGATCTACTTGAACAGCCGGCCAAAACTACCATCGTTGCCCTGCGATTGGAATTTTGCCGCTGTCGTCACCAGCATCAAATCTGGATATTCGCGAATTTCAAATTTGCCGTCGGTTTCGAGCGTTTTGTACTCCGCTGATTCGTAACTACTGCGCGATGTCATTTTCCAGCCGAACCAAAACAAGCCCAAGATGCCGCAAGCGATTGCGAGATAAACCATTTTCTTAATGCTCACGTTGTTGTTTTCCTATCGGATTTGGCTTGAGTAGCAATTGTGAACCGTTTTTTGAGAGGGCTCATAACCGCGTACTCCATGACGGGCCTTAGCGTGTTGAAACAAGAAAGCTTAATTCGTGATCAACTTATCTTCCCGGCCAAGCTCGTGGCTGTCCAACCTGTTTGAATTTCACTTGCATCGCCAGTGGCCGAAATTCGTCGGCCTGGCTCTCGGAGGAGCTACAGCCACTAAGCTACAGCCACTATTGCCAAGCGACTATTGAAACTTAGCTTTATGAGCCCTTGAGACGATCACATATTTTGCAGCCATCTTCTTCAGCGATGCTTGGCGTTCTGGCGAAAGTGCCTTGACAACTTTCGCGGGAGAACCGATGACCAACGATCCCGAAGGCACAATCGTTCCTTGGGTTACCAGAGAATGCGCGCCAACAATAGATCCCCTTCCGATCACAACGCCGTCCATCAGCGTTGCTCCCATTCCGACAAGGCACTCATCTTGCACAGTGCAGGCATGAATAATCGCCGCATGTCCGATCGTAACATCGTTGCCAATGACGACGCCCAAGTCATTGGACAGGTGGACGATG